>JBAWYM010000006.1:0-46740 GCA_037143575.1 Candidatus Peregrinibacteria bacterium | reverse complement strand
CTGAAGACTTTGCTAACGCTTAAATTCGAAATTATTTAGTGAAACTAGTATATATATGCCGATGTCTGGCGCACCTTCTGTCAGCACATCGGTCAGGAAATCCCACCCGATACCCTCCGCATTGCGCTCCAGAAAGTAACACCGAATGATGAGATGTTTGTCATCGTCCGATTCCTGCTCGGGAAATACATACTCGGAATCATCACCGATAACACCGCTGAGCGCATGGCTCTGCTCAGAGAGAATATGCAACTCGATACGCTCTTCCGACCGATCATCAATTCTGCTGAAATTCATGCAATGAAACATGATGGAACCACCGCGATCTTCGATGCAGCTTTGAAGGCCGCGCAATGCGAAGCCTCCGAAGCATTTTTCATCGATAACCAGCAAAGGAACCTGGTCACTCCCGAGAAAATGGGTATGAAAACCTACTGGCACGATGATAAGAAGAATGACATCCCAATGCTTCGTAAGGCGCTGCGGGAATTTGGGATTGATTTGCCGTAATTTCTTCTCCCATCATGCGGGTAGAAACCCGCGCTCAGGGTGAGGGATACTCCGCAATCACGAATGCATCCACCGGCTCAAACCCCAGTGACTTATACAGTCCTTGTGCCGGAATATTTGTATCCGCCGTGAAGAGAATGACTGATTCCACACCCAAAGCGAAACAATGAGCACAGAGAGCACTCACACACTGCCGTCCCAATCCTTTCCGACGATACGCAGGCAACGTGATGACGCCGCCGATCTGCGCATAGTGACGCGACAGTGCGTGAATGTGGGCTTTGGAAACGACTTTTCCATCACTATGGATCACCGTCGTCTCTTGGGGATGCACATTCTGCAATTGCTGCTGCGTAAGGACATCAAGCGGACCATTGAGCTCAAGCCGCGCACAATTTTCGCGATCCTCTTCGGAAGCAATGATCGCTTCACTCTCGACAAGTGAGAATTTTCCCTTTGGGAGAATAAACACTGTCTCCTCCGTAATCTTTTGCGGTTCCAGATGATACTTCGAGCGCAGTCGCTCAATCATCGGCTCTGCGTAGCGGCGAAACGCTGGTACAGTATTGAACTTCAAACCACGATCCATGACGGCGTCCACGAGCTGATCGATTACCGATCTTTCAGCCGCATGCACTACGAAAGATGCATAATTCAGAAACACCGTCGCCAGACCCATGAGCTTGCCATCCTCTTCAATCCCAATGAACCGGTTCAGCTCAAACGTCTTCGGTCGATTGAAACTTCCGATGACGAACATGTTCTCCATTTCCCGCTGATAGGAATAATCGAGAATTGCCTGCCGGTCGGATTCATGAAGATCGCGGATCATGGGACGATTATACCGGGGATTTCACCCATCATGCGGATAGAAACCCGCGCTCAGGGTTGAAAGATGCAAACCGCGGGAAAGAATCCCGCTCCCCAGAAAGAAATCCCGCTCCTCAATTAAAAAAGAATCCCGTTCCCAAGAGAAGAAACCTAGTAAACCATCAAACCAGTAAACCAGAAAATCCGTGCCCTTGACCGAAGACAATCGTACACCTATGATGGTGTACGTTCGTTCATCCCCCGCGAAGCCCCGCGAAGCGCATAGCGCGAAGTGCGGGCGAAGTGGGGTCCCTTCCCCTTCTGTCTATGCCGCTCACTCCCCACCAGCGCACCGTCCTCAATTACGTCCGGGAATTCCAGATCAAGCGGGGCTACTCGCCTTCGCTTGCGGATCTCGCTCTCGCCTTCGGAGTGCGGAGCAAGAATGCGATCGCCAAAGTGGTGAATGCCCTTGCACGGGAAAAGCAGATCGAGAAGGACCCCAAAGGCCGCATCAAAATCCTGGAAATGCCAACGGCAGACGACGCACCTCAGCCCATGATCCTCCCACTCTTCGGGCCCATCGCCGCAGGTTTCGCCACGGCGGCGGAGGAACAGGCGGAAGAGCTTGTGAACGTGGAAGACTTCCTCGTCCGTGACCGCGCGAAGACCTTCCTCCTCCGTGTGAAAGGCAGCAGCATGATCAATGCCGGCATCCAGGAGGGCGACATCGTGGTGGTGGAGCGCGGAGCAGAGCCACACATCAGCGAAATCGTCGTGGGCATCCTCGACGGTGAATTCACCCTCAAGCGCCTCAAGCGCAATAAGGGAAAGTACTACCTGCAAGCGGAGAATCCCGACTTCCCCGACATGTACGCGGTCGAAGAACTGCAGGTGGCGGGGGTGGTGAGGGGGGTGATGAGGAAGTACTAGGTTGGAAAGGTTTGGAAAAGGTTAGAAAAGCCAGAAAGGTTTTTGCTGCACAACTTTTCAACGTTTCGAAACTCACCTTTCAGGCTTTTCTCACTTTATCCAAACCTTTAAACCTCAATGTTCGCGCACTTAGATGCCGACGCATTCTTCGCCTCCGTCCTCGAGCGCATGGATCCGAAGATCAAAGGCAAGCCCATTCTCGCTCTCGGAGCCGGAGGCGGAGTGGTGATTGCCGCGAGCTACCCGGCCAAAGCCAAAGGTATCAAAACCGGCATGCGTCTGGCAGATGCCAGGAAGCTGTGTCCTGAGGCCATTACGAGGCTCTCGGACTTCACCGAAGCCTGCCGCGCGTCGGAGCAGATCGAGGAAATCCTGCGAAGCAATGCCGCACTCGTGGAACAGATGTCCGTAGATGAGTGGTACGTGGATTTGCGCAGTATCGTGGAAGGAATCCCGGAGAATCCCCACACATGGGCAGCGGCAATACAGAAAAAGATCGCGCTCTCCGTCGGACTCACCGTCTCCGTGGGCATCGCACCAACTAAGCTCCTCGCGAAGATGGCGAGCGAATATCGCAAACCCAGCGGAATTACGATTGTGACAACGGACAAGAATGTGCATTTTCCATTTCCCGCCCCGCCGAAGCTTCCGGGAAGCGAAGGGGGGTCAATTTTCCATTTTCAATTTCTTCGTGATCGTCCCGCCGCTGCCATCCCCGGAATCGGCCGAGCCCGTCAGGTCCATACCGCATCCCTCAACTGGCAGACAGCGTGGGACATCGCTCAGGCAAATCCTCAGACGATCGTCCACCTCTTTGGTAAGCCCGGAACGGACATGCAGGAAGAATTGAATGGCCGTCCACGCTTCGCCGTCGTCAACGAGTCGCCGCCGCCCAAGTCCATCTCCCGCTGCCGCAGTTTTCGCAATACCACCGACATGCGCATGATCTTCGGTACCGTCATGGAGCACGCCGCGATCACGATCCTCCGGATGCGGCAACAAGGCCTCTCCTGCCGCGGCGTATCCGTGTGGCTGCGGGACCGGGAATATCACTACTACGGCGAAACCATCAAGCTCCCCGAACGTCTGGATACCGAGGAGAGGCTCCAGTCCTACATCAAAACCTGCTTCGAACGTATCCGTCCGTCCTGCGTCCAGGGCTGCACCCAAGCCGGCCTGGCCCTCCTGGAGCTCCTCCCGCGCGGCAGTGCCCAGTACTCGCTCTTCGAGGAGACCAAAACCGTCGACAAGGCCGAAGAAATCCAGCGCTCCCTCGATGAAGTCCGCACCCGATTCGGTCGCGGAAGCATCGTCCGCGGGACGAGCTTGGAGAAAAGCAGTGGCCCTAAGAAGAGATTGCCCAGTGGGTTTGGGAGGATCGGAGAGGTACGATGAGAGGTTGAAGAGGAAAGGAAAGAGGTTATAGATGCCTGATAGGTTATACCGCAATAACCTTTCTGACTTCTCGAGCCTCTGTCACTTCTTCAGCCTCATCTGTATGCTCCGATCCGTGTCCTTCCTCGCCATTCTCTGGGGTTACAAAACGCAGGCGATCTTCGATGTTTGGAGCATTGAGCATGTGCTGAGCGGCATCTCTGTGGGCAGTGCCGTGAAGAAGAGTAATCACTCGGCATTGCGAAAGCTCCTCGGGAGAGATCACGACCACCACTCATGGTACTTCAATCTCATGGGAGTGCTTTGCGTGGCGTACATGTGGGAAACGCTTGAGCACTATTTGGAGGAAGGGCTTGCAGGGGGGGGGGATACAGTACTGGTTCCAGGGTGTGGAATTTTGGCCCAACCGACTGATCGCTGATCCGGCAATGCTCATCGTCGGATACATCATCGCCAAACATTATCCCCATCTCGTAATGCCCGCCCGCGTCTGCTCGGTCATTTGGCTCCTAGTGCACATCTTCGTCTTCCCGAACTCCATGTACCTGCAAAGGTTTATTTGATAAAGCTCAAGAGGAAAGGAAAGAGGTTATAGAAGCCGAAAGGATATTCCTGCTTTACCTATCAGGCGTCTCTAACCTCTTTCCATCGTCTCAAACCTCCCGTTCAACTCAAGCTCTTCAACCGCTCCTCCACCTTCGCCATCCTCTCCTCCGCATCTTTCCGCTTCTGCTGCTCGAGCTCAATCACCGAATGCTGCGCATGCTCCATGAACTTGGCATTCCCAAGCTTGGCGTCCACCCGATCGAGGAACTGCTTCAGGCTCAATTTCTCCTCAAGCAAATTCGCCTTCAGCTTCGGGAGATCGATGGCTCCTTCGAGCGAAACGTGCACCTCGGCACCTTTCAGGAACGCGCTCACAATACCCTTGGAAGATTTGGGTTTTTCGAAGGCCAATGACGAAAGACGGGCCAAGCGGATAATATGCTCCTTCTGTGACTCCAGAAGCGGCTGATGATCATCAGAGAAAATACTGACGACGATCTTCGCCTCCGGTGCAATGCCATACTCCGCACGCAGTTGCCGGATCGAGGTAATGACATTCGTGAGCAACGCGAAATGCTCTTCAGCAATAGGATCGCGCAGGCGTTCATCGATCACCGGCCATGGCTCAAGCATCAGTAAGCCAGCTCCCTCGGGTTTAATCGCCTCCCAGAGCTCCTCGGTAACAAACGGACAATAGGGATGAAGAAGCTGAACGATCGTCCGCAGTGCATGAACCAGCACCGGCAAATGCGCTTCACCCTTGGAGAGCTCCAGATACCAGTCGCAGAAGAAATCCCACACGAAGCTATACAGCCGCTCCCCTGTTTCACTCAAGCGATACGTTTCCAAGCCCTCGGTCACATCAGTAATCAGTTTCTGTAATTCTGAAAGCAGCGCTTTATCCGCTAAGGATAGTTCCGCAGGTGCTTGTAGCTTGTAGCTTGTAGCTTGTAGCTTCTTCGGATCAGCTTTGGCATTCTCACACTGCAATAGAACGAACCTCGACGCATTCCACAGCTTATTGATGAAATTGCGATACCCCCCGATCTTCTCCATGTAGAGCTGAAAGTCATTGCCCGGCATCTGCCCGACAATCATCGCCAAGCGCAACGCATCCGCACCGTACTGCGGGATGATCTCCAGCGGATCGATGCAGGTGGAAGGATCGGATTTGCTCATCTTCTTGCCCTCGCGCGTGCGCACAAGGCCGTGGAGGTAGACCGTCTTGAAGGGAATCTGGCCGGTCGCATACGTCGTCATGAGGATCATCCGCGCCACCCAGAAAAAGAGGATGTCGTACGCCGTCTCCATCACCGCGGTCGGGTGAAATTTCTGGAAGTCGGGGCTGAGCTTGAGTAAATCTTCGAGGGATAGAGACATATCCTGCGCCATCGCGGGATCAATCAGCGTGGACCATGTCCAGAGGCCGGAACTGAACCACGTGTCGAGCGTATCGGGATCCTGCTCGACCTTCCCGCCGCATTCGGGACAGACGTTGAGCGACTGAGAAGAGACGAAAGCGCCAGGTACGCCTTCAGCTTTGAGCTTTGAGCTTTGAGCTTTGAGCTCATCGCTCATAGCTAATCGCTCATAGCTACTCTGGCCGCTCATTCCAGCCGCACACTTCACACAATAGTAAACCGGCACCCGATGACCCCACCAGATCTGACGGGAAATACACCAGTCCTGAAGATGATCGATCCATTGGAAGTACGTGCGTTCGAAGCGGTCGGGAATAATGCGAATCGCGTGGGTCCTCACCACTTGCTGCATTATTTCTTTGAGGCTCATCTTAGGATCAGCGGGCCTCGGTGATAAGTCCGCAGGTCGAAGACCTGCTCTGTGAATGGGCCAGACAACGGCCTTCTTATTCACATCGATAAACCACTGCAGCTTGGGAAGCGGCTCCACAGGCTTCTTACTGCGATACGAAATCGAGAGCGGCTGCGTGTACTTCTCCTCCTTCTTGAGTCGGCCATTCTCCCGGAGTTCCTCGATGAACTTCTGCCGGCATATTTCCACCGAAAGACCTGCGAAAGACCCGGCATTCTCGGTCATCAAGCCGTCCTCGCCAATAATCTGCTTGGGCTCTGCAATGATCTCCTCCTTGTGCCGCTGCCAGATCTCATAGTCGATCTTGCTGTGGAAAGGCGTGCAGCCGATGGCGCCAGTACCAAACTCACGATCCACCGTATGATCGGCAATCACCGTGACGTGCCCGGTCACTCCTCCCGGCCACGCCACTTCGAAATGCCGGCCGATGAGGTGCTCATACCGCTCATCATCCGGATGGACGATGATCGCGGTATCGCCGAGCTTGGTCTCCGGCCTGCTGGTAGCGACGCACAGAGCTTCCCCACCCGTCTGCTCTGCGGATAAATATTCGAAGGTATAGAGCAAACCTTCACGATCCTCATATTCAATTTCATCATCCGAAATCGTCGTCTGCAGGGCAGTATCCCAGTTCACCACTCTGTTCCCGCGGTAGATCAGCCCATCGGCGTACATCTTCTGGAAGACCTCATTCACGCAACGATTGAGCGACGCATCCATGGTGTACCGCTCGCGGCTCCAGTCGCAGCTCGCGCCCATCTTGCGGACCTGGCCGCGGATGGTGGCCTGGCTCTGCGCGACGAATTCCGCAATGCGCCGAACCAATTCCGTCCTTCCGTAGTGCCCGCGGGGATCTTTGATCTTCTCCTCCTTCTGGATCTTGCGGATCACGACACTCTCCGTCGCGATGGCCGCATGGTCGGTGCCAGGAATCCACAGGGCTTCCTTCCCGCGTGCCCGTGAGAAGCGAATGAAAATATCCTGCAGCGCCAGCATCACGGCATGCCCCAAATGCAGCTGACCGGTAGCGTTCGGTGGCGGCATACTCACGGTGAAGGCCTCCTTGGAGCTCTTCGGGTCAGCCTTGAAGGCACCACTGTCCTCCCAGAGCTTGTAGATACGATCTTCGCACGATGTGGGGTCGTAGGCTTTGGGGAGCATGCGAAAAGTGTACAGGAAGGGAGCGTAGGGGTGAAAAGAATTGAGAGCATCTCGACTTCGCTTTCACTGAAAATACATGTGGGTGAACGATTGTTTTCTTGTTGCAGATTCCATGGCCTAACTAAGATGCGCTCATGAACACTGCCACTCAGAACAGGAACTTGAAATTGTGTACCAAGTTGTGTACACTTTCAATGCTTCCCCCACTCCCTCCCATGTCCACCACCCGCACCGTCAGCATCCGCACATTTCGCGCCAACATGACGAAATACCTGAGAGAAGCTCAGGAGAAAAACATACACTTCGTGATCATGCGACATGCCGTTCCGATTGCCCGTATCGAAGGCGTGTCACCCACGGATTCGTTGGAATCGCTAATCGCCGAGGTGGCGCAGGCAAGGAAGGAATACCGCGAAGGTAAAGGATACACCGTCGAAGAAGCCCGCAAGATACTCAAACTGCGTACAACTAAAAAATGACCGCCCGTTTTACGGGGCGGCCATCAATAATGGAAAGAGCGAAACTTTACTGCCCCGTTTAGGGGGCTAAAAGCCGGATACTTATACAGAAGGAGAAAACTGTGCGCAAGGAAACAGAAGGGATTGACTGCCATGAAGTTGCCGGAGTCGAGAAAATCACTACCATTCCTCCGTGATATGATCACAATTGCCATTTCGATCTCCGCCGGGCTCAGAAGTCGACTCGAATGCATGAGCAAATGCAAAGGACAATCATATGCGATGATCATCCAAGAAGCGCTGCACATGTACCTCGAAAAACAAGCGGTAGACGATGTACTCAGAGCAAGCAGAGAACCCCGACTGAATTGCAATCTTCGACAATTTTCAAAGAAACAGTGATTAGCCAGAATTTCATAGTCAACCTTTCAGGCCTCTCCAACCTTTTCCAAACCTTTCCAACATTCAACAGGCTCGTAACACCCACCGACCCAACACCTCTGCTACACTTCGATTATGCCTACCTTCGACTTCCAGTGCGCTGACTGCGGTACGATCTTCGAGTTCAAGCGATCCTTCCGAAGCACCAAAGTCCCGCACTGTCCGGCATGCAAAAGTAAGGAGACAGAGAAGCTCATCGCCCCGCCCACCATTCACTTCCACGGCTCAGGGTTCTTCGTCACAGACCACGGCGGCAAATCGGGAAAGAGCCCCGAGAAGAAGCCAGAGAAGGCGACAGACAAAGAACAGAAGAAGGAAGAGACGAAGGCCCCTCCGGAAACCGAGAAAGAACCGCAGAAGGTGGATGAGAAGCCGAAGTCCGAGTAATTGTTATAATATACTAAATATGTTATAATAATATTGAAATGCGTCCAGTGAAGATCAACCACGAAAGGCATTCCCTTCACCAGCGTGCCGTGGAGATTGTCACTACTCTCCCCTACTCCACGCTCTTTTCCCTCTGGATCGTACTCACGGCAGGATTTGCCATGTGCTATGCCCTCCTTGCGACATTCATTCCCGAACAAGCTCCACAAGCGCTCATCAATCTTCCTCTGCTCGACAAACTTGGCAACAGCCTCTACTTCAGCATCGTCACTGCCACCTCCACCGGCTACGGCGACATCGTGCCGTACGGATTTTCCAAAGTCCTCTCGAGTATCCAGAGCATCTCCGCTCTCATCATCTTCGCAGTCTTCATCACCAGACTCGTGAGCCAGGAACAGGAGATCGCCCTCAAGGAAATCCACCGCCTCACGTACGAAGACGTCTTCCACAATACCCGCGAAGGCTTCTTCATCATCCGCAAGGATATCGACCGCATCCTCGGAAAGGTCGAACGAAGGGAATCTCTGACCCCGCAAGACTGGGAAGATCTCGCCACGGCCTACAAGCTCGGCCAAAGTTTGCTTCTGGAGATTCCGGACTTCTACGACGCCGAAGATAACCACCTCTACACCATTGATGAACGCCGAGAACAACTCCTCCAGGAAGCGGTCCACCGCACCCTTCACCGCATCAATCAGCTCATCGACGAATGCTCCATCGCCGGTGTGGACTGGACCCGCCAGAAGCAGAGCGTGCAAGAGCTTGAGGAATTCCTCCACGTCGTCCACAAGATCACCCCGCTCTGGCGCGACCGCTCACCGTATCAGCGCCATGAATCGTTCGAGAATATTTTGAGGCTGATGGAGAGGGTGACGAATAGGATGACGGCGGTGCTGCCATAATTTCAATCAAAGACAGAGAGGGTCGCCTGTCCTGAGCCGCGTCGAAGGATCGACCTGCGGGCAGCATCATGAATATTTTCTGTAGTGAATCGTATCATCAAGAATCACGCCAGTCATGCCATGGTTCGACGCGGCTCACCATGACATGACTGGCTTTGTTGCTATTCGCTAACCGCTACTCGCTACCAGCTATCTGCGTGGCGGTCCCCGGTGTCCCCCGCTAAATCCTCCGGAACGCGGAGGCGGAGCGCGGAATCCTTCGGGTGGCGGCGTCATCTGCTTGAGCGAGAGGCGCGTCTTGCCTTCTTGAGCGTCGTACTCGATGACGATCACCTTCACTTCCTGACCCACCTTCAAGACATCCTCCACCTGCTCGGTGCGGGTCCAGGCAAGCTCGCTGATGTGAACCATGCCGTCCTTACCGCGGAGGAACTCCACGATGGCGCCCACTCCCGGGATGATGCGGACCACCTTGGAATCGTAGACCTTGCCGACTTCCGGCTTGGACACGATGCCCTGAATCCATTCCTTGGCCTTCACCATGGACTCGCCGTTCACCGATGTGACGTACACGAGACCGCTGTCTTCGATGTCGATCTCCACTCCCAGTTCCTTGGTGATCTTCTGGATCATCTCGCCGCCCTTACCGATGATCAGGCGGATATCCTCCGGATTCACCTGGATGATCTCGATGCGGGGCGCATGCGGGCTCATCTCCTTGCGGGGCTCGGGGATCGCCTTGAGCATCACCGCGAGAATTTCGAGGCGACCCGTGCGCGAGCGCTCGATGGCTTCCTCGAAGACGGAATCAGGCAGACCCTTGATCTTGATATCCATCTGAATAGCGGTGACACCCTTCTCAGTTCCGGCCATCTTGAAGTCCATGTCGCCACCGAAGTCCTCCTCATCTTGCAGGTCTGAGAGGACGATGTACTTGTTGTTGGGCTCATCGGAAATCAAACCTAAAGCGATACCGGAAACCGGAGCGGTGATCGGCACGCCGGCTGCCATGAGCGCGAGGGTAGAAGCGCAGGTAGCGGCCATGGAGGACGAACCGTTGCTCTCCAAAATCTCGGTGACGGTGCGAATGGTGTAGGGGTAGCCCTCGACCGGAGGCAGGACCGGCTCAAGCGCACGCTGTGCGAGATTGCCATGTCCGATTTCGCGGTTTCCCACCATCAGGCGATTGCTCGTCTCGCCCACGGAGAACGGCGGGAAGTTGTAGTGGTGCATGTAGCGGAGCTTGTGCTCGCCTTCCATGCCTTCGGATATCTGCTGCACACCGGGTCCTCCCAGCGTGACCGTGGTGAGACCCTGCGTCTCGCCGCGCTGGAAGAGCGCACTGCCGTGGACGAAATTCGGCAGGGTATCCACCATCGCACTGATCGGACGAATCTCGGTGATCTTGCGGCTGCTCATGCGCGTTCCCTCATCGAGAATCAAACGGCGCACTTCGCCCTTGATGACCTTATCCATCATCTCCGGTGCGTGCTTATAAAGCTCGATGAGCTCCTTCTTGTCTCCAGCTGCACCATAGGTCTCCTCGAGCTTCGCAGCGGACGTATTCATGAGCTCAGTGAACATCGCACGGCGCTTGAGCTTCTCGATGGGATCTTTGATGGCCTTCGAAATCGTCGGGAGCGCCCAGTCCTTGAGCTTCTGCATCGCTTCATCATTGGAGAAGACGGCGGGGAACTCCATCTTGGGCTTACCGATCTTCTTCTGGAGATCCTGGAAGTAGAGCGCGATCTTCTGTGCCCACTTCTTGCCAAACTGGATCGCCTTCACGATCTCGGCTTCAGGCACCTGATTGGCACCGGCTTCGATCATCACCACGCGCTCCGGGGAGGCGGTGACGAACATATCGAGATCACTCTTGAGACGTGCTTCACGCGTAGGATTGAGCACCAATTCTCCGCCGATCAAACCAACGCGTACCGTCCCGAGCGGTCCGTCTGCCGGACAGTCGGAGATGGCGACAGCCAAGTTCGCGGCGTTGACCGCAGCGATATCGTGCTCATGCTCCATGTCATACGAGAGGATGGTGCAGAAGACCTGAATATCGTTACGAATGTGCTTCTGGATCATCGGGCGAAGACCACGGTCCACCACGCGTCCGAGGAGAACGTACTGATCCGCAGGACGACCTTCGCGCTTGCGGAAGCGGCTTCCGGCGATGCGCCCACCGGCATAGTATTTTTCTTGATAGACCACCTGCAGCGGCAAGAAATCAACATCACGCGCCTTGGCGCTGACCGTGACGTTGCCCATGGCAACAGTCCCGCCGATGCGGCAGAGGACGGTAGCATTGGCCTGCGTACCGATGAGGCCGGTCGAGAAGACCATCTCCTGGTCTCCGAGCATGAGGGTATAGTCCTGCTGCTTCTGGGCAGTGGACGAAGGAAGTATGGACATACGAGAAAGGGGAAAGAATGAAAGTCATTCTTCCCTCCGCTGGATCGTTCCGCGCTCATCTGGATTCACAGGGGAAATCCATATCATCAGCAATGTCATTCTGGACATCAACTATGTCATTCTGAGCGTAGTCGAAGAATGAACACATGGAACTTCACTGTAAACCCGGAAGCGGGGAAAGGATGCGACGGGGGGAAAGAACTGAGGGAAGTTTACGCCAAAAGCCGATGAAGAAAAGAGAAAAGTGCCGTTTGGCTCCCGGGAGAACTCTCACGAATTCCCTGATCCTGACGTTCCTTCATCCACTTCTCTTTTTTCTTCAGAGAGAAATATCAATCTTTCCAAATCCTCGGCGGTCACTGCGCTCCCACTCCAATCACTGCGCTTCAACCAGTCATTGATGCTTCGCGCATCTCTCTCAAGACGATCCCTTCCTCCAACTGTTTCCAGATTCAAGAATATTTCTCTCGATTCCTCACCGTATTCTCTTCTGAGATCGACATACAACTGATCGCCGGACCACTGGCGCATGTCCCTGAGATACTTGCAAAACAGATCGGCCCCTGGATCGAACCCAGTCCGATTCATTGCCAAGCCAGCAATGGTCTCCATGCGTGCGGAAAATGTCGTGAGATCGACAACCGATTGAAGAGCCAAATGCCGCGGTTCATGTTCAGTCTCTGACATGGATTATTGGGTAAAGGAATGGAAGAAAATTCGGCAACCAATCGACCGAGCTATTCCTTAGGAGAATCTTCGAATTTTCCGGTGAAAATGAGATTTTCCAGCTCGCTTTCAGTGACTTCACCTCGATCCCAAAGAATCATTCGAAGCCATTCGTTAATTCTTCGTACACTCGAAGTGAGCTCAGCTCTGCCGCCAAATTCATCCAGAAATTTCTCTCGGGCCAATTCTGGATCGGTAAATTCTATTCTCTTTCGTTCTCCGAATTCCCCCAGCCAATGCTGTAGATGACGAAGCCTCAAACAAAATTCGTTCGCTCCGATGAGATACTCAAAACGACAATGTTCCGCTGCTACTAAGGAAAGAATGTGCAGTTTCTGTGTTTCCGGCTTGAGTCCATCAATGGTCCTCAGTTCATGAAGAATTTCCTGAAGATTTCTCGGTGAACAGCGAACTGCTTCTGACATATTACAACGTAGAAGAAGGACTCAGTGTAGAGCTGCTGATTAACTACGAGCAAAGGGATTCATCAACAAATCTTCCCCAATACAGCGCAAGAATGCGTTATCAAAGAGGTGTACGACTGTCTGATTGCGAAGCACACGATCAGCGATATATTTCGAACATGCGCGAAGAAATCCGCTTCGAAAATGAACGGAAGGAGAAATTGAAATTCGCTCAGCAACTCCGCAAAAACATGACGCGTTCCGAGACCATGCTCTGGGAAATGGTTCGGGCACATCAATTTTTCAACTGCAAATTCCGACGGCAAGCTCCCGTCGGACCCTACATCGTCGATTTCCTTTGTATGGCGCATCACCTTGTCATCGAGATCGATGGCGGGATCCACGAAACGCGCATCGAATACGATCGTGAACGAGATAAGTTTCTGCGTGAGCAGGGATATAGGATTCTCCATATCCCAAGCGAGACGGTGGAGACGGATTTGTACGGAGCACTGCGGCTGATTGAGAAAGCGATTTTTCCGCATGCGTGCTCTGCCAAAACCTCCCCCTCGCCCCCTCCTCCCTCGCAATACGAATGTTGAGCTTTGCGACTGCCTTGATTGATGGAATCATGAGGAGGGGGAATTTGTGTGTTGTTTTTGTTCTTTCGAAAAACAGACAACAAACACAAACAGACTCCCTTCTCCCCTGTTCGAAAACAGAAAAACAACCGCCGACCAACACTCCTTCCATAAGGGGGGAGAAGGGCCGGAGATGAGGGCAAACGAAGAGCCTACTTCTTCAGCTCATGCTGCTCCAATACACTACTCCATTCGAGCTCTGGTTCGACCTCCCCCTCGCCCCCTCCTCCCTCGTAATACGAATGTTGAGCGTTGCGACTGCTTTGATTGATGGGATCGTGAGGAGGGGGAATTTGTGTGTTGTTTTGTTTTTTTCTTTTTCAAAAACAGACAAGTACAAAAACACAAACAGCCCCCTTCTCCCCTGCTCAATACGCGCAGAACAACCCACCCATCAACACTCCAATCGCAAGGGGGGAGAAGGGCCGGGGGACCTGTCCTGAGCTAGTCGAAGGATGAGGGTAAACGAAGAGCTTATTTCTTCAGCTCATGCATCTCCAGCACACTCTGATACTCCTCCGGCTTATTCATGCGGAGGTAATTGAGGAGCTTGCGGCGCTGTGCGACCTTGCCGAGAAGACCGCGGCGGGCGGAGAAATCTTTCTTGTGCTCCTGGAGGTGCTTGCTGAGAAGATCGATTTCCTTGGTGAGGATGGCGATCTGAACTTGCGCAGACCCGGTGTCTTTGTCGTGCGTGCGGTGCTTGGTAATGAGGCGTTTCTTGGCGGTAGTCTTGAGCGTCATAGGAGGATGGGGAGGAGAAAGACGAGCAAAAAAGACTCTGCCGCGCCGTTAGAGCGTAGAGCCGCTTGAGAGAGCAGCGCGGACAACTCTGCATTTTACGCAGTGAATTGCGGATTGCAAGCGTTTTCCAGCTTTTCGAATGGCCAATGACTCAATGGCCAATTCTCGTTGAACAAAGAGAAGGTAACAAATCGCCAATCGCCTAATCTTTCAATCGCCAATCCACTAGTGGACAATTGTACACCCCTCCCCTACACTTCCTTCCACTCACATTCTGCTACCATCCCTTTCCTATGACACTCCTCATCTTCGCCATCGGTCTCCTCCTCGGTATCGGCATCGGCGGTGCTGCCGCGTTTTTCCTCTCCCGGAAATCTGCCAGTGATGCGGAAGCGGCAGCGGAAAACCTCTCCGCGAGAGTGATGACGAGGCAGGCCGAGCAAATCCTGCAGCTCGCCGAAACCAAGCTCTCGGGAAAGAAAGATGTGATCGATGTTTCGCTCAAAGCCGTGCAGCACAATCTCGACAAGGTAGAAACCCTCATGCGGGAAATCGGCAGCGGACATGCGAAGATGGATACACGCCTGGAGAATGCGGCCAAGGTGATCAAAGAGCTCACCGATACCACAGGAAGTCTGAAGAGCGCCCTCTCGAGCAATAGTGAACGCGGGCAGTGGGGTGAGCGCATGGCGGAGGATGTTCTGCGGCTTTCCGGATTGATCGAAGGCATCAATTACATCAAGCAGACCAAGCAGGGCAATACCGGATCCAAGCCGGACTTCACCTTCAAGCTTCCAAAAAACCTCACACTGAATATGGATGTGAAGTTCCCCTTCTCGCAGTACCAGCAGTACGTCGATGCCAAAACGGAACGGGAGAAAGAGGAGCACAAGAAAGCCTTTCTCAAGGACGTGAAGAATCGCATCAAGGAAGTGCAGACGCGCGACTACATCAACCCAGAAGAGAACACCGTCGACTACGTCCTCCTCTTCATCCCCAACGAGCAGATCTTCGGATTCATCAACGAAGTGGACCGTGATCTCATCGATGAGGCGATGAAAGGCAAGACGATCCTCTGCTCGCCCTTGAGTCTCTACGCCGTCCTCGCGGTGATCCGCCAGTCCATCGATAACTTCAGCGTGGAAGGGAAATCGCGGGAGATGCTCTCGGTCTTCGGTGGATTCCGCACACAATGGGAGAAATTCAAGGAGCAGATGGCGACCGTCCAAAGCCGGTTCGAAACGGTGCACAAGGGATTTGAAGAACTCACCACCACCCGCGAACGTCAGCTCGACCGCCAACTCACAAAGATCGAAGAACTGCGACAGGACAATACTGTGGACGCGCCGCTGATCGAGGAAACTTTTCAGAAAATCACGAGCAGAGCACTCTGAAATTTCGTAACTTTCCCCCCTTTCTTTCCATTCCCATGAAGACAATCAAGAAGAAATCGGCTGGCAAACTGAAGCGCAGCATCAAGAAAGCATCAAACATATCAGCTCCACTGACAAAGCAGGATCTGCTGGATATGAAGTTGGCAACGAAGGACGATATCGATGAGTTACGATCGGAAATACGGAGTACTGAAAATGGCTTGCGGTCGGAGATACAAAGCAATAACACAAGCTTACAGTCGGAGATACAGAATATAGACAAAAGCTTGCGAGCGGAGATACAGAGTTTCAACAGTAACTTGCAATCGGAGATTCGGAGTGTCGACAGTAACTTGCGAGCGGAGATGCAGAAAATGCATGTGGCGATAAAGAGCGAAATCCAGGAAGAGACGAAAATCTTGCGATCAGAAATGAATACAATGAGAGAAGATATTTTGGTGTACATCGACCTAAGACTCGAACAACTCGTTCATGACTTCAACGGCATTTTCCATGATCGTACAGTTCAGCATGATGAGAAAATTGAAAACCACGAAACCCGTATCGCTCGCGTGGAGCACTGTTTGAGCATAGGGGTGTAATCAGCATTTTCGGCTCGACGTTGACAGAAACATCTAAGCAGGTAAACTTTCCCCGTCATGGCGCTTCTGCGCACCCTCACCGTCAGCCTCGTTATTAAGGTCGCAACCGCAAGGTAAGCGCGAGAGAGCTGACGTTCTGTTTTCCTCCTCCTCGCGCAAGCGGGGTTTTTTGTATTTCATTCCTCCACCCATCTCCATGACCGAGACTCTCACAGCACCGGCAGAAAGACATAATCCTCTGCATTCACCTCCTCCCGAAGAAAAAAATCGGAAACAGACGGTGACGCTTGCAAACTTCCGGCGAAGATTCGCTGACCACTGCCGAAATCTGACGGGCGGCGATGGAAATGCCATCGCAGAATATTCTCGAACAGTGGATCACCGCGGTGATTCTTTCCTCCAAATCCAGGCGCACTGCGAAGGAGCGCAAAGTTCTCCGACCATCCTCAGAATCACGAGAGACCTACGGGACGAGTTTCCTGCCGTTCTCGCTCACGCGTTTGAACAGGTGACCGGCCGCGATCCCCACGAAAACGATGATTAAGCGCAAGAATCCCTCCATACACCGGCCCGACCCCGTCGTCGCCTCAACGGTGAACGCGGGGTTGCCGTGTCTGAAAAAGCTTGGAAAGCAACCGCCCAAGTGTACTATTGCGAAGCGAATAACAGAACACGTGAACCACATCATCTCCATCCTCGGCCTCGTTCTCGTCGTCGTCACCCCCTAAGTGAACGCGAGGTTGCTGGTCTCTAATCCACCTCGCACAAGCGGGGTTTTTTGGATTCCCCACCTATCTCCTCATTTCCCCCTTCATTATGAGCATCCGCAGAATGCACATCACCGAATCGGAAATACCCTGTCGACCACCAGACAGCACGTTCGATGGCTACCATGGTTGGACCGAAAGACAACAAACCTTTGTGAGAAATGGAGAAAAACTACAGCCGATCGAAACACTCCTAGTGATTGGACAACAGCGAGGATCTATACGAGCCACCTGTATCGCTCTCACCGGAGGATCAACGGCAAATCCCCTGCAAGCACTCGACAGCTTGCTGCGCACCCTGAGCGAAGGAAAAGCCATACAAGTCTGATGGTCAGAATGGATTCGCGAAGCTACTATCGGGCTCCATGCCGAACCATGATCCCCTCCTCGACGGCCTCAACGAACCGCAGCGCAAAGCCGTGGAACACACCACTGGCCCTCTCCTGATCCTCGCAGGAGCAGGGAGCGGCAAGACACGCGCACTCACGCACCGCATCGCATCCCTCATTCATCAGGGTGTGCCGCCGTGGCAGATCCTCGCGGTGACCTTCACGAACAAAGCCGCGAAGGAAATGAAGACGCGTATAACAAATCTCCTGCACATCACCGATCCAAACTCTCCAATGGATTCCGGCTCATCGCTCACTTCGCAAAGCGCGAAGCTTCCGGTGATGGGGACATTTCACTCCGTCTGCGCCCGCATCCTCCGCCGCGACATCACCCACCTGGGCCGCGACAGAACATTCATCATTTATGACACCGATGATCAGGAGAGATTGATGAAAGAAGTGATGCGGGAGCTCAAGATTGACGAAACGGAACTCAAACCCAAAGCGACCCTCGGGTACATCAGCCGCTTCAAATCCGAAGCGGTGAACCCGGCGGAAGCCCGCAAGCAGGCAACGAGCGAGCGCATGGAACAAGTCGTCCTGGCCTACAGCGCCTATGAGAAAGCGCTCAGGAGGAACAACGCCGTCGACTTCGACGACCTCATCCTGGAAACCGTACGCCTCTTCGTGGAGGTCCCCGCGATCCTCGAACGCTACCAGGCGACGTGGCGCTACATCAACGTGGATGAGTACCAGGATACGAATCATGCGCAGTACCTCTTCGTCACGCTGCTCGCCGGCAAAGAGAAGAACCTCTGTGTGATCGGCGATCCGGATCAGTCCATCTACGCGTTCCGCGGCGCCGATATCCGCAACATTCTGGAGTTTCAGAAGGAATACCCCAATGCCGCCCAGATCAAACTCGAGCAGAACTACCGCTCCACGCAGCTCATCCTCACCGCCTCCGATGCCGTGATCGCCTGTAACCCGGGACGCCCGCAGAAAGCGATGTGGTCCTCACGAAAGGAGGGGCCGAAAGTTCTCGTCAACGAAGTCCGCGATGAGCGCGCCGAAGGAGAGGAAGTCATTCGCCTCGCGAAGCAGCGCGTCACCGAAGGTGTGGCGCTCCGGGAACAAGTCGTCCTCTACCGCACCAACGCCCAATCACGCCTCATCGAAGAAGCCTGCATGCACGCCGGACTGCCGTACCGCATTCTCGGCGGCGTGAAGTTCTACGCCCGTAGAGAAGTGAAGGACATCCTCGCGTACCTGCACCTGATCATGAACGTCCACGACACCGTCTCGCTGCTCAGGATCATCAATGTCCCGTCGCGCAAAATCGGCGATACGACGCTGGAGAAAATTCAGGAGTGGAACAGGGACCAGAATCTTCCGCTCTGGGAAGCGCTGCAGAACGCTGATCGCGTCCCGGCACTGAATGAAGGAACCATTACCAGGATCAAAGGCTTCGTGGAACTCCTTCGGGATCTGCAACTCTCGGCTCAGTCGCTCGCGGTGAGTGCGCTCACGGAGAAGCTCCTGCGGACCATCGGTCTGGAGAAGTGGCTCAGGGATGACACAGAAGAAGGCGAAGAGCGCTGGCAGAACGTCCTGGAACTCCTCTCCGTCATGAAGAAGTACGACACGCTGGAGCCGGAAGTATCCCTTTCGAGTTTCCTGGAAGAAGTCGCGCTCGTATCCGAAGTCGACAAGCTCGCAGACAATAACGAAGACGCCCTCACGCTAATGACGCTCCACCTCTGCAAGGGGCTGGAATTCGACGCCGTCTCCATCGTCGGCTGCGAGGAGAATATCTTCCCGCACGCCAGTTGTCTGTGGGACAAAGAGCAGCTCGAAGAAGAACGACGATTGATGTACGTCGGGATGACGCGGGCCAAAACCCACTTAACCCTCTTCTGCGCCAGATCGCGCATGCTCTGGGGACAGACGCAGGTAAATGCCCCGAGCCGGTTCCTGAGTGACCTTCCAGAATCCGTCACCGAACGCCGCAGCGATACCGTCCTCTCGGCCTTCTCTTGGGCATCGGAAAAAGGTGAAGAACGAGCGACGGCACACAAGCCGCTCGAACCCTATCGGCAAGCGGAACCGACCTCCATCCAATTTAATCAGGATCTGAATTTCGGAGAAGAAGCATCACAGGAAACTGTCGAAGAAGGTTCACGCGTGGAACATGCCGTCTTCGGCCAGGGAACGGTGACGGCGGTGCGTGGAGGGGTGGCAGATATCGAGTTCGATAACGGCAAGAAGAAGAGCTTCGCGCTGAGCATTGCGCCGTTGAAGATTTTGTGATTTTTGCGTTTTTGTGTTATAATCAATCTATGGAAGAACTCTCACACCAAGAACAAGCACCAGATTTGAAGGGAGCAGAGGTCGATAGTATTCCCGTTCCCTGCGAAAACCCCGTCTATAGACTGAAACGTTTTAAAAAAAAGGATATGAGCCTAGTAGGCGAACAAGATTATTCGGTAGATAACCACGAAGGAGTGATCCAAAAGGGCCAAGTCAGATTCTCATATCCGATCGCCTCAGGAAATGAATCTCGTTCCAAAAGTTATACTTCAACAGTGGAGAAAATCGTCAGGTTAGCCAATGGCTCCTACGCGATCATCTGCGAAAAAAGCGTCTATATGTATACCCCCGGAAGAAATGAGCCGGAAATGATTCAACAAGTCGACGAAATACCCGCGAATAACAAAGGTGACTACCGATTTGAACGCATCGCGAAACGAGACCACCGCAATATGGGAAACATGGATGTAATCGTCACCACCGAAGATAACCCGCATCGACAAATAAGAAAGGGACGGATTCACATCCAATACTTCGCAGATCAAGATGGGGATGGATTTAAAAAAAACGATTTCCTAGGCAGGTCAATGGACATCCAGGACATCCAACTCAAAAGTGATGGATCTTATTGGATATACTGCGGATACAGTATCTACATCTATAAACCAGATCAGGAGAATCTTTCACCTAGAAGAGAAAATAAAAAAGCTCCAGATACGACCGGTTCATGGAGAAAGAAACTGGGTGGGCTTTTCAGAAATTTATTAAAGAGAGATGAAAGAAAAGAGTGATACAAATCCTCAAACATATCCATCGTGAAGCTATATCTCACCACTGAAGATATCGTAACTGTTCCACACTTCATCTCTATGCCCAAAGGACATTGGCCGGAAATCGAAGCACCAAGTGGTCTACGAAATACGCTCACACGTCAGGGAAGGCGCAATGATTTTCTGGAGCCCGCTGCTGTGGTTATGCAGCAAATGGAACGCGGAATGGAGCGTATACTTCGGGCGATACAAAGGTGTATCGGCATGATCAGGAAAAGAGTGTGAAGCAATACCTCGGTCTGTTTCTTTTTGGAAAGGACTGACTATACTCAATGAATTGAATTTCGAATATACCGGCGTAGCCGCACCATAATCTTGGCTTATAGATAAGAAAAATCTACAACAAGAATCCAGGATAATTCAGGCGAAGCCGTATACAATACGTTCATGAAGAAAGACTCTGATCCTCGCAATCGTGCAAGAATCCAACGGATGAAAGCGCAAATGAGCCTGACCATGTGCAGAGAAGGTCGCACCTTTGTCGCGTATGAACCGGCTTTGGATTTGGCGGCACAGGGAAATACTGCAAGCAAAGCACGAAAGAATTTCCAGGAAGTCTTCGCAATCTATTTGGAGGAAACTATCAAAAAAGGAACATTGGAGAAAGATCTTCTGCGCTGTGGCTGGAATAACTGAAAATTTGGGTAATACAAACCTCGGGGCGAGTCATCAACGAGTGATGATTCGCCCCTGGCCCTTTCGACGGCAGTGGTCAACCTCCCCGGGGAAGGAAGTTGAAAAGGTAAACGGACACAAGCTCGATCAAAACCATAATGATTGAGCAGGCGATTATGATTCTCCAAACTCGAAGACGTTCTTTGTCATGATCGGCTACGATTGTCGCAAATGCAACAACGACCATTACAATTGTCAAAAATCCCCATCCCACATTGAACGCTCCCCACAGAGCGTTAAATGTCTCGACCGGCAACCCGAACACCATACGTCACCTCCTGCAAATTGTTTTCGAATCTCCCCGACTTATCTATACGACCACACAGCCGTTGAATCGAAGGAGCTTCCTATAACATAACGATATATATATAATGTCAAGTTTTCTTTTAGATAGGAAATATGCTGCCCATGAACCGTTTCGTGAGATCCTCGACGTTCGTTAACCGGCGGTTTAAACCGCCGGTTAACGAGCCACCTCACCACTGATAATTCGTCCCATCCACCCGATCATATGGGATCCACTGGAATGTGGTCGTACCATCCGTCCAGGAAGCCGCACCGGGAGAGGTGACCGTGCCGCCGGGGTTGAGGGAGACATTCAGCGAAGCGTGGTTGACGTTGGAAGCGATGGCGATATCACCGGAGAGATCAAGGATTTTCGAGCTATTCCCGATGCTGCCGATGTACTCGGGAAGGGCAGGGCAGGAAATCGTGGAATTGATGACCGAACATGCCGTGCTCTGGCCGGATCCTCTCGCCGCAATCTGCGGATTACTGACCGTCACGCCACCGGAAACTGAGAGGGAAAATAGAAGACTGGTGAGCGTCAGCTTCGCATTGGGATCACCCAGCGTGCCACTGAAGGAAAAGGAGCCGAGCGATCTGCCGGGGCCCGGCGCGAGCACATCAGTTGCAGGACCGGCATTGGAGATATTATTGAACACCGACCGTGCTGTTTCAGAAGTCGGTAAAACAACAGAGGTATCGATGGTTTCGCTGGAGTAGTCTGCGAAGCTCCAAAGTCCTGTCCCATCGATGACGATGCTCGAAACGTGTGCAGTCTCACCACTCGTTCCGCCGCGGTCATACTCGCCCGTGAGGATTCTCAAATAGAACCGTGTGGAATTGCGGTAGGGAATGGTGAGATCGCCCTTCGAGAGATCCATCTTGAAAATCCTGCCATCTGCAGAATAGAGCGTTCCGCGACCAATGAGAAACCCACCCTCGGTGTAGAGGATAATCTGCTGCATGGAACGGATGGCAGAGTCGAAGGTCATGGTGATGTGTCGCACTGCGATGGGCTCCGGATCGCTGTACGCTTTGGCCCAGGCGAGCACGGGTGAAACGGACCCAAGCTTCAGGAATGTCGAGCGCAGGGAATGGTCGGGATCGGGATCGGTGATGATGTTGATGGTGACGGGAATGGAAGAAGCCGAGGAAAGCGAAGGCGCTGAGGAAGCCGAAGATGCGTTGATTTGGCCACCATTGAGAGCGCAGGGATCCATGAAATAGCTGATGCGACTCCCCTGACGAGTACAGGAAGGATAGGAATTGCCGTCCTTGCAGAGATACGGATCGCAGGAAATCGAGATTTTGGAAGAGGAGGAGGACTGGAGAGAAGGACAGGAAACTTCCCACGGACGGACGCACTGCTGCGAAGTTTCACACCACAGATACCCGGCCGAAGGAATGCATCCATGACTGTCGCGGTCGCAGCCGACACACATGGCGGATGAAGAAGAATTTCCGGATTGAGCAGCGCGAAGAGCAGGGAGATCACCGCGGCTGAGAGCAAGGAACGATGCAATAAGCTGCGTCATTTCTCCGCGTGTCACTTCGTGAACTGCCTCTGCACTGATTCCCACTTGAAGATAATCGACCCAAGAAAGATAAAACGCATACCAAGGTTTTCCTGAGAATTTATTCTTATCGAGATCACAATCAGATATCAGCCCCATCTTCTGACATTCGGCAGATACAAACATATGAAACCATTCTTCGTTTTTGGGATCATCATTATAAATCTCGGAAAGCATCTTCACGGCTTCGGCGTAAAGAACAGGACGCTCCGGATGGAAGAAACCATCTTCGTAGCCCCGGACAATGGCGCGACTTTGTGCGAAACAAACATACCGACTAAACCAGTCTTGACTTCGAATATCAGGAAAGCAGTTTTCTTCGTTCGGAGCAAGAACGGCGATATCCGATCGTGTCAATAATGCCATCTTCAAGAATTCCGCGCGGTTCACCGTCTGATCAGGCCGAAACGTTCCATCCGGATATCCCTGCAGAATCCCTTCATCGGTCAGGAATGAAAGAGCTACCGCCGTTGTCCGATCCGGCGGCGCATCGCTGTACGGAAGGTTGGATGTCCCGTACGTTTGAGCAAACGCCGTGACAGAAAAAAGGGAGAGGAGGAGGGAGAGGAAGGTGCGCATAGGAAGTACAGGGGTACGGGAGACTGGAATACTAGAATACTGGGATAGGAGAATACTAGGGCGTAGAGAGATACATTCGTACACCAGTAGTATGGAATGGAAACGATAAGGGATGGTTAACAATAGAATCTACAACAGATAGGACATCTTCCTCTCCCTTCTCTGACAGGTGAATCTTTACTCCCACCATTCTCCCTGCCAAGCTCTCCGCAATGCCCTCCCTCGCCGACGAAGTCCGCGCCTTTCTCTCAGCTCACCACCTCCGGCTCAATACGGATTTGGGACAGCACTTCCTGCTGGATGAATCGATTCTCGATCGCATAGTGGAGGTTGCCAGAATCGAACCCACGGACACGATCGTGGAAATCGGACCCGGGATTGGCATCCTCACCAGAAAACTTTTGGAAAAAACGCAAAATGTCATTGCAGTAGAACTTGATAATCGCCTAATTCCCCTCCTCACAGAATTCACCAGACAAACCTTATCTCCGCAGGTCGATCCTTCGTCTCCACTCAGGACAGGCGACCTGCACTCAGATAAGAAGAAACTACCCACTACCAACTACCAACTACCAACTTCTTCCCTGACAATCATCCAAGGAAATGCTCTCGATACTCCCATGCCTTCCACTCCTTACAAAGTCGTCGCCAACATTCCCTACCACATCACTTCTCCCCTCCTGCGGCACCTCTTCCTGGAATCCGCGGTCTTCCCCCGTTCACTGACCCTGCTCATTCAGCGGGAAGTGGCAGAGAAGATCTGTAGCCCGAACGACGCCGGCATGCTCACGATCCTCGTCGCACTCTTCGGCACTCCGAAGGTCATGGCGCGTGTCCCTCCGGCGAGTTTCCTCCCACCGCCAAAAGTGGACTCCGCGGTCCTCCACATCGACTGCTTCGCTGCTCCGCTGGCGGATGCACGTCTGATCGAACGGATCTTCAAATTGACGAAGATCGGCTTCAGCCAGAAGCGCAAGATGCTCCGCAATACCCTCGGGGCGTTCTCCTGGGGCATGGAACTCCTTTCTGCCGCTTCCATAGCGCCGGAACGCCGTGCTCAAACACTTTCGATCCAAGAATGGATTTCGCTCGCCCATACACTGCCGGATGATGCGGGGGCATGACCCCACGCCGTCTCTCGTTCTCCTTCTGCAGCGCCTTCCTCACGACACTCTTCCTGCTCCACTGGTGGCCGGAAGCGCCGTTTTCCATCGGCATTTGGGCAACAATCCTGATCATCGTAATGGCCGTGATCGGGCTTCGTACTATGCAACAGCAAAAGACCATAAGAATACTTCTGGTGACCATCCTCTGCGCAGTCGCCATCGCGCTCCTCTCCCTCGCCCATGCGACTCACCGGACAACGCCGCAAACCGCCGATTTCTACACCAGCAATGTCACCATGGAAGGAAGTATTTCCGGCGAACCGGACCGACGGGAAAAAGTGACGAACTACACCGTGGATGCAGACACGATGCGCAGAACCGCAACAGGAACCACATTCACCGTGAAAGGAACCATCCTCGTCACCGACTTCCGACGCTTCCCCGCCTTCGACTACGGAGACCGGATTGTGGTCCATGGAACGCTGGAGAAACCGGAAGACAACAAAGGATCGTCGGTCATCGCACCCTATCTGCGCTCGCAAGGATTCGTAGCGGTGATGGCGGCTTCGGGAATCCAAAAGCTCAGCAGTGGCAACGGATCTTCCGTCATAGCCGCCCTCGTCCGGATCAAGACGTGGTTCGAAAGCAGACTGAATACTCTCCTGCCGGAACCGGAATCATCGCTTGCCGCAGGGCTGCTCACGGGTTCACGACGAGGACTCCCGCGCAATCTCACCGATGATTTTCGCACGGTCGGCCTCACGCACATCGTCGCAATCTCCGGAACGAATATCACCATCATCCTCACGCTGGTGATGAGCATGCTCTTCTGGCTTCCGCTCCGGCTGCGCATCCTCCCGGCCAGCATCGGCATCATCCTCTTCACGCTCTTCGTGGGAGCGAGCGCATCCGTGGTCCGCGCCGCCATCATGGGCATCCTCGGATTGATCGCCATCAGCATTGGGAGACAAACCGAAGCGCGCCTCACGATCCTCTGGACGGCAGTCGCCATGCTCATCTGGAACCCACTACAGCTCTGGGGGGACGCCGGATTCGCGCTCTCCTTCGCTTCTGTTACGGGACTCTGCGAACTCTCGCCGATCATCAAACCTTATTTGGAACGCGTTCCGGAATCCTTCTCTATTCGTGAATCTCTCACCGCAACCATCGCCGCGCAGTTCGCCGCAGTACCGATCTCCCTCCTCCTCTTCGGCAATCTTTCGCTGATTGCACCACTCGCCAATATCCTCGTCGCTCCGGCGATCCCACTCGCGATGCTCTTTGGGGCGCTCTGTGTCGCGATGAGCGTGCTCTGGTTGCCCTTGGGATTCTTAACGGCAATGCCAGCCTGGGCATTCCTCCGCTTCATCGTCGCGATCGCAGAAAATCTCGCGCAGGTCCCCGGAGCGGCGTTGCAATATGAGAGCGTAAACCCATGGATAGTGGCGGTGTATTACGCAGCACTGGTCGTTGGAGTGGCAAGTTTCAACAACAAACAACACACAACAGTGGAACGGGCCTCAGGCCCGTTCGTTCCAAGTAATTCCAATATCCCATGCAAGACTCTCCCATCCTGAAACGCCACGGCGCCTACCTCCCGCACTGGACACGAGAAAACGGTATTTATCATATCTGCTTCCGGCTCGCAGATTCAGCTTCACAAAAGAAATTACGACAATGGAAAGCAGCCCGAGAAGATTTGCAACAAGTGGCAATGCAGCAAAAACGCCCCTTCACTGAATGGGAGAGAAAGGAATGGATGCGCCTGCATTCAGAGGCCATAGAACAGTATCTACAAAAAGGCAGAGGTTCGTGCTGGCTTCGGAATACGACGATTGTAGAAATCGTCACTGGTGCCTTGCGGTTCTTTGAAGGGACAAAATTTCGGCTGTACGCATGGTGCATCATGCCTAACCACGTCCATGTCATCATGCAGCCCCTCGGCAACTATTCAGTATCATCCATCCTCCATTCATGGAAAACCTTCTCAGCTAAGGAAGCAAACAAGGTGCTCAATCGCAATGGAAGATTCTGGCATGCCGAGTACTTCGACAAGCTGATACGAAGTGAAGAGCAATTGCGCATCTGTATCCGCTACGTATGGGACAATCCCGAAAAAGCCGGTTGGTCGGAGTGGAAATGGCGATGGAAGATCAGAGAAGATCAACTCCTCGATAGGAACACGGGTCTGTGACCCGTGTGTGCGCTCTAAGCGCAGGATCCGATTTCTCCCGCTTGTCCCAACTCCTAAATCTCCTATACTCCTCTTCGTCCTTCCCCACTCCTCATGATCCGCTCCCTACGCCTCGCTGCGATCGCCATCGCCATCTCCCTTCCTCTGACGGCACTCGCTCTGTTCACACGTCCCAGTGACTTGCTCTTCTCCATCACTGACCAAAGCGGGAAACCCCGACAATTCACGATCAGCCTTTTCTCCAAAGTTGAAAATGCAGGAGAAACAATACAGTTATCCGGCTCCGTCAAGGGCATGGGTGAAGGAACTTCTTTGAAGAATGCAAAGCTTTCTCTCCATACGAGCATCTC
Organism: Candidatus Peregrinibacteria bacterium; assembly: GCA_037143575.1. Classification (GTDB taxonomy): domain Bacteria; phylum Patescibacteriota; class Gracilibacteria; order Peribacterales; family Peribacteraceae; genus JBAWYM01. The sequence continues at coordinate 19,460 of JBAWYM010000006.1, read as the reverse complement.
CGCAACGATCGGATCGAAGGGCGACGCCTCCGCGGGATTCGATGTCCTCGGGTACCACGACAAACTTTTCGTGCGCCTCACGAATCTGACGGTGAACACCACGGATTTCTCAGCAGATGATCGTGCAAAGGTCACCGCATTTCAGAACAACTATCAAGGCCGATGGATCGCTATCACGTACCCAAAGGATCAGATCGATGCCCTTCAGAAAAATGGATGGAAAGAGGCAGTGAGTGCTCAAGTCTCTTCCCTCACGGAGGAACAGATCAAGGACGTCGTTCATCAGCTGATCGATGCAATTTTCCAAATGGAGAATACCAGATATATTAACGGACAGTCCTACACACTCACGCTGCAGCCGAACTTCGCCGCGAAAGCTATGGCAGTGCTCTCCAATGCGATGAGAACCAACGACCCGTCACTCTGCCCCGGCTGTCCTCCCGTGACGGAGGCGGATGATAGCTTCACGGACATCGCAACCATGGTCGAGAAGGCACTTGTCGTAAAAGTAAAAGTGGATACCGGCAACGATGACTCCTTCCGCTTCCAGAAATATTTCGCTTCAATCACTCTTCCCGAAGCCGGCCTCTCCGCCGCATTCCAGGGAACAGTGGAACGCAGGACGACACCCGTGAACATCGAGATTCCGACCACCTTTGTGAAGATGGAGGATGTCCTGAAGGACTTGGGTATGCAGGATGTGCTTTCCTCGTCGTCGTCTTCTTCTGAAATGACGATCACATCTCCTGAGCCCCCCTCGCAGCCGACCCTCCCACGTGCACGTCGCTCCACACGCCTGTCACCAGCCACAGTCTCTCGTGACAGTGTGCCCTTTACGCGGGTTTCGAGACGGACGCTGATGCAGAATATGTATGATGCGGGGCATCCGGCGCAGTGAGCCTGTTGAGCGATCTACATAATCGGATGGGCGGACGTCGAATAACGGAATATCCGAATATCCGAATACAGGAAAGCTGCCAAAGATTCGACGACTGAAAGCAGCTATGTTCGGATATTCCGTTACTCCGTTATTCAGTTATTCGATGCCAACACTCCTTTCCCAAACGCACACTCAACAGGCTCACCCAATCATCCCTCTCTGCATATCGAATATCTGCTTCGCGACCTCTGTCTTTCCACGGATCTGCCGCACCTCCCACGCGACATTGATCCGCACTTCGCGACGAGAATCCACGACGAGCTGGAGCTCGAGCTGATCACCATGACGAAGCTTCAGCGGATCCCGCACCGGCAGGTAGACCTGCTCCCAGTGAGACTCTGGAGCGGATGGGCTCGTAGAAAGATGAACGCCGGGGACGAGAGTCGCATCCCACCAAAGAGCGAAGCCGTATACCTGCGCATCCGAAGCCATCTTCCATCGAATGGCTTCAGAGCGAACGGGAGAATTCTTCGCCTTGGAAAAATCGATGGTATCCCATATCTGAATCGCATCTTTCTGATCGAGCAAATCGGATGGAGACACCGAACGAACGTAGACGTTGTTCAGGGAAATTTCCCGTGCGGCAGTGAATGTGAACTCTTCACTAATGCGATCCCAGCTAGTGACTTCACGAAACAGATGATCGGTTACAAGCGGAGCGACGAACTGTGAGAGAGCGGAAGGAATGAGCGTCCCACCGGGCTTAAGGAAGCGCTTCGCATCCTGCATCGTTTCGATAATCCCCTCCTCGAGCGCAATATTCCCAAGCGTCTCAGAAATCACGATATCCGTTTTCGGAGGCTTCGATATTTCCGAAGAATGAGCACAGACGAAATGGCAGTTGCGAATCCCATTGGTCTTGGCGAGCGTGCGGCTGAGCTCCAGGAGCTCCGACATTTCGTAGAGTATGCACTCCTTCGCACCTAACTTCGAAGCAAGGAAGGAGAGGTATCCCGTACCGGACCCGATGTCCGAAACCGTCGACTTCCCCTTGTGGATGACGGACTTCAGGGCTTTTTCGAAAACGGAATTCCGTAGTTTGTCCGCCAGAATGATGCGCTGATATTCGATCATAACGTGATGAACATAGTGTACTGGTCTGCCACGAAGTCAGGAAGACAGGAAACTCAAATATTCGCATAGAGCAATAACCTCTTATCCATTATCGGAAAAGCCGGAAGTCGATCAATCCGGAAGTCGATTATTCGCTTACTCGCATATTCGAAATTACTTCCCCAGCGACACCAACGCCACGAACGCACACCCCATCCCCACCCACTGGGACCAGTCCAGAGTCTCTTTGAAAACGAACAGACCAATCGAGACCGTGGCCACCGCACCGATGAGAAGCCACAGCAATCCGACGATCGCCAGAGTGTTCTTATGGAGAATAGCCGGAAGCCACAGAGCCGTTCCGATGGCATCGATGGCAACGACGGCAATGGCCAGGGACACAGAGGGATGATCCGCCCACTTCTTAGAAAGAAACTCCCCGTAGGCGAAGAAGGACACAGAAACGAGTAGCCAGCCGAACGCGGGAATCACCTGAATAATCGTTTGCACGATGCGACCAAACTCACCAGAGAAACCGACGACTGGAGCCGAGGAAGGGAGAGAAGAGGGCATAGTGGATATTTGTTTTATTATAACACTTTTTTTACTATTTGTTAAGTCTCCCGGAAGATGCTGATAGACGCGCACCAAAGAGCCGCAATCCCCCCTTCTTCCTGCGCTCCCGGATCCAGAACCAGACAATGATGATCAGGGCAACGCCCTCCACCGCGATCCACTCGGTCTGGTGAAATTCACGGAGAAATATGCGCGAAGCCGACCCCAGGAAGTAGCCAGTCGCCACACTCGCGATACCCCATGCAGAGGCGAAGAATGCATTGGCAATATAGAACGCCCGTCGACGCATCCCTCCAATCCCTGCAACGAGAGGCAACACACCACGAACCGGAGAAGTAAATCGCCCGATCCCGATACTCACCCAGCCGTATTTGTGAAAGAGAGGCTCGGCACGCTCAATGTGCTTGCGAAGTTTCAAACTTCTTTTCAGGAAGTCTTTACTCATTTTCCCAAAATGATAACTCACCGCATCACCGACAAAGGCTCCTGCGATCGCAAGAATAAGCAAAGCCCATGGAGACAGATACCCATTTGCCGCCAAGCCGGCCATCAGCACAATGATCGTCATTCCCGGGACGAAGAACCCCACAAAGGCGATCGCCTCCGCACACGCCACGGCGAAAATGAAGACATACTCGAGAGGACCCAGCGACTGCAAAAAATGCAGGAGAACTTGAGAGGAATTCATCATGAGGAAGTCTAGCGAAAGGAGAGAAGGAAAGGAACTTTCGTGGGAAAACATATAGAATCACTCCATGAAGAACTTTCGCAATCCTCAGATCTTCTCCGCAGCACTTTTCCTGCTCCTCATCGGTGCATCCTTTGCCGCATTCGGACGAAGTCTCTTCCAGGGATTTGCCCCCATCGACGATGCCTTCCTCATCGCGGGGAATCTCGCAATACGCGGCATCACGTTCGATCATCTGAAGACGATCTTCACCACGTACGATCCGGAGCTCTACATCCCGCTCACGTTTCTCACCTTTCAGATCAATTACGTGATCAACGGACTCCATCCATTCGGCTTCCATCTGGTGAATATCGTCCTCCATGGCATGAATGCTTTCCTCGTCTTCATCATCCTGAGGAAGATCACCAGAGAACAAGCCCTCTCGGCCTTCGCCGCGCTCCTCTTCGCAGTCCATCCTCTGCAGACCGAAGCGGTAGTGTGGATCACCGCACGCAAAGATCTCCTCTCGGCGTTCTTCTCCTTTCTGTCCATTATCGCGTATCTCCGGTATCGGAATCTTGATGAGGGCAATAAGGAAATAGGGCAAAAGAGCAACTGGAACAATGTGCGTCTTGCCCTCTTGCCCTCTCCTGTCCGGCGAAGCTCCCGCAGGAGCGAAGTCGGATGCCTTCTTGCCCTCAGTCTCTTCTTCTTCCTCCTGGCCCTGCTGTCGAAGGTAACCGCAGCGACATTACCGGTGGCATTGATCATCATCGATGCCCTGTCCTTCGACGCGAAACGTAGGACAGGAATATTCCTGTCCTACGTTTCGCGAGCCCTGTCGGAGAAATGGCCATACTTCATTCTTTCGATCCTCTTCGTGGGCATCTCCATCGGCGGCAAAACCCGCATCGTTGCTGCGAGCAACTCTCCACTGGAACTCGCTCTCCTCTTCGCCAAGAGTACTCTCTTTTCCCTCCAGAAATTCTTCATCCCAACGGGCTTAAGTCCACTCTACGAAATCTCGGGAAAAGTCTCCTTCGTAAACCCAGCATTCTTCCTGCCCTTTCTCGTATTCTTCGTACTCCTCGCCTTCCTTTACCCCGCGAAGTTCCCGCAGGAGCGAAGTGGGGTCGCCTTCCTTTACCGGCGTGTGCAATGGCCGCTCCTCACCGCAGCTCTCTTCCTCACCCTCCTCTCGCCCACCATCCTCACCTTCCACAAAATCGACACGATCTTCCTCACCAGTGACCGCTACATGTATCTGCCATTGCTTGCTATCCTCCTCTTTTTAATATTCGCAATAACTCAACTTCGAGACTCCTGGAACAAACTCCTACTCCCGCGTGCGATCCCGGCAACAGCTAGAGGTTTGGTCATAGCCATACTGACGATGCTCTCCATCAGACAAACCGGATTCTGGCAGAACTCCGAGACCCTCTTCGCCCATGCCAAAGATGTGACACCGCAATCCGTCGCGGTCTCCACGGCCATTGCACGCGACCTGCTTGCGAAGAACAGACCGGAGGAAGCCTTCGCACTTCTCAAAGACCGCCTGAAGGAAGGCGATGATTCACGGCTCCACATCGCCGCCGGGCAGGTTTACGCAGCAACCGGGCAAGTACCCGATGCGCTGGAACAATTCTCCATCGCCGCGAAGATAAACCCGCAGGATTCCGAGGCACTCTTCTCCATGGGATCGGTGGAGGAACAGACCGGCGCAACGGACAGCGCCATCACCCACTACCGTACCGCCATCGCTCTCGATCCGTCGTACATCGCGGCCCATGACGGGCTTGGACGGATTCTCTTCGCAAAGGGAGATCTGAGCGGAGCGGAAGAGCAATTCCGAACTTCATTGAAATGGAACTGGAATGACGCGTCCGCACACCTGGGACTGATGAAGATCCTCGCCAGGCAACAAAAGTTCGATGAAGCGGAAATCCATCGAGTAGCGGCAATGGAAATCGGAACATAGTCCGAACCTTGATTCAGAGGATTGAAAGGATTTCTTGATGACGTTCATTCGAAGAACATCATGAAAATCCACTAATCCTTTTAATCAAGGTTCAGACAATTGCCGCAGCATCCCGCACCGGTCAAAAAAAGGAAGCTACCCGCTATCCGCTTACCGCTCACCGCTCTACACTCCCCCCGATGCACTCCACCTACCCCACCCTCACGATCAAGCCCGACCTCGATGTCCATCTGAAGAACCGCCATCACGCGATCTTCGTGAGCGCCGTGGACCGGATTCCCAAAGTAGAAGATGGCTCCATCGTGGAGGTGAAAAGCAGCCGCGGAGAATTCCTTTGCTACGCAACCTGGAACTCCAAGGCATACATCGGCGGTCGTGCCATCTCCTTCGAGCAGGGCGATCCCATGGTCTCACTGAAGAAGAATATCGAGCAGGCCATCAAGATGCGTTCCGCGCTCTTCGCCAAAGAAGATACCACTGCCTATCGCTTGATCAATGCGGAAGGTGATGGCATCCCGGGATTAGTAGTGGACCGATACGGCGATGTGATTGTGATTCAGCTCACCACACTCGGAATGGACCGACTCAGGAGCTGGGTCTGCGATATCCTGACAGAAATCCTCAAGCCCAAAGCGATCTTCGAGAAGTCGCAAAGCCCCGCACGCAAGAAGGAAGGATTGGAATTCGTGGAAGGATGGGTAACTGGCAAAGTGGAAGGGGTTTTGGAAGTGCGCGAACGCGGTCTTACGTACCTGATCTCGCTGGAAGGCAGCCAGAAGACCGGCCTCTTCCTCGATCAGCGCGAAATGCGCGGCCTCGTCCGACTACTTGGAGAAAATCGCACCGTCCTCGATGTGTGCAGCTACGTGGGAGGATTTTCACTCAATGCCCTCATGGGCGGAGCCAAGTGCGCCGATGCCGTGGATTACGATTCCCTCGCGCTCACCCGCGCCGAGGAACACATGGCACGAAACGGGATCCCGAAGGAGAAATTCCAGAAATTCTCCATGGATGCGTTCGAATTCCTCCGGAAGAAACCCCTCGCGCATCCCTACGACTTCATCATCCTCGATCCTCCGGCCTTCGCCAAAAGGAGCTCCGATCTGGAGCCGGCCAAGAAGGCGTACACGGACCTCAACCGTCTGGCCTTCGGTATCCTGCCCTCCGGCGGTCTCCTCCTCACGTGCTCCTGCAGCTACCAGATCAATCCGGAGCTCTTCCAGACGATCGTCTTCCACGCCGCCAAGCAGGCCAGACGCTCCGTGAAAATCCTGAGCCGTCACCGGCAAGCGCTCGATCACCCGGTCAATTTATTTCATCCGGAAGGTGATTATTTGAAGAGTCTGCTGCTTTGGGTGGAGTAGGAAAACATCATTGAAACTTTCCTCCCGCTTCATATTGAAAATTGAGGTAAACCAAAAATACCAGACTTTCTTCTAGACCGAATGGCAAGAAGAGTTTTTGATAGTCCCATCATCTTCTTCCAAGAAATACAATGGGAATCGAAGAGTACAAAAAAGCTGTCGAACCTCATGGATTTTTCTTTCGCCCTACAGACAGCGGTCATACATTGGAGAAAGCTCTAGATGACAGAGTATTGCTCTTGGAAGTATGTGGCTCAGAAGGCGATCGATGCACAGGATCGGTCTTTGTGACGAGCGCCATACCATTCGCTACAAGACTGAGAGTGGAGGACATAGCGGGAGAGCATGTGCATTGTGGCCCATTGGACCAGAGTAAAAGGGGCAAAGATTCCTACCAAGGAGACCCAGAAGCACTCAAAAGCCTCCGAATGTTGCTGGAAAGAATGGGGGCCAACATTCCTGCAGCAATTGAAAGACATGTAAATAATCCCAAGTCAGAAGCCACAATCACGCAACGCCATTCTGATAATGCTTCATTGGCTTTTGGCAAAGCCTCTCCAGGAACAGAGATACAAGATGACTACGGCAATGTTTCTGTTATCTCAGCCCGGCTCAAGCTGCATGTCGCAGACTTTGCACACACCCTAGAAGATATTCTGAAAAATCTGGGGCAATATGAAGGCCTAGCAAACGCCATCCCGCCTCTCCGCATGAGCGAATACTGAACAATGGAAATCGGTGCTGAGGAACAGATCAGGAGATACGGAATTGACAGTCTGCAAACTCGTCCTAAACTATAGCCAATGTCCAAGGCCACCTCCGTACCGGCTCTGCCCTTTTTCTCCTCCGCGTACGCGTACGGCTTTTATTTTAGCGCGTAAATCATCCCCTCTCTTCTGGAACTGAGCAGTACGCTTCCCCACAAGAGAGGAGGCGGAATTTCTCGAGTATGCGAATGAGCGGAATATGAGAATAACCTTGATCCTCATCACCTCATGCACCCGCGAAGGGGTGCGCTCAGAATAGAAAGAGATCCGCTTCCCAGCACCTTTCAGGCCTTTCTCACTTCTTCCAAACCTTTCCCACCTCATCGTATGCTCATCGTCCTCCGCCAGAAAAACGACCAGCCGCTCATCACCCACATTCAGAATCTCCTGAAGAAGAAGTACGGCTGCGAAAGTCACATCATCGGCAGTAATGGCCGGGTCATCGCGGTCCCCGGCGATACCACCATGGTGGAAATCGACCTCATTAAGAATATCGAAGGCGTGCGTTCGGTAGACCGTGTGGACCGTCCCTACAAGCTCGCATCCAGGGAGCGCAAGGATCGAACAGAAATCAAGCTCAGTCATGGAGTAACCATCGGGACGCGGGGAACACTCGTCGTGATGGCAGGTCCCTGCTCCATCGAGTCCGAGGCACAGCTCGACGAAACCGCTGCACTCGCCAAGAAACATGGAGCCACGGTCCTGCGTGGAGGCGCATTTAAACCACGCACCGGGCCGTACGCCTTCAATGGACTTGGAGAAGACGGATTGAAATTTTTGAAGAAAGCTGGGGAGAAGTACGAAATGCCCGTGATCTCCGAAGCGATGAATGAAGCGCAGGTGGATCTGATGGAAAAGTACGTGGATATCGTCCAGGTGGGAGCCCGCAACATGCAGAACTACGATCTCCTCCGTCGCCTCGGAAAGTGCCGCATCCCCGTCCTCCTCAAGCGCGGGCTGGCTGCGACACTGGAAGAATTCCTCCTCGCTGCCGAGTACATCCTCGCGGGTGGAAATCCCGATGTGATGCTCTGTGAGCGCGGTATCAGAACATTCGAAGAGGAAGTCCGCTTCACACTGGCGCTGGGCTCCGTGCCGGCTCTCCGTGAGCTCACGCACCTGCCGATCATTATCGATCCCAGCCATGCCGCCGGCAAAGCCCGCTGGATAGCAGATACCTCCCGCGCATCGGTGGCCATCGGCGCTGATGGTCTCATTATCGAGATCCATCCCCGCCCCGAGGAAGCACTCTCCGATGGACCGCAAGCACTCGATGAAGCACACTGGACGGAGTGCATGGAAGGGATCCGGGCGATCGCGGGGGCGATGGGGAAGAAGTTAGCATAAAGTTATTGGTTTACTAGTTATTAGTTATTAGTTGCTCCACTATCATCAGATCACTTCTCAATCTCACACTATGGCCTCATCAGCTCACAACCAACAACTAATAACTAATAACTCTCAACTATGTGAAATCTCTCTCACCCCACCCACCAATCTCCCCCATCCCTACCCCATCATTGTCGGGAAAGGCGTACTCAAGGAACTTCCGGAGATTCTGAAATCCAAAGGGATGATCGATCACATCGTGGTCCTCCATGATCAGCGCGTTGAAACAATCGCGAAGAATGTGGCAATGATTGTAGGAACGAAGAACTTAATCAGTATCCCGAGCGGGGAGAAGACCAAGACCCTTTCGAATCTGGAGAACCTTGCCGAGAAGCTCACCGCCATCGGCGCCACACGCAGCACACTCCTCATCGCCGTGGGGGGTGGAATGACCACCGATCTCGTAGGCTTCCTCGCGAGCATCTACATGCGGGGAATCCGCGTGATCCATATCCCCACGAGCATGCTCGGCATGGTCGATGCCGCCATCGGTGGCAAGACTGCGGTCGATCTCCCGGGAGCCAAGAATATCCTCGGCACCGTCCACCATCCGTCGGCGATCATCGCCGATACGGAACTGCTCGCGAGCTTGCCGGAGCAACAATTCAACGAAGGACTCGTGGAAGTGATCAAGAAAGCCGCAATCCTCGATGCCAAGACCTTCGCGTGGTTCGAGAAAGCCATGCCCCAAATTCTGAAGCGGGATGAGGAAGCTCTCATGCAGTGCATTACCGAAGCGGCAAGGCTGAAGGCGGAAGTCGTCTCCGAGGATGACCGCGACGCGCACCACCGTCATTTCCTCAATTTCGGCCACACCGTCGGTCACGCCGTGGAATCCTTCTCGCACTTCGCGATCTCGCATGGGCAAGCGGTGAGCATCGGTATAGCTATCGAAATGAAAATCGTCGGAACGAAGGGAGCTGATCGAGTCCTCGCACTCCTTCATCTGACCAAAATGCCGACCGAAATACCATCGGAATATCCGATCGCAGCACTCTGGAACATCATGCAAAGTGACAAGAAGAAGAAAGACGGGGTCGTCCGGATTTTCGTCCCAACTGCCATCGGTACCGGTGAAGCCCGTCCCCTCACGTTCGAGGAATTCTCCGCTGCAGCCAAAGAATGAAGAGCCCCCCAACCCAGATCCGGCCGCTCTCGCTCCCGTTCGATGCAGAACTGACCCTCCCGGGATCCAAATCGCATGCCAATCGTGCGATTATCGCAGCGTGTCTGGCCAAAGGAACGACGACAATCACAAATGCCACACCCTGCGATGATGTTTCACTCCTCGTCGAAAACGTGCAGCGCATGGGGTACCGGGCAGAATGGCAGAACAAAGCCAAAGGAGTACTCGTGATCAACGGAGGTAAGCCTGTCGAGCAACTTTCCGCAACGCTCTCCTGCCACAACGCGGGGACAACCCTCCGCTTCCTCACCTCCCTCGCCTGCATCACACCCGGGCACTGGACGATCACCGGAAGCGAACGCATGCTGCAACGCCCCATCGGTGATCTGACGGCTGCGCTCAAAGCCCTCGGAGCGGATATCGACGATACCAATGGATTCCCGCCGCTTCGCATCAATGGCAAGAACCTTCCCTGCGGAAACATCACTCTCGATGCGAGCAAGAGTAGTCAATTCCTCTCATCGCTTCTCCTCATTGGATCATCTCTAGCAAGCGGCCTGAATGTCACTCTCAAGAACTCACTCGCCTCACCCGGATATATCGCGCTTACAGAGAAAGTACTGAAGGATTTCGGTGCACAAGTGCAGAAATCCAACAACACGTTTTCAGTAATCCCAACGAAACTCCACTCAATCAGCCACTACGCCATCGAAGGTGACTGGAGCGCTGCGGGGGCTTTCCTCGTGCTCGCAGAACTCACCGGCAGTCGCATCCGCTTCAGCAATCTCACGGGCGAATCTCTCCAGAGTGACCGGTTGATACCACGGTTGATCAAAAAGCTCAGAGGACTGGGACCGCTAACGATCGACTGTACTGAGACTCCGGACCAGCTCATGAACCTCGCAATCCTCGCAGCGCATCGGGAAGGGACGACCATCTTCACAGGAGCCGGCAATCTGCGCATCAAGGAGACCGACAGACTCCATGTGCTCGCTGAAGAATTGAAGAAAGTCGGAATCACCTCCGAAGAAACTCCCGACGGCATCATCATCCGCTCCACTACCCACTACCCACTACCCACTACCCACTGCGTCATCGACCCTCATCACGATCACCGCTTCGTCATGGCTTTCGCCATTCTCGGCTCCATGATGCCAGGGATCGAAGTCGCGGATCCGGAGTGTGTGTGCAAGAGCTATCCGGATTTCCTCCGCGATCTGCAGTCCCTCCACTCCTCACCGCGTTGCATCGCCATCGTCGGCATGCGCGGCTGCGGGAAGACGAACCTGGCGAAGGGGGCTTCCAAAAAACTCAAACTGAGGCGCATCGATATCGATATGGAATTCAAGAAATCCCATGGAGATATTGCGTCATTCGTCAAAGAGAAAGGATGGCCTGCGTTCCGCAAGATAGAGGAGGAACTCGTCGCCGCTTCCCTGAAGCCCGGAATCGTTGTAGCACTCGGCGGTGGCGCCATCGAATCCGCAAATACCCGCAAACTCCTGAAGACCGAAGCTCTCACCATATGGATCCAGACAACACAAGCGGAACTCCTCCGGAGATTGAAAGACTCCAAACGTCCCGCGCTGACATCCCTTCCTCTCAAACAGGAAATCGCAGAAGTTCTGAAGAAGCGCACACCGCTGTATCAGGAAGTTGCTGTGATGGAACTCAAAGATACGATTCGTCCATCAGAGCTCGCAACCAAACTCTGCTCCCTCCTCCGTGAACGATGTTCGTGGTAACACTCCCCTCATCGGCCGTACGCAACCCTCGCATCTTCGCCGCGAAGGCCAAACGTAGCGGTGCGGACATTCTCGAAATCCGAGGGGATATCACGCCGGATGTTCCGGGATTCTCTTCGCCCATTCCGCTCCTCATTGCTCCCCGCGGCACCGGACGCAAACTCATCGAGAAGCTCCACCCGCAGTATGTCGATCTCGAGATGCGGGAATTGCGGGCGAAAACTCCATTACCTTCAGGAACGAAACTCATCGCAAGTTTCCATGATTATCAGAACACTCCATCGCTTCCTGTACTGAAGAAACGCGTACAATTATTGTGTTCGTCTATGCCGAAGATCGTGAAGATCGCCACCAAAGTCATCCACTACAAGGATCTCCTGACTCTCGAAAAACTCCAGAAATTTCTGGAAGAGCAGAAGATCCCATCGATCGTTCTCGGCATGGGCGATAAGGCACACCTCTCCCGCCTCCTCTCCGTGCATCAAAATGTCTTCACCTATGCCTGCCTCGAGCCGAGGACGGCGACAGCTCCCGGGCAACTCACACTCGCGTTCCACGCACTCACACGCCATACCAAGCGACCGCGCAGACTGGGCATCATCGGTGGAGAACAAGTCACGCGAAGCTTGAGTCCCCTCATCCACAACACACTCTTCCATCATCAGAATATCGACGCTCTGTACTCTTGCTTCCCGTCCCGAAATTTCTCCAAAGCATTCCGCACTCTCGAAAAAGTCGGCATCACGGGATTTTCGGTCACCGCTCCGTTCAAGCGGGAAGCCTTCCGCATCACAAGCTCTCACGACGATATCTCGAAGGCACTCGGCACTGCCAATACGCTGATCAAAACCGGTAGAGGATGGAAATCCTTCAATACCGATGCTCGTGGATTTCGTGCTGGTTACCCGGAGATTCAAACGGCCAGATCCTTCGCGATCCTCGGTGCGGGCGGAGTCGTCCCCGCGATTATCCTCGCGATCCGTCAGTCCAGTCCCACCGCAACCATTACCGTATTCGCCCGGGATCTCCAGAAAGCGAAAGCTGCCCTACGGCACTTCGATATCCCCATCCACGCTCTTTCTGCCATCGCACATTCCGCTGCAGACTGTGTGATCTGTGCTGTCTCGCAGGACGTCTCCCTCCACCTTCCCAAGCCTTCTGGGAAGAAGCCCCTCGCGATCGATCTGCGCTACGGGAAGCACACACAATTCATGCAAGCGGCACATAGAAAATGGTATCGTGTGATCGATGGGTTGCCGATGCTGCTCCAGCAGGCTCTCGCGCAATTTGAGCTCTTCACGGGCAAGAACATACTACCCCACCATCGCACTTGCCTAAAAAATATCTTCTCTCCAGCTCCAGTATTATGAATTACTGCAAACGATCTCAAGTATTAGGCTTAAATTCAATCTTCCCATTTCTTACTGCACTTTGTCTGATAAGCGAGAAATCAACAATGATTGCATCCAAAGATTCTCGTTCAATTATTAGCATTTGCTGCAACGCATCAGTAATACCACAATATAGAAGTGCGGGAATAGAAATCCCCTCTTCGAAATGCCCCTGTAATACATTAGGGAACCGTCTTTTAAATTCTTCTATTCGCTTCTCAATGGCACAAAGAAGGTCTTTTTTTTCCACTCCTGAAAAAACCATGGTAAATCCGATATTCCTCAGTATGTTTTCCGCTGCTCCCATTCCTGCAATCATAAATAATGACTCTATTGCAGTCAAGAACATAGAGAGTGAAATTCCTCAGCCCCTATCCCTCCCCCCTCGTCCATGTCCAACTCCTTCGGAACTCTCCTCCGCATCACGACCTTCGGTGAATCGCATGGACCTGCCATCGGCGCCGTCATCGACGGATGCCCTGCGGGGATCGCGCTCACGGAACAGGATTTCGTCACAGAACTGCGACGGCGACGCCCCGGGCAGAGCGCGGTATCTACCGCGAGGAATGAGGAAGACCGCCCCGTCATCCTCTCGGGAATCTTCGAAGGCAAGACCACCGGCATGCCCATCGCCGTCATCGTGGAGAATGAGAACCAGGAGTCCGCGGATTACGAGAAACTCCGAAGCCTCTTCCGTGCCGGTCATGCGGATGAAACGTACCAAGTGAAGTACGGCCACCGCGATCATCGTGGCGGAGGAAGGTCTTCGGGCAGGGAAACTGTAGGCCGGGTAATCGGCGGAGTGGTTGCACGAAAAATCCTGCCAGAGAAGATGACGATCATCGGGCACGTAACGAGCATCGGACCGATCCAGGCCATCACCTACAAACCGGGAACGATCGAAGCGAATGCGGTGCGGTGCGCGGATCCTGCGGCAGCCAAGAAGATGGAAGCGTATATTTTGGACCTCAAGGAGAAACATGACTCCACCGGAGGAACGGTGGAAATCCGGATAGGCAACCCTCCGCAATCCCTCGGTGATCCGGTCTTCGCGAAATTGAAGGCACGGCTGGCTGATGCCGTGATGAGCATCGGAGCGGTGACGGGATTCTCGTACGGTGCGGGGTTCGGTGCTGCGGAGATGAAGGGGAGTGCATACGTGAAAGACCCGGAGAACTTCGGCGGTATCCTCGGCGGTATCTCCACAGGCGAAGACATCGTCCTCCACGTCGCGATCAAACCAACATCCTCGATCGGCAAAGTCGCAGCTTCCGGTCGTCACGATCCCTGCATCGTCCCCCGCATCATCCCGGTATTGGAGGCGATGGTAGCGCTGGTGTTGGCGGATTGTCTGCTTCTTCAGCGGGCGAGGGCGAATGTGCGAGTAAACGAGTAATCGTAAAACTTTCAGGCCTTTCTCACCTTTTCCAAACCTACCGAACCTTCCCTATCAGGCTTCTCTAACCTCTTCCACACCTTTCCAACCTCACCAATGAACATCCTCTCCGTCCGCCAATGCATCGACGACATCGACCTCAAGCTCCTGCACACCCTCGGCAAGCGCATGGATATCGTCCGGGGCATCGCGCAGCTCAAGAAAGTCATCCGCGACCCCAAGCGCGAGGGAGAGCTGATGAAACGCTGGAAGGCTCTGGCGAAAGATGAAGGATTTTCCCCGCAGTGCGCAGAGGACATCCTCCGGGCAATCCTCAAGGAATCCAAGCGCATCCAACGCTCTCAGCAATGAAGCTTCACCCTTCCACGACCACCATCGGCATCATCGGAGGAGTCGGAAGAACGGGCGGGCAATTCCGTCACCTCTTCGAGAATCAAGGATTCCGCGTCCTCACAACAGGGAAGAACACACAGCATCGCAACCCCGAACTCATAGCGAAGTGTGATGTTGTCCTTTTTTCGGTACCGCTTTCACAGACTCTTCCCATCATGCGAAGCCTGATCACCAAAGCCAAGCGCGCCGATCAATTGATTCTGGATGTGAGCTCGCTCAAAGGTCCGCAAATGAAAATTCTGACGAAGGCCAAAGGTGAAGTGATCGGCATGCATCCGCTCTTCGCGCCCACCACCGATCCGCAAGGAGAAACCATTATCCTCTGTCCTGGTGCACACAAGAAGGAAACCCTCCTATCTCTTACGGCAATTTTGAAGGCAATGGGGCTGAAGACCATCATCATGACTCCAGAGGAGCACGACCGCACGATGGGCTTCATTCAGGTCCTCCCGCATTTGAAGAGTCTCCTGATGGCGAGCGTACTGGAGAAACTCGGAGCGAATATCGACGTGCTTGAGAAACTCTGCACACCGGCCTACGAAATCGAGCTCAATGTCATCGGTCGCTTCCTCGATGATTCCCCAGACCTGTACGGTCCCATTATCCTGAGTAACCCCGAAGTGAAGCGCATCATCCGCACCATGAAAACATTGCTGGAAGAATACGATGGGATGGCCAAGAAAGGCGACCTCAAGGCGTTCACGAAGCACTACGAATCCCTGCGCCGATCCTTTGGTTCATTTCCTAAACATGCACGCCGAAGATCCGAGGCGTGTATCCGCACTCTCGCCTCACTACGGTAATCCTCATCATCACATCATGCGGGTAGAAACCCGCGCTCAAGAATAGAAAGAGATTCCCACACCTTTCAGGCCTTTATAACCTCTTCCAAACCTCTCCAACCTCCGCCATGAACCTCTGGACCCTCGGACCCGCCGGCACGTTCTCCCACGAAGCAGCAGTCAATCTCTTTCCCACGGCGAAGATCCACTTCGCCCAGAACTTCGAATCGCTCTTCGATGCTGCGGAAAAGAGCGGCAACACCGGCCTCATTCCCATCGAAAACAGCCTGCACGGAGCGGTGGACGAAGTCCTCGATCTCCTCCTGCGATCCGAAGTGAAGATCTGGAAGACCTACGACGTCGCCGTGCGCCATGCCTTCGGCGCGAAGAATCCCAAGAAGGTGAAGCGCATTGCGAGCCACCACCAGGCCCTCTCGCAGTGCCGGGACTTCCTCAGAAAACACTACCCCCATGTCGAGCTCTTCCCTGTGAGCTCCACGTCCTACGCCATCGAGCTGGCTCTGGAAGATGAAACTGTGGGAGCGATCGCCATGAAGAAGACGATGCTCGAACGCAAACTTCCTGTGATCAATGAAGACATCCAGCGCGATCACAACACCACCCGCTTCGGACTCCTGGCGCGCAAGAATCCCTTCCCGAAGGAGAAGAAGGAGCACATGAGTGTCGCTCTGATTCCCACAGAAGACCGCGCCGGTCTCCTGCACGATCTCCTCACCCCGTTCAAAATATACGATGTGAACCTGAGCCGGATCGAGAGCAGACCGACCGGTGAGAAATTCGGCTCCTACTGCTTCTTCCTGGACTTCGCAGGTACGAAAGAATCTGCCAGAATTCAGAAGCTCTTCGAGGAGATCGGGAAAGTGGCGACGATCAAGATTCTGGGAGAATGGTGATAAAATGCGAGAAATGGTGATAAAAAGTCCGCGGGAAGCATCCCGCACTCAAGATCATAAAAGCCTTCCCTACCTTTCAAGCCTTTCTCACCCCTGCCCCGCGTAGCCCCGCGGAACGCAGTGGAGTGGGGCGAAGTGGGGTCCAAACCTTTCAAACCTCCTCCTATGCTCACCCACCTGCCGAAACCCACCCCCGATCCCATCTTCGCCATCGCCGCAGAAGCGCGCAAAGCCGGAGCGGAGGGAATCAATGCGACCATCGGCATGGTGATGGACGAAGAAGGCAACACCCTCGTTCTGCCGAGTGTAGCGAAAGCAGCCAACATCGTTTCGCACGAACTCAAAGGCCGATCGTTTGGGTATGGTCATCTGCTCGGATTGCCGGAATTTCGCGAGGGAGTACATACACTCATCCTCGGCGATCACGCAGTTCCTCTCGCATCGATCGCAACCACGGGTGGAACCGGAGCCGTTGCAGTGAACCTGCGATTACTAAAGAAGATGCACGATGACATCACGGTGATTCTGCCGTCTCCCGCCTGGGCCAACCACCTGCCGCTGCTCAAAGCCACTCCGGTGCAATCCCTGGAAGTGCCATACTTCGCCGATGGTCTGCCAACGATCGAAGGCATTGCTGAAGGGCTGAAGAAAGTGAAAGGACCAGTCGCTGTTCTCCTGCAGGTCGGCTGCCATAATCCTACCGGTCTCGACTTCACGATCGACCAATGGAAAGAACTGGCTCCGATCCTCGCCACGCATCAGTGCGCAGCGCTGCTCGATCTCGCCTACCAGGGATTCTCTTCGACTGTCGAAGAGGATGCAGAGCCGCTCCACATCGTCCGGGGGAGCGGCATCACGACCCTCGTCAGCTGGTCGGCGTCCAAGAACCATTCACTCTACAGCGAGCGCACGGGACTGGCCGCCGCATTCGTTCCCGATGAGGAAACGAAAATGACCGTGGAAGGCCACTACTCCTCCATCACCCGCGGAATCCACTCCGCGGCAGCAACCCTCGGTCAGTCCATCGTCGCTGCCGTGCAGAAACAGTTCAAGAAGGAATGGCTCCAGGATATCGCCGACGTAAGGGTGATCCTCACAGCCAAGCGAAAAGCTCTCATCGAAGCGCTGCCAAAGAAATTTGAAATATCGCTGAAAGGCCACGGCATGTTCGCGATGCTACCGATTTCTGAGGAGAACATCATCCGCTTGAAGAACGAAGAGAAGGTCTTCATGCTGCATGACGGCCGCATCAACATCGCGGGAATTCCGCTCCTAAGAATGCAGGAACTTGGGGAGAGGATACGGAAGGTGGAGGGGTGATAAGGAATATTCAATTCAGTATGTCATGCTGAGGAGTCCTGAGCGAGCGCAGCGAAGCGAAGGACGTCTCGAAGCATACTCGAAGACGTGTCCTCCTTCGAGACGTCGCGCTGCGGCGCTCCTCCTCAGGATGACACTTTGCTTGCCGGCTGCGGCGCTCCTCCTCAGGATGACACTTTGATCGTTGACTGCGACAGTCATCCTCAGAGCGGCACCTCCTCATCTCGCATCGACAGAACATTCGATTTCTTGAAGGGTGTCCGCCGTTTGGAAAGCTCTGGTAATTCCTCAAATGCCCTCCGAATCAGCGCCTCTTTCTTCTTCCTGTTCCACCCCTTCACCCTCTTCTCCCACGAAATCGCCTCGTTGATATCTCCGAAGAATCCCACATACACCAACTTCACAGGACGACGTCGATGTGTGTAGCTCTTCGGATCTGCGCCAGCCTGATGCTCCCCTACTCGTCACTCATAATCATTGGTCACGCCTGTGTAGTAGCTGCCATCGGCGCAAAGGAGGATGTAGACGTAATACTCTTTCATGAAATGAACGTACCGAATGAATACGGCATTGATCAAAGAAACAGTCGTACACCCAGCTCATCCGTACCTCGCCACCTTCTTCTTCAGCTTCTTGAGGAAGAACAGGAATCCGCCCGAGCCGTACTGCAGCTCATGCGATCCGCGGGTGATCTTGCTGATACTGACCTTGCACGCCTTGGCCGCTTCCCGCTGCGTCATACCCGAAGCCAAGACCTGAATGAGCTGCCAGCGCTCAGCAACGGCCTCCAGCTCCTGAGGCGTGAGGATATCGTGCAGCAGCATCGCGCTCTCCTTGGGCGAATCTATGGAGGCGAAGAGTTCGTAGAGATCTTTGAGGGCTTTGGTGGGGGTGGTCATGAGGAGAAAGTATAGACCCGTCCTTGGATGATACCAAATTGGCAATTTGACTGGGAATTCAGTGTCAGAAGACATGCCTGCAGAATTCACCACTGAAATGCTTGACTGCCAAACCCGTGTTTGTAATGATGTACCAGTACATTGTTACTACTTTAATTATGGTACTCCGATCAAACCTAGAACCGATCAGCGGAACTGCAGAGCACTCTCCCCAGAGTGTCCATCCAGGTGAACAAGTGCGATATTGTTTATTTCTCACTTCAGGAAGGGTTATTTCTGTAATCGAATCTCCAGAGTATGCACGCGATTTCGGCCGTGCTCAGAGAAGTGTTCCTCTCTTTATTGATGCAGTCAGGAGAGAGTTCGAAGCGAACACATCACAACAGACAGATGCAATCGATACACGTGAACCAACGAATGTCACTGATGCACTTGAACGATTACAAAGCAGATTACTGAAGATATTGGAATCGCGCGATCTCCACCACAATCAGCGCTTCAATACCACTTTGACACACAAAGATCTTCCTGGGATCTCCATCCAATTGATTGGAAATTCGACGTATCATGCATACGCAGAACTATTCCCGGATGCCAAGAAACCAGCGGCATATCAGCCTAAACCTTAAAGAATCGCTGTTCCTAAAATGCAAACAGGTTATCGCGGGAAGAATCCCGCGCTGATATCGGTGGAGGAATGATTGGCTCTTCTGGAAATCGAGTGGGTAGCAATTTGAACTTCTTCGCAACCTGAAGA
>JBAWYM010000005.1:0-47399 GCA_037143575.1 Candidatus Peregrinibacteria bacterium | reverse complement strand
TGGGTAGGGGTGTCGCTCTTGGATAGGCATGTGGGTCTATTTACACGTTTTTATGTGGCTGGGGAGGAGGGATTCGAACCCCCGAATGCCTGCTCCAGAGGCAGGTGCCTTACCACTTGGCGACTCCCCAACAAGTACGACGATGTGAATGATGCTGAGACAGGTGCCTTACTGCGACCTGCCGGACGAAGCACTTTGTGCGTAGTCCGGACTCCCCAACAAGTGCAATGCTGTGAATGCTGAAAGCTGGTGTGGACTCAGCCCAACGCAAGAGGCATGGTAGCGAAGAACATCCGGACTTGCACAGAGAAGATCCGGGAGATTTTTTGAGGAAGAATTTGTAGGAACCGCTGTTCTCCGCTGTAGGTAGTAGTCATTATCATATACTCAATTGATTGAATACTTTCGAATATACCGGCGTAGCCGCACCATGATCTTGGCTTATAGCTGAGAAAAAGCTAAAACAAAGATTCAGGATTATTTAGACGAAGCCGTATATCTATCCTGCCAGATATGTGGGGCAGTTCCATGCAATGATGGAACGTATCTTGTCCCTAATTTAAGCCAATAATCAGATGTATTGACATCAGATTGAATATGAATGTCTGTCTGCTACTCAAGATGGTTCATACCATGTGCAGGTCACATCTCGTTGATGTGGCACTACGTTCCATCCAACGTGTATGGAAAAGTGTTGAGATTCGTTCCCTGTCAGCATCGGAGAGTCAGTCATGTTACGGAAGAGCTTGGTTTTCGTCGTCATGGCCATCCTATTTGGTCCGGCCATCTCCCCCGTTCACGCCCAGACTTGGCAATACTTCCAGTTTCCCGTTTACGGGTACGGAAACTCTGTCAGCCAGAACTTCGACGTGTACGGAGCAGTGGTAACAGGTAAGTACCATACAGGCATGGACATCGTAGCCAGTGGCCCCCAGTACATCATCGCTTCCGCCTTCGGCCAGATCTACAAGATCCAGCCGAATGCCAAACCCGATGATCACAAAGAGGGCAACTCAATCATCATCCTCCATATCGTGCCCATCGACTCGCGCGGACGCACAATGGCCGTTTTTACCCAGTATTGTCACTTGGCGAACTTCGCCAGCGGACTCTATGTCGGGAAAAACGTCTCAGCGGGCACACTGCTTGGCACCATGGGTGGAACAGGAGATGGCGTCAGCAACTACTGGCCTCGCCATCTGCACTTCGAAGTGAAGACCGATGGTGTCCTCAATAACCCGTCCGGAACCGGCCAGTACTGGGGCTATACTCCCGATCACGCCTACAAATACGGGTTCATCGACCCGGCGAGTGTGATCAACAAGTGGTGGGCAATCCGCTAACTGCTGACGGGAAGGTGCAGTCTCAAACAAGGGGTCAGCCATGCGCTGGCCCCTTTCTTTGAATTCCTTTTTCCTATATTGGCATCAGCGTTCCAAGCACGCGATCCATCACATCTCCGGAGGGTGGAAAGACAAAGGTAAGGACGAAATAGTCCTCGCCAATTTTTTGAATGAAGCCCGCCGGAGTTCCCATTCCTTCAGACGTAAACTTCTGCACTGTCTTTCCAGTAATCATCACTGTTCCCAGAGGTTGCTCCGACACGGATTGTACGATCCGGGGATCATGAGACTTCATCATCCGAATCTGCGGTGATTCACCGCCTCCCGGGACCATAACAACAACTTCATCATAGATGATTTGAGAATCCCGATACTGCAATTTCCCGCCTGTCTCCGTTTGCATTTGGCTATACGCGGCAGGATAGAAGAAAGAGACACCGAGCTCCTTGTTTTCATACCGTCGCCAAAGATCGTCTTTTTGCATTAGTGCGAATGAAGAGGAAGAGGAGACAAGAGATGATGAGCTGCCATCTGACACCTGAATCGCAGGCACATTTCCCGTTGTACAGGCGCTCAGGAGGACGGCAATAATGCTGATGAAAATAGAATGTTTCATAAGAAAAGGGAAGAATGGAGAGAGAGGAAACACTATTCCTTACAATGTGAAAATCAAGGAATCCGCTCCCCTCCTCCGAAGCGGCACCAACCACCTCCGCTCCCCTTCCCTGACTAATGCTGAACCCGGCAATACAACCTATGATTTCATCAACACTACCACATCCGAACTCAGACTCACGATCAATGATTCGTCGATCCTACGTCACCATTAATTCCATTCCGATTTCTATCTTTCTTGGAAACACGTGTTTGTTTTCTTGGGAGATTCCAATTGGAAACAGGCGTTTTGTAAGGCACTGTTGTAAGCGTTAATCTGTGAGTCATCACTCCCCCTGAAAATGTCACACCTTTGCGATATTTCCCTTGAATTTTCAATGCATTCAATAATGCATCTGCCTCTTCAAGCTCTTCTCGCGAAGGTTCATGGTCAAGGATTATTGTTTCCGGTACGTCCGTCTGTCCTTCTTCAGATTCACTTGATTCCGGTGCGAAGGGCAACCAGCCTTCGAGATGAACCCTGACGACACTGATCACGTTTTTCACAGTCGCTCCTTTATTCCGCTCAAATAAGCGAGCCAAAGAAGTTCTCGTCTCCTTGAGCATGTGAGTACTCGGAGCCTCGGAAGTATCTGACGCAGCAATTAGCATCAGCCGTACTAGGCGATTTCCTTCTTCCTCGCGTATTGCAGGGACATTTTGATCTGCCTGCCCAGATCTGGTTTGATTAAGATAGGTCTGCGCATGTTGGTCGATTTCTGCCATCGTGAAAGTGGAAAATAGAATGCGCATTTTGCTTTCCACAAGCCGATCGGTCAATCATTTATCCAACAAAATATCCCCAGTTCTCCCGCTACTTCGACTTCAGCTCAATCCAGCAATTGTTGAATCCACCACACGCTGCACCATCGATCCGGATCCCCGTGAGCTGCCGGCCGTCTACGGCTCCCGTGGCATCCAGGAACTGCGGATCGGAGGTATCGAAAGTGAGGGTGACGCGGGCAGACCCGGCGCGGAGATTGGCCAGGACACCAAAGAGACGCGGGTGGCCGACGGCGACCAGCGCGTGGGAGGTGAAGGTGAGCTTGTCGCCCTTCGCTGTACCTGTAGCCACCGTGACCTCCGGGCTCTTGCCATCTTCGCTGTACTGCACCAGCCGGATGTCGGCAGCATTGGCGAGAGTACCCGAGGCGGCGGAGAACTTGGCTCCGGTGAAGTACACATCCTGCCCCTCGGCAGTTGCCGTGAAGAGCGCGATCGGAATGTCGCCGCCGGTGCCGGGGAAGGGCTGCGTTTCGATGAGGAGGGAACCATGGGGAATGGAGGCAATAGATGCAACTGAGTGTGGGTCTATGACCCGCGGAGATGAGGCCTGGGAACTGGCGAGCGACGAGCGGATAGCGGTTGTAATGGAAGATTGCGTACCTGCCGTAGGCGCGCCTTCAGAAGGCGCGCTGATTTGCGAAGACGCATTCGCGTTGAGATTCGCCAACGGTCTCCCAAGGTGCACGAAAATCCACGCCACATCAGCGCGAGTGAGGAGGTACCCGGCATCGTAACCATAATTGGAAGGCACATCGGTATCAGCAATCGCGGCAAAGTACGGATCGAACCAGGCATCACCCACAGAACGTTCTGCGACGGGAATATTCCAGGCACCCACCGCCATCTTCACCGCTTCGGCGAAGTTGATCGTGGATCCACCCCGAAACGTTCCATCGGGATACCCGTCGACCACTCCGGCATCTTTGGCCGCACACGCGGGCAGCCAGTACCATGCAGGCGTTCCGGTGAAATCAGAGAAGCACCGAGGGCTTGCTGCCGTCTGATTGTTTCCGTTCACAGCGAACATGAGGATCTTCAAATACTCCGCGCGATTGATCGGGATATCCGGACGGAAGAGATTGCCGGTGTACCCCTCCACAATGCCACGCTCGCGGAGCACGGCGATCTCGGGAGCGTAGGGATGGCCGACGGTATCCAGAAAAGCCCCACCCGTCGTGGAGGCGAGGAGGAGCGAAGCGAAGAGTGAGGTGAGAAGCACGGAGACAGTGTAGCAAAATATGGATTGGCGATTTCATAATTTGCGAGTTGCGATTGACTGTCCAATCGCAATTCGTAAATCTCAAATCGCAAATCTATTATCCTGCATTCGCCTGATACTCCTCCTGCGCCTGCGCCTTCTCCTCGTCGCGCTCCTTCTGCTGCTGGATCCGGTCATCATCCATGGTCTTCTTCCGCGCATCCTTCTCCGCATCCGTCTTTTGCACGATCGTCTTGGGCCCGAAGGTCTCATGCTTCTTCGCCTCATCCTTCTCCTCCTTGCCCGACTTGGGATTGGGCGGGAGCGCGGGATTCACCTTCTTCTTCAGATCCTGCAGCGTCATCTTGGTCTTGAGCTGCTTCAGGCCACTCACTTCCCGATCAGTGACTTGGCGGCCCTTCTTGGATTCGATCTCCCTCTTGAGCGTTTCGCGCCGCCCCTTGTCGGATCGGGTGAAGTGCTCGGAACTGCCTGTGCTCGCCGCCGAGATTTCTTCGTCATCGCGGTACATCATGCGGAAAGTATACCACTGTGCTTCTACGATGATCCTCCAGGTGATACGCTGTGCCTGTGCCCCCGTAGCTCAGCTGAATAGAGTGCCTGGCTTCGAACCAGGAGGTCGTAGGTTTAAATCCTGCCGGGGGCACCACGTATAGCGCCTGCGGCGCACGTGGCACCGCCACAAGTCCAATACAAGCAGTACAACGGAAACGATTCGATTCACTGCGTTCACTCATGGTAAACCGACTCATACCACCGCGCCCTCAGAGAAAGCTTTCTTCCGATAAGGAAACTTCCTATCTTCTCTCTTCGAAAAAGAACAGACATCATCTGGAGATATCCATCCGCGAGGCTGCACAGGGAAAAACCGTTCGCTACTTCTTCTGAATGATCGATCGCTTTCATGGATACGATTGATGTAGGCAATCTTTTACCACTAAGTCCCTTGATAATGCGGTGATCGATCTATTTGCGTATATCGCACTATCAGGATATAATATATATATGCAATCACCAAATTCCATGCAGCCTCAAGCAGACTTACAAGTTTCTCCTGTGGCTACACATCTGCCAGATCGAGAGACTCCGGACTCCATGGGGAGAAAGATCGCAGAAAGATACGCGGCGGAAATTCCGATGCAAGATCGTGTGCTCCCGAATATCGTCGCCTCTAAAAGACTGGGATATCTGGCGAGTACAATACACCTCTCGACGACAGGCCCGCTCAGCAGCAATGACCGATTGGGGAATTTGCCGAATATCGTTAATGATGCCATGAATACTCATAAGACCCCCCAAGCAATTATTCTCGCACTACGAGCCTGTGCCGATGACCCCATGCAATACATTGCTCGCGGCGGCGGAGGGAAACTGGGGCAGTATTTTTATGAGGGTCCGCTTCCGCAAAGCGTGAAAGATGCGGCAGCGCAGATCGCACTCTGCGAGGGCGATCACACGACATCCGATACCATGCGCATTATTGCCAATCGCATCGAGGCTGCGCTTGCTCAGAACGCAACGATGACTGTGAACGATGCAGTGGATATCATCACAACGTCGAAAAAAGAATTCGCGTCACAGGAGAAAGCATCTGATGACGTACGAGTCGCCGCTGCGAGACACCTCATTGAGATCCTCTACCCTGGATATTTCGAAAGTCCTCAATTCAACCTTCTCATCGAAAAACGTGAAATGGTGGCTGGTAATAGAAAGACAAAAGAAACACCAGAAGAAACAGACAGCCGGCTATCGGCAGTTCTCATGACCGCCAAGACTATTTGTGGAGAGGAAGCTTGGGATGGCATCGAAATGAATTTTACTGAGGCTGAAGATCGTGAAGATAAGCAAAACGCTCTTGACAGAGCAATCGAGCGCGCTGTGCATACCAGCCTTGTGCAAAAATATTCCAACAATCCTTCATAAAACTATGGGCACCATCAGCAACGCCGTCGGCGAAGGGGACAAGACAGTCGACAACATCGTGGCCGCGGTCCTTTCTCCTGTAACGAAAGGCATCAACCTGATCACTGGAAAAGAACCGGTATCCGTGACCGAAGCGATCGGTACCGCCGTTAAATCCACCCTCTTCCTGCCGCTCACCGTCATCGGTCACATCATCAAAGGCCTCGCCCTCGGGACTCTCAACAGCATCACCAATGTCGCACAGGTCACCCCGTTTCTCCCTGCACCAATGGCGGACTCGTGGATGAACGAACGAGAAAATGTTCAAAACTCCACGAAGGATCAGCTCGCGACTTTGAAGAATACACTTCCGGGATTTTCGATCGGATGAAGATCAAGAAACTTCATTCCGTCCCTCGAAATTGCCCCACATGATGTGCTTGTATGACGGGTGAACGATTGTTTTCTTGTATGTCATTCTGTAGAGTGATAGAATAGGTACATATTTAAGTACTTACTCATCTATGACCACCGTCAGCTACTCCACCTTCCGGCACAAGCTCACCTTCTTCCTCGATAGAGCAGACAACGACTGTGAAGAAATCATCGTCACGAGAGACAAAGGACGAAGCTCCATCGTCCTGTCGCTGGATGAATATCTCTCCTTGCAGGAGACAGCCTACCTTCTGTCATCGAAGAAGAACCGAAGTCATCTGGAGAAATCCATTCGCGAAGCGGCGAAAGGAAAAACCGTTCGCGCTCCTTTCTAAATATGATCATCGTCTTCACCGAATCGGCAAATGCGGACTTCCTGCGGTGGCGCAGAATTGATCCCCGCAAAGCGGAGCGCATCGAGAAATTGTGCAAAGAAATTGCATTGACCCCCTTCGAAGGAATCGGAAAACCTGAACCACTCCGATTTGACTTGCAGGGCTATTGGTCGCGGAGAATCGATCACACGCATCGCCTCGTTTACACCGTGAAGAAGAAAACGGTTACCATCATTTCCTGTCGATATCATTACTAATAATGTTGATCCGAGTTTCATGAATGATTTTTTAGGAACACAAAAAAAGCGCCCACTCATCGCAGGCGCTCTTTGGGGGAGACTATCTCCTCTTGGCAGCCTTCTTTGTCTTCTTTGCGGGCTTCTTCTTCGTGGTCTTCTTTTTCTTCGTTACCATAATGAAGGGGGGAAGGAAGTAGGAAGAACTAGTACCACAGTGTATGCCTGATTCAGAAGTGCAAAAAAAGAATGTGCGGCGCTGCGCGAAGAATTGTGCTCCAACATTTTTGTGCATCAGAAATATATTTCTGCTTTCGAATGTTATCCATCAAATATTCAATCCCATACTGCATGCTATTTCGCAAAACTCTTCACATGATCCATCGGCGTGTGCAAAATGAAATCTTGATTATTATAGCTTACAGAAGCGGAATGTATCGCTATGAAATTTTCGCAAACTCATGCGTATGATGAACGCACCGCCATGCACAACGGTACATATCCCTGCTTCATGCGAGTGACATCAATCGCAATAATCCCTTACACGCCGTTCAGCGTGTGTCCCAATTTATTTTTTTTCGCGCGCAAATACTTTTCCTGCTGCGGAGATTTTTCTTCAATTTCGATCGGCACTTGCTGCACGATCGTGAGCCCGTGTCCTTCCAGTCCGATAATTTTTTTCGGATTATTCGTGAGGAGAAGAATCTTGCCGACCTGCAGATCTTTGAGAATTTGCGCGCCGATGCCGTAGTCACGGAGATCCGCGGCGAAACCTAACCGCTCGTTCGCCTCGACGGTGTCGAGTCCTTCCTCCTGCTGCAATTTGTACGCACGTATTTTATTCGCAAGCCCGATCCCCCGTCCCTCCTGACGCATGTAGAGGATCACTCCTCTGCCTTCTGCGCTGATGCGCTGCATGGCGGTATGCAACTGGTGACCGCAGTCGCAGCGCAGCGACGCGAAAGTATCTCCGGTGAGACACTCCGAATGCACGCGGACGAGAACCGGTGTCTCGGGGTCAATCTGGCCCATTGTGAGTGCCGCGTGCTCCTGACCGGTGCGCGTATCCCTGTACACGGTAATGCGCCATTCGCCCGTCTCGGTCTGCAGCAGAGACTCCGCATCACGGTGCACGTACGTTTCTTTGGAACGACGATAGGCGATCAAATCCGCAATGAGCAGCACCGGCAGACTGTGCTCCTGCGAAAATATTTCGATTGCGGGAAGGCGCATCATCGTGCCATCGTCATGCATGAGCTCACTGATCACCGCCCCCTCGCGCATGCCAGCGAGCTTGGTGAGATCCACGGCTGCCTCGGTGTGACCGGCACGGACGAGCACTCCCCCACTCTGTGCCCTCAGAGGGAAGATGTGTCCCGGGCGAACGAGATCATCCGGCGTTGAATCGGGATGAACGGCACGCTGAACGGTCGTCGAACGATCTGCGGCAGAAATTCCCGTCGTCACGCCTTCCTTCGCTTCGATACTCACGGTGAACGGCGTTTGCCGGTGCGAAGTATTGAGCTCCACCATAGGTGGCAACTGCAGACGATCCGCAATCGTATTACTCAGTGACAGACAGACGACTCCGCCGGTATGACGAATGATGAACGCCATCGCCTCGGGCGTGATATGCTCCGCCGCCATCACGAGATCGCCTTCATTTTCGCGGGATGCATCGTCGACCACGATGATCATACGGCCGGCACGGAGCGCGGCAACGGCGTCGGGGACGGTGGAGAATGGTTTCATGGGATAGCAGTATAGCTCGAATGACCAAGGACCAAACACCAATGACCAGGGAAATCTCAAATTCCAATAACCAATGACTGAAGTTGGTCATTGGTCATTCGTTATTGCACTACCACCGTATACGCCTGCTGCTGGGAAGCGGAAATCGCACGGCTGATTGCGATGATATAGTCCCCCGGCTGATACACATACGTCTCATTACACTGCGGTGCGGAAAATCCCTGCATATCCACACCTTCTGTAGGGAAGACCCTGCAGGATGCATCGGATCCCACACTCACCTGTAACGATGTCGGGGTATTCACGGAGAAGCGGTAGAAATCCTGGTAATCACCGGAGGAAAGAAATCCTGCTTTCGCGTTCCCCCTCAGCAGAGTTTGTGCCTCGCGGAAACCGTCATTCCCATCGCCGGTGGTATACGTACCCTTCACGGTGTACGGCGCATTGGCAACAAACGTCTGTAACTGCAGCTGATAATTCCCAGGATTGACCGACGCGAGAATGGTACAGGTCGGACCATCCTGATATCCCAAGTAATACTCATAGGTGAAACCGCTGCTATTGAGAGCATACAGACGACAGGTCATGTTCCCCGGCTGGTCCGGCTGCATGGTCGTAACGATCGAGACCGTCCGCGCGATACCCACGGGGAAGAGATACACCATGGGATTGATCGCGACGAACTTGGTACTGGATTCATAGGGCAAAGAAATATTGAACGTCATCTGCGGGCCGGAAGGTTTCGAGGATGAGAAAACCGAAGAGACCGAGCCCCCTTCGCCAAGGCTATGAGGGGCAAGAGAAGCCGAAGAATACGAAGAAATCGAGGATAAAGATGATGATAAAGATACCATGAGAGGAACTCCGCCGATGGCAGCCATACCATTCCAAATCATGGCAGCGGCTTCACCACGCAGGAGAGGAAGCCCGGGGTAGAGGTGGCCGCTATCCTGTCCGGGAATCGGCAGAATCGCATGGGCGTAGGCCGTAATGAGGTAGGTGGTGAACCAGTCCGTGGGAGTGACATCCACAAACTTCATCACCTGTTGCGCGGCAGCAGTCGTGTCCGTCGACGGCAACCCGAAAACACTGAGGATCATCTTCACGGCTTCGGCTCTATTCACCGAGACCGTAGGACGGAATGTACCGTCATCGTATCCCTGCACGAAGCGGCGCGCTGCGGCATCACAGACATACGGCTCGTACCAGCTGCCGCGCTCCACATCGCGGAAACACCCGCGACTGGCGGTATCCGGCGTCTTCCCGGAAGCCTTGTAGAGCATCTTCAGCATCTCGGCGCGGTTGACCGCACGATTAGGTGTGAACGAGCCGTCCGGATTGCCGGTGATCACTCCCGCATTCACGAGTCCTTCGATGGCCTTCTGGTAGAGATAGCTCTCCGGCACATCCGGAAAGATCGCGGCAGATGCGGGGCCGGCAAGACTCACAACGAAAATGGTTGCGAGAGAAAGGGAGAAAAATCTGCGCATAGGCGGGGGGCGGAAGGGCGGAGAGCATCGTACAACGGGGAGATCCTTAATCACAAGGCAAGCTTGTTAGGTTGTAGCTTTTTAGCTTTTTAGGGAATCGAGATAGCGCTCGATGATGGGCAAAATACCAATACCTAAGAAGCTAACCAGCTACAACCTTTCAAAGACACTCACTGTTTCCCTCACCTCCTCACATTCTCGATCTCCGCCAACGCCCACAACACCGCCAACGCCGCCTCCTCTCCTTTATGCTGCCGCGCCTTCGCCTGCTCGAGCGTTTTCACATACAGCACTTCGAAGCCGAAGGGTTTGCCGTACTGAATCTGCAAATCCATCATCCCCTTGGTCACGCTTTCGGCAATGAGGCGGGCGTGGTGCGTTTCTCCCTCAATGATCACCCCGAGGCCGATCAGAGCATCCACCTCCTTCTTCTCCAGCAACACCGCACCGATGAGGGGTATTTCAAAAGAACCCGGAACCGCATGAAACGTGATATTGCTCTGGACGATCCCGGCCTTGATGAGAAGCTTCTGCGCACTCTCGACCAATGCCGCCACGATCTCCGGATGGAACGCCGCATGGATGATTCCGATCCGCCAGGCGGGATTGATGCGGGGAGGGAGGGCGAGGGAGGAGGTGTGCATGGGGAAAGTGTACTAGGAAAGGAGTATTTGCGAATTGGAAATTTGCGAATTGCGATTGAGGAAAAACAGGGCAATCGCAATTCGCAAATCAGGAAATCGCAAATGTATACTGTCGATTGTATTGGAGAGAAGACTTCACCCTCCTCTGCGCAATGAGAGCAGGCATACCTGCCTGCGGGCAGCATCAGGAGCATTTTCAACGGAAGGGCTCTGGGCTTCGACCCGCAGGGAAGTATCCCTGCTCTCATCCCATTCTATAGTCATAGGTCATTCTCTCCGAGCAATCAACGTCCTAACGAGAATGTCTGTCTCCAGATTCACCCCGTCCCCCACCTTCTTCTCTCCCAGAATCGTCCCCGTAAGTGTGGTCGGGATGAGGGCGATAGTAAAAGTATCCTTTGAGGTGTTCGCAATCGTCAGGGAAACTCCATCTACAGCAATCGCGCCCTTGGTGACGATCATCGGACGGAGAGAGGCGGGAGGACGGATTGTGAGGCGAAGTTCTCCGATTACGCTCTCCACCCTCACCACCTCCCCCACTCCTTCTATATGGCCTTGAACCACATGCCCCTCAAATCTCCCGTGTGCCGGCAATGCCCGTTCCAGATCTACCGCATCACCTTTCTTCAAGGTCCCAAGCGTCGTCTTGGCAAACGTCTCCGGAATGACATCGAACGTCATCGACTTCGTATCGAAAGAAACAACCGTCAGACAGGCACCCGAAATTGCGATGCTGCACCCGAGCTTGATATCGTCGAAAAGCTTGGGCCGCTCCACCGTGAGCTTCCCGCCCGAGAGCTTGGTCACCTTCGCCGTTGCTTCGATGATCCCGGTGAACATAAAACCATACTACATCGAATCTGATACATTCTGCGCATGTCCGTCAGAATAATCCATCATCTTTTCCCCTCCCCCACCCTGGACACACCCCTCTTAACCCTGTAAACTGGCGCTTCGTCCCGCGGCGCGCGGGCTATTGGCCGTTCCCCAAAATCCCTCATGGATTTCATCACTGTCAAAGGCGCCAACCCTTCGACTAGCTCAGGACGAGCTTCGCAAGTTTTCCTTCCCCTCTAAATTTATGGATTCAATCATCGTCCGCGGAGCTCGAGTACACAACCTCAAGAACATCGACGTCACGATTCCGCGCAACAAACTCACCGTCATCACCGGGCTCTCGGGCTCCGGCAAATCCTCGCTCGCGTTCGATACCATCTTCGCTGAAGGTCAGCGACGGTATGTGGAGAGCCTCTCGGCCTACGCACGGCAATTCATCGCGCAGATGGAGAAGCCGGATGTGGAATCCATCGAAGGCCTCAGCCCCGCCATCTCCATCGATCAGAAAACCTCCGCGCGCAATCCCCGATCGACGGTGGGAACTGTGACGGAAATCTACGACTACATGCGCCTCCTGTGGGCCAAGGCGGGGCGCGTGCACTGCGTGACGTGCAGACGCGAACTCAGTCAGCAATCCTCCAGCCAGATCGTGGCGAATATCGCCGCGATGCCCGAGGGCACCAAAATTTTCCTCATCGCTCCGGTGATCGAAGGGCGCAAAGGATCGCATGTGAAAATCCTGGATGCCATCCGCCGCGAGGGCTTCGTCCGCATGCGCATCGACGGCAGCGTGGTCACAACGGATGAAGATGGGGAACTCGATCCCAAAGTAGCGCACACCATCGAAATCGTGGTGGATCGCCTCGTCGTCCGGGATCTGGAAGTGAAGGACGGTCAGCCCAATCCCAACCGCTCACGCCTAGCCGATTCTGTGGAGCTCGCGCTGAAGAAAGGCGAGGGATCGCTAATCGTACTCGATACCGATAGCGGCAAGGAAGTGCGCTTCGCCGAGCGCTTCGTCTGTCCGGAGCACCCGGAGGAACCGGTGGCGAAATTGGAACCGCGGAGCTTCTCCTTCAATTCCCCGCACGGAGCATGTGATGTCTGCCACGGACTGGGGGCGATACTGCAGATCGACGAAGCCAGTCTCATTCCGAATGCCAACCTCTCCCTCGCGGAAGGGGCAGTGCACCCGTGGGCGACGTCTGTTTCGCGCATGGGATTCATGAGCAGAATTCTGGAAGCGCTGGCCATCGAGATTGATTTCTCGATGGATACGCCCTGGAAAGACCTGCCAGAAGCTCATCGCGAGCTCATTCTGCGCGGAGCGCCGGACGTCAAACTCCGCGTGAATATGGAAGGCGGAAAATTCGAAGGTAGTTATGAAACGTCCTTCGAAGGGGTGATCCCCAATCTCGAGCGTCGGCACCGCGAGACGGACTCTAGCTACGTTCGGACCCAGATCGAGGAATACATGCTGGAACTCCCCTGCCCCTCCTGCGCCGGGCGTCGTCTCAAGCGCGAAATTCTCGGTGTGACCGTGGGCGGGAAGAATGTGGTGGAAGCGACGGACCTGAGCGTGAGTGAAGCGAAGAGTTTCTTCGAAGGCTTGATTCCGACGAAGGTGGATAGTGAAAAGTCTGAGGTGATTCGTGAAAAACCCGTGAAAGTGGAAAATGCCCAACACGACGAATCTCAGCCAGACTCAAAGCTCAAAGCTCAAAGCTCAAAGCTCTCCGCTTACGAATACACCGTCGTCGCCAAAGTCATCAAGGAGATCATCTCCCGCCTTACCTTCCTGGAAAATGTCGGCCTCACCTACTTAACCCTCTCCCGCTCTGCCGCCACACTCTCTGGTGGAGAGGCCCAGCGCATCCGGCTCGCCACGCAAATCGGTTCTGCTCTGCAAGGCGTGCTCTACGTCCTCGATGAGCCGAGCATCGGGCTCCATCAGCGGGACAATGCCAAGCTCATTGCGACCCTCGAGAAGCTGCGCAGTCTCAGCAACACCGTCATCGTGGTGGAGCATGATGAAGAGACGATGCGCGCCGCGGACTGGCTGCTGGAAATCGGTCCGGGTGCTGGCAAGTACGGAGGAGAAATCGTCGCGCAGGGATCGCCGGAGGAAATTGTGAAGAATCCGGCATCCGTCACGGGACAGTACCTGAGTGGCAGGAAAGTGATCCCCGTCCCGAAGAAGCGCCGGAAAGGTAATAATCTGACGCTCAAGATCAACGATGCACACCACCATAACCTCCAGCACGTGACGGTCACGCTGCCGCTAGGAACCTTCATCGGCGTCACAGGCATTTCCGGATCGGGCAAATCGAGCCTCATTCACGGCATCCTAGGACCCGAACTCCAGCGCGTGCTCAATGGTGCCAAGTCCCGCGCCCAGAATAGCGGACCGGTGGAAGGGCTGCAGCATTTGGACAAAGCCATCGTCATCGACCAGTCCGCGATCGGTCGCACTCCAAGGTCCAACCCGGCAACGTACACCGGCCTCTTCACCGAAATTCGTGACCTCTACGCCGGCACTCCCGAAGCACGACTGCGTGGGTACAAGACCGGCCGCTTCAGCTTCAACGTGAAGGGCGGACGCTGCGAGGACTGCGAAGGCGACGGGCTCAAGCGGATTGAAATGCACTTCCTCGCAGATGTCTTCGTCACCTGCGAAACCTGCAAGGGACAGCGCTACAACCGAGAGACACTGGAAATCACCTTCAAGGGGAAGAACATCGCCGATGCACTGGACATGACGGTTCGTGAATCATTGGATTTCTTCTCCGCCATTCCATCGATCAAAAGGAAATTGCAAACCCTCGAAGACGTGGGCCTCGGTTACCTCCACCTCGGGCAGAGTGCAACGACGTTATCGGGAGGAGAGGCACAGCGTGTGAAGCTCGCCACCGAACTCACCAAGCGAGCCACCGGCAGAACGTTCTACATCCTCGACGAACCCACCACAGGCCTCCACTTCGACGATATTCAACGCCTGCTGGAAGTCCTCCAGCGCCTCGTGGACAAGGGTAATACTGTCCTCGTCATCGAACACAACCTTGACGTCATCAAATCCGTGGACCACGTTTTGGATCTGGGACCGGAAGGCGGAAGCGGTGGCGGATTGATCGTTGCGCAGGGAACACCGGAGGAGGTAGCGAAAACGAAAGGGAGTTTCACGGGGGAGTATTTGAAGAAGGTGTTGTAGGTTTGGATGAAGTGAGGAAAGCCTGAAAGGTTTTCGAAGGGAGGCCCGACAGCTGGATTCATAATCCCGCCGGAGTTGTGGGAAAAAGGTTTGACGAAAAGTGTGGAAGGGATTATTCCATAAGCATGGGTGATGAAAACACGATCGATTTCCGAGAACCATTCCCTTCTAACGAAGATTTTGGTGAAGATGTCACATTCATTTTCCGAGATCGTGCAGCAGAACTGGAGAGAAAGAAACGAGAGACGAGAGAGGCTCCTGCAAGAGAGCGACAGCAGAATGCTCAACGATATAATGCGATTATGGATGCCCTGAGTATGCTGGATTAGTAGATTGGCCCAACAACCGTAGGACAGGAATATTCCTGTCCTACGGTTGTGGCCTCGACTTGAGCACTTTCAAAACATAGCTCTGAACATTCGCAAAAATCTCCGTCGCATCGTCCAGCTCCTCAATCTCCGACCGTGTAAACCACTTGAGCTCCGTCCCTTCTTCCT
This sequence comes from Candidatus Peregrinibacteria bacterium, assembly GCA_037143575.1. GTDB lineage: Bacteria > Patescibacteriota > Gracilibacteria > Peribacterales > Peribacteraceae > JBAWYM01. The sequence goes on along the minus strand of JBAWYM010000005.1, from coordinate 32,061 downwards.
CAAGCAGCGTCATCACCTGCGATTCATCCGTCGGACGTGCCAGGTACACGAAATCCATGTGCTGATGCGCAGGTTCATTGCGAACCTCATACGCTGGAATTTCCTCAAGCAAGAGTGCAATCGGCTTCTTGAGCATGCGACCTTCTTCAGGATTCCCCAGAAATTGATTCTCCTGTGACTCGCCAATAATCTCCACGTCCAAGCCCGTCTCCTCCTTGCATTCCCGCCGCGCCGTCTCTTCGGGAATTTCATCCGGATCGATGTGCCCGCCCGGCGGCATCCACCGTTGCAGGCGCTTGTGCCAGAGGAGAAGAACCCGATTACGCGAGTCGATGACGAAGGCGGTGGAGGTGAAATGGCGAAGGATGGAAAAGAAGGAAAGGAATTAAAGGATTGAAAAGAGTGTCATTCTCGTCATTTGGAAGAATGACATCCTGAGCGGAGCCGAAGGATTGGAGTATACTCCGACGCCATGGAAGACCGACCGTATCAGAAACTGATAGTTTGGCAGGAGGCACATGGACTGTGCATGAAGATTTATCAATGTACAGCGAAGTACCCTGCCCACGAACAATTTGGATTGGCAAGCCAGATGAAACGCTCCGGGTACAGCGTTCCGACCAATATCGTTGAAGGAAATGCGCGCAGATCATCCAAGGAAAAGATTCACTTCATCGACATCGCTCTCGCCTCACTGGAAGAACTCCACTATCAGACATTCCTTTCGAAGGATCTCCGCTATGTGAACGAAGAGCAGGCAAAAGACATATTCAGTCATATTGGTCGAACAGGCTATCTTCTTCAGCGCCTTCGCTCATCACTCAAATAACCCTTTCAATCGTTTCCATCTTTTCCTTCCTTTCCATCCTCCGTATGACCCTCATCAACTCCAACTCCACCGTCCTCGAAATCGGCGATCCACTCCAGCACTTCACCCTCCCGGCCGTGGACGGGTTGACCATCGATACGAAAATGATCAAGGATCCCATTCTCGTCGTCATCTTCACCTGCAATCACTGTCCCTACGCCCAAGCCTACGAAGACCGCCTCATCCAAATGGCGGAGCACTTCGATCCCGAGGGCGCACAGTTCGTCCTCGTGAATAGCAACGACGATACGCACTACCCGGAAGATTCTTTCACGGAGATGGAGGTGCGCTACAAAGACAAGGCCTATCCCTTCCCCTACTGCAGAGATGAGAGTCAGGAAGTTGCCAAATCCTTTGGAGCGCTCTGCACACCGCACTGCTTCGTCTTCGACCGGCTTCGCGTCCTCCGGTACAAAGGGCGCATCGATGATAACTGGGAACATCCCGACAACGTGAAGCACCGCAATCTCTGGGATGCCATCGATGCGCTGACGGAGGGGAAAGACCCGCCGCTGTGGGAAGTCAATGCCATTGGGTGCAGCATTAAATGGAAAGAATGATCAATGACCAAAAATCAATGACCAGGGAAATCCCAAATCTCAAGACCAAATTCATGGCATAGACTATTGGTCATTGGCGCTTGGTCCTTGGTCATTTTCCCCCCAGTCACTTCCCTGAAAAATCGATACCCAAGTCCCAACACAGAGGGTAAACTTACTCTTCATATGCAATGGCAAGATCTCCTCCCGGCGATCTCCTACCTCTCCCCTGAGGATCTCGCGCTGGTGCGCCAAGCCTTCGATTTCTGCATTGAGGCGCACGAGGGACAGCTACGGAAATCGGGAATGCCCTATGCCACACACCCCATTGAAGTTGCGCGGATCCTCGCGGCGATGGGCGCGGATGCCGATGCGCTGATCGCCGCTCTTCTGCATGATGTGGTGGAAGACACGAGTACGACACTCGCAACATTGACGAAAAAATTCGGACCATCGGTGGGCGGTCTCATCGATGCGCTCACCAAGCTCGATGACGCAGAGATCCGCGCGCATCCCACCCTCGACGAAGAAACAGAATCCCTCCGCAAGATGGTCACGACGATGGAGAAAGATGTACGTCTGATGGTCATCAAGCTCGCGGACCGTCTCCACAATATGCGGACGATTGATTTCCTGCCCACGGATCGCAAGAATGCCTTCGCGCAGGAAACGTACGACGTGTACGTCAAGCTCGCGGATCGTCTGAGTATGCAGAAGCTGAAGGACGAACTGGAAGCGCTCTGCCTCGCGGTGCTGGAGCCCGAGCTCTTCCCCAAGCTCCTGGAATTGCGCAATGCCAACAGACCACGGGGCACAACCATCGCCCAAGCCATGGAGAAGAAAATGCGCGAGTCCGGACAAACGATTCCGGCATCGATGCACATGGAATGGGAACCCAAATCCTGGAACCATTTGCGCGACCGCGTGACCTACTCCGACAAGGCCGCGATCAAGCGCGCATCCCTCACCGTCGGCTTCCGCTGTGATGCGATTGCGGAGTGCTACGCGATCCTCGGCGCGCTGCACCAGATCTGGCCGTACAAAGTGCTCACATTCAAAGACTTCATCAACACCCCCGCCATCAATGGCTACCGGGGGCTCCACACCACGATCCTCTTGGAGGACGGCATGTCCATCCGCTGCAAAATTCGCACCACGGACATGGAAACGTACGCCCGCAAAGGCATTGCCTCCCTCTGCTTCGATCAGAAAGCTCAGGGGTTTTTGGAGTACCTTCCGTGGCTGAAGAACATTCTCTCGCTCTCCGCAGACACCACACAGAAGAGCACGGAATTCCTAGAAAGTCTCCAGAGCGACATCCTGGGCAAATCCATCACCGTTTACGGCCCCGATGGCACAGCTATCCAGCTTCCGCACGGTGCCACAGCACTCGATGGTGCACTCTACCTCTTCAAGGAGCAAGCGCTCTACCAGACATTGATCGTGGTGAATGGCGAAGCGGTGCCGCCCTTCACCGAGCTCACGCACAGCGTCTCGCTCGCCATCATCACAGAAGGGAAGCGCACGGTGGAGCGTGAGTGGCTCGGCTGGGTGCGCACGGGGCTAGCTACGGCGCAAATACGGGGGGCGTTCTCTGAGGAATCCGAACGGAAGATGATCGTACAGGGGAGGACCATCCTGCAGCAGGCCCTCACCAAAGAATCGCGTGGATTCCTGGCGGAGTTCCGCGAATCGGTGATCATCGAGAGCGTCCGCTCCCTGGGATATCACTCACTCAACCGCGCCCTCATCGCCATCACCGATGGGCACCTCTCCCCGACGGATGTCATCGCTCGGATCTTCCGCCAGAAGGGAACCGATGCATCCTCCAAGCAGCTCTGCATCGTCCGCCTCACCCTCCCCACCCTCGGCCCCAGCGACATCATCCGACACTTCACCTTCCTGGAGAAGAAGTACGGGCTCCTCCTGGGCGACCTCCGCGTCGTTTCGCCCATCGGACGAGAGGAGGCGCAGATTGTCCTCCGTCTGCCTCTGGATCAGGATGAGCAGAGAGCGATCGTCACAGAGCTCGCCGCCACAGGAGCTATCGATATTTCCGTTACACCACGCAACTTCACCCAAACACGCGCAATCATCGTCCTCCTGACCATCCTCATCCTCTGGGGACTCGATCCGGTCTTCGCCCGATTCCTGCTCCGGATGGATACACTCACTCCCATCGACTTCACCCTTCTCCGTTTCTGGTCTCTCGGGCTCGTATTCTCCGCGATCACCCTCATTCGCAGGCGACACTCCATCATCCAACCTATCAAACTCCTGCATCCGCTTTTGTGGCTTTCCTCTGTGCTCATGATGGCACTCGCGCTCACCACATACCTCGCACTCAGTATGGGCACGGCAACTCAGTACGAAGTCCCAATGACGGCCAGCGGACTTCTCATCGCCACGATGGCTCTCTCTCTCCGCTGGAAGAAAGGACTCCTCCTCTGGGCACTCTTTGGCAGTGCGCTCCTACTCCTCTTCTCTTCCCCCACGTGTAACACCATCCATGCCATCACCATCATGCTCGCGTTCACCTGCTTCGTCGCATTCTTGATCGTCAGCAACCGCTACATGCAGCAACAGATGATCTCGCGGCGCACCCTAGAATACTACACGGCCATGCTTCTTATCGGATCCGCCTGCTCAGCGCCGCTCCTCTTCTTCTCCTCGCCCCGAATCTTCGATCCACTCACCATCACCGAAGTGGCACTCTTCAGCTTCATCTTCATCGGGATCCCCTACTACCTCTACTACACCGTCCTCCCCCGCTGGAAGACACGGTCTCTGATCCCCTTCTCCTTCGTGATGCTCTCGGCAACCTTCCTCGGCGAAATCGCCCTCACCCGCTCCGTCGATCTCTACACCCTCGGCGCTGGCCTTCTTATGATCCTGATGACGCTGCTGCTGCAGGAACGAAGAATGAAATAATGGAAGGCCGAAAAAGTTATACGCCCGGATGATCCGCGACGATCAGATAGTGGTTTTCGTATGTGCGTGAAGGCGTCTCGGGATCGATAACAGGGTAACATGTACGCATCACCCTATTGAAACCTAGAGTATGTAACGTATCCGCAATCGCTTTAAAATCACCATCTGGACTCTTCCCAGATGTTAAAGGCTCCACCGTATACCGGATCCGTTCTCCGTCGGATAATACGGGGGCATCATCACGGCCACTGAGCGGAAGGTTGTGGGGAAGAATCAATACACCACCTATTGCCTTGGCATTCATCAAAGCAACAAGAGGAAGCGCAGTTCGATCAACCACCAAAGACATGAAGCTCACCGTTGCTGTTTCAAAGATATCCCCAAATCCCAATTCGCTATACGCGGTATCCCTCAATCTATTCTGATCTATATCGATCATACCCAGCCTCAGTCCCGGATGATCCAGAACAAAAAGCGGATTGGATTCTATACCGATCACTTCTGCTCCTTTTCTAGCAAAAACATCTAGAGCTTTCCCCTTTCCACACCCAAGATCCACGACGCGATTGCCTTGTATTGGAGGGAGACTCCATTCATGTACTTTGCCAGTCTCATCTGTAAGAGAAAACTTCCTGCCACTGCATACAGCTTCAGCAATCGCCGTACTCTGCTGATACGTATGACGGTCGAGCATATACCGAAGCATGCACTGGATACGGGCATGATAAGCCGGCGCCCTTTGAGGTTCTTCTCTCAATTCTGTATAAAGCATGTGCGTCAGCAACTGTAATTGCGCATACAATGCATCCGCATGTTCTACAGTTGCAGATGTGTTCGGATCATCGATTGCCTGTTTAGTCATATCAAGGATCCCGCCTAGCGCAGTCGCGTCTCCTTGCATCATCAGCTCTGCAATCCATCGACGCTTATCAGAAATGGAAGCTCCTTCCCCAAGAGCATGACGTTGAGTAAATTGTGTAAATAACTCTCGCAGAAACTCATCCTTTCCAGACAGCAATAGCTCTATTTTCTGATGAATATCCTCAGATCTTTTAGATTGTTCAAGAAATCCCTTTTCTTCGAAAACACGCGACAGCAACAATTGCAGCTCTTCACCAAGCTCGATGGTTTGAGATGTGAAACCTTCCAAGAGAATTGGAGAAATATACAAACGGAACAGCTGGCTATTCTGACCTATTCCCTTGATAAAATCAACAACATGTCAAATACAATATTCGTATCTTCACTTATACAGGCGAAACATGAGCTGCCTTTGCAACTGGATGAAATAATCGTTTCACAGCAACCAAGACCGTTGCGGCATCATCTCGTAAATTATTAACTGCTCCTTTTTGCCGTAACTCGTGACTCAGACTAACGGCAAATTCTGCCAATTGCTCTGCACTCGGAAGACCTTCAGCCTGTTTGGACTCTGCAATTACCGTATCACCAGCAGCCCGCCCTATCGCTGTGTCGCCAGTTGGGGAAAGAGTTGGCTCATCATCGAAAATCGAATCATGACCACCCTGAGCCATTAGCTCATCTACAGCCTGTGGAAACGTTGCTTTAGTTGATTCAGACATACACATAAATTATCGCTGTCGCTACGGTCGAAGTCAAAGAAAAAAGTGATCAATCTATGGGCCATTGTGCCTGTGAATGGAACGTGAATTTCGAAAAGAATCCCCTCTGGCATTCACTGGCATTATCCTTCCACAATCATCTTCGTTTTCTAGTACACTGCCTTCACATATTCGACCCTGCACCAGTCACTTCGCTCCTCGCTTCGCCAAGACTACGAGGGGCAAGCCTATGCAGGGCAAGCCCCCATAACCTATGTTCGACCCCGTCGATCCCCGCCAACGGCTCCCCGCCCTGGAAGAAGGCATTCTGAAATATTGGCAGGAGGAAGATATCTTCAAGAGAAGCCTCCGGCAGCGCATGGGCGATATCAAAGACGTCCTGGGACCGGTGAAAGGTGACCATCAGGAGCAGGCATTCTCCTTCTACGACGGCCCGCCGTTCGCCACGGGTCTGCCGCACTACGGCCACCTCCTCGCTGGCACCATCAAAGATGTGATCCCCCGCTACCAGACCATGCGCGGGAAGTATGTGCAGCGCCGCTTCGGCTGGGACTGCCATGGATTACCGGTCGAAAACATTGTCGAAAAAGAGCAAAATCTCTCGTCACGGAAAGACATCGAAATGATGGGAGTAGCGGCCTTCAACGAGCTCTGCCGCACCGCCGTCCAGCGCTACACGAAGGAATGGCGAATAGTGGTGGAACGCATGGGACGCTTCGTGGATATGGACTGGGACTACCGGACGATGGACCCGGAGTTCATGGAATCGATCTGGTGGGTATTCTCTCAGCTGCATACCAAAGGCCTGATCTACGAAGGGAAGAAGGCAATGCAGGTCTGTCCGCGCTGTGTTACTCCGCTGGCCAACTTCGAGGTGACGCAGGGCTACAAGGACGTGAGCGATATGTCGGTAACGTGGAAGTTCGAACTGAGCGACAAACCCGAAACCTTTCTGCTCGCCTGGACAACGACGCCCTGGAGCACACTCTCCACGATGGGCCTCTCCATCAGCCCGAATGCCGATTATGTAAAAGTACGCACCGGAAAGGAATACCTCATCTTCGCCAAGGAACGTCTCGAGGCCGTGATGAAAGGCATTGAGGATTATGAAGTCATCGAGGAATTCAAGGGGAAGAAGATGGTCGGCAAACACTACGTGCACATCGCCCCGTGGTACGCCGATCTCCCCGAAGTGAAAGCCGTGCCGCACGTGTACTCCGTCTTCGCGGCGGATTACGTGGAAGTGACGGAAGGAACTGGCATCGTGACGATCAACGGGTCGTACGGAGAGATCGACATGGAGGCGGCGAAGAAGAACACGCTCCCCATCGTGATGGACGTGAACATGGACGGTCACTTTAATACACTCGCCGGACCCTACAGCGGGCAGTATGTGAAAGATGGCGAGAAGAAGATCATCGAGGATTGCAACAAGAAAGGCCTCGTGTGGAAGAAGGAATCCTACACGCACAGCTATCCGCACTGCTGGCGCTGCGAAACTCCCCTCCTCAACTACGCCACGAGCTCGTGGTTCGTGAATGTGACGAAGATTAAAAGTCAGCTTCTGCTCACCAATGCCGAGACAGAATGGGTGCCGGCGCACATTCGCGATGGACGGTTCGGCAAGTGGCTGGAGGGAGCGCGTGATTGGGCGATCAGCCGGAATAGATATTGGGGAACGCCGTTGCCAATCTGGCGGCAGGACCCCACTTCGCGCCCGGCGCTTCGCGGGGAAGGGAAGGATAAAAATCCTACCTCCCAGCAGCACCCCTCCGTGGGTGCGGTGCCTGCGTCAGAGGCACGTAATACCATGGACCTCGAAGTGATCGGCAGCCGCTCTGACCTTATGGCCCACTGCCGCATCCGCTTCACCAAAGTCACCGCTGTCCGGCATGGCGAAAGCGAAGGAAATATCACGCCGGTGTACCAGGGCAAAGTCCCAGGGACGAACCTCACGGCTGCAGGAAAGGAACAGGCGGCGCGCACAGCGGAAACGCTCGACGGTCAGGAGATTGCCGTGATCTACTGCTCCCCTCTCGCCCGCACACAGCAGACTGCCCAAGCCATCGCCGATCGCACGGGTGCCACAGTGATCGTGGATGAGCGGCTACAGGAAGTGCAGTTCGGAGAGTACGAGGGAAAATCGATCGACTTCTCGGATCTCACGTTTGTGAAAGCCAAGCGCGCGCACAAGCTGGAATCCGGCACACCCGAGAGCATCTACCACTTCCCGGGGATGGAGACGTGGCAGGATGTACAGAATCGCATCAAAAGTTTTATGGAGGAGAAGCTCCCGCTCCACCGCGGCGAGCACATCGTCGTCGTGACCCACGCCGATCCGGTGCAGAATCTGCGACACTTCTTCAATCGAGAAGATCCTGTGAAGCTCAGCCACCAGCCCTATCCGGGCTACGCCGAGCCGTATACCTTCTACTGGGACCATGCTGAGAACAAGGAGCTCGACCTCCACAAGCACATCGTAGATGACATCGTGTGGCCGGGCGGTCCGAGTGAGAGTGATGTCGAAATCACCTTCGTGCGGCATGGCGAGTCAGAAGGGAATCGAGATGATCTGCTTCAAGGTTCGGAAGGAGATCCGGCACTCACTGAGAAGGGAAAGAGGGAAGCCGAAATGATCGCGAAATCATTGAAGAATAATTCTTATGATGTAATTCTTTCCTCAGATGCAAAACGAACAACAGAAACCGCAACGATCATCAGCAAAAATACAGGGATTGCAGCTATTGAATGGCTTTTACTCCGAGGGCGCTCTCTGGGGAAGTGGAGCGGGAGACCTGTGAAGGAAATTGGTAATTTGTGCTCTATTGCAAAAGGTAATTCTCTCTCATTATTTGCGGGGACACCTCCCGGTGGGGAAACGTTGTCGCAATTCCTCAGGCGGGCACAGGAAATCTGTGAAAAATTATTGAAGGAATACCCCGGCAAACGCGTCCTCATTGTCATGCATGGAGGGCTTGCCTGCGCCATGCGCGCGATCCTCGAGAATTTGTCTTACCGCGAGTCTGCAAAACTCCTGAAGAATGCTGAGTCCACAACGTACACCCTCCACCCCTTCGTCCGCCGCATCCCCGAGGTGCTCGACTGCTGGTTCGAATCCGGATCGATGCCGTACGCGCAGAATCATTTTCCGTTTAACCAGCAACAATCTCCGGCCAAGAAAACTAATAACCAACAACTATTAACTATGAACTCAGCGCTCCCTCCAGGCTTCCCCGCCGATTTCATCGCCGAAGGCATCGACCAGACCCGCGGCTGGTTCTACACACTGATGATCCTCTCCACCGCGCTCTTCGATAAACCCGCCTTCCGCCACTGCATCGTCAACGGCATCGTGCTCGCGGAGGACGGCAAGAAGATGAGCAAGAGGCTGAAGAATTATCCGGAACCTCTGGAAGTGGTCCACCGTCGCGGTGCGGATGCCGTGCGCTTCACGCTCATGGCCAGCCCCGCGGTGCGTGGCGAAGATCTGCGCTTCTCTGAAAAGCTCGTGGAGGAAACCGTGCGCTCCGTGCTGCTGCCGCTCTGGAACGTGTACAGCTTCTTCGTGACGTACGCCAATGCCGCCAAGTACGAATCCACCGGAACGCGCCGCCATTCAGCACATCCATTGGACCGCTACATCCGCGCCGAAGCACAGGATCTGGTAAACCGCATGACGCGCGAACTCGAGCGCTTCGATCTCTCGGCAACGTGTGCAGAAATCCACGACACCATCGATGCACTGACGAACTGGTACGTCCGCTTGTCGCGCCGCAGATTCGCGGGAAAAGCCGTGATGGAAGATGAAGATCTGCGACCGGCCGAATGCGAAACCGATCAGAAGGAGGAATGCCTCGCCGCCCTCGGAACACTGGAAGATGTCCTCCTCACCGTCTGTCAGGTACTCGCACCCTTCTGCCCATTCATCACCGACGCGATCTACCTCAATCTCGTTGCCGAAGACCACGGCTCCATCCACCTCACGGACTGGCCGGAACCACGGAATCTCACTCTGGAAGAGAAGAACCTCCTCGAGAAGAACCGTCTGCTCAGGGTGATTGTTTCGCTCGGACACCGCATCCGCTCAGGCAAGAAAATCAAAGTGCGCCAGCCGCTCAGCAAAGCCACAATTGCCCTTCCTCCGGCGTTCGGAAATATCGTGATTGCGGAGGAGGACCGGCAATTACTCCGGAGTGAGCTCAATGTGAAAGTTTTGGAATTCACCGATAACCCGGAAGCACTGGCCGAACGCATCGCCATGGTGGATGCACGCAAGACGGGACCGCGGCTCGGCAAGCGCGTGCAGGAAATCATCAAAGCCGGCAAGGCCGGGGAATTCACGGTGAAAGAAGACGGCTCAGTCCTGATTCTCGATGAAGTGCTCGCTCCCGACGAAGTGCAAGTGATCTTCCGTGGGAAAGAAGGCCAGGATGTGCTTTCGGAAGGAGGCGTGGTAGTGGGAATGGACCTGACGATAACGGAGGAGCTCAAACGGGAAGCGGACGCACGCGAATTGATCCGCTTGGTCCAGAGATTGCGCAAAGATGCCGGCCTCGCCTTCACCGACCGCATCGCCCTTTCCATCGAAGGAATGGAGGACGTCATGAAGGACCATGGCAACTCTATCGCCGAAGAGACGAATGCGGTGCTCGAAGCGAATGAGGGGGAGGCGCATGAAGAGGAGATCGAAGGGGTGAAGGTGGGGGTGAGGTTTGCGAAACGGAATTAGGAGGAAGGGAGCAAATTTGTCACAGTGAGCCGCGTCGAACTGCGACAAATTTGTCCTAGTCTGCAAGTCATGGTTCGACGCGGCTCACCATGACAGCCCTCCCCTCTGCTACACTCCCCACCATGTCAGACTCCTCCTCGGGCTCCCTGCCCCTCAAAATCACCCTCAAGACGATCCTCAATATTGCCCTCGTCTGGGCGATGGCAACATACCTGAGCCAATTCTTCGACCTCAAGGGAGGTTGGCGTGCACTCGTGATCGTCGGGGTCCTCATCACGCTGATGAATATCCTCGTCCGTCCCCTCCTCGCCCTCGTCACGCTGCCGCTCAGGCTCTTCGCCACCATTCTCGCGGTGATCATCGTCAACGGTGCCTTCGTCGAGCTGATCATCCTCATCACGCAGAACATGGACCCGACCCTCGTGAAGCTGGAAATCGTCAGCGGACTCTTCGGATGGATCGTGGTCGCGGCGGTGATGGGGTTCGGGAACTGGGTGATGAAGGAGATCTTTCGGTGAGGGGTACGGGGTAAGTATTATGGGGTAGGGTCATTTAATCGATCCCCTTTCCCCTCCCATACCCCTTCATACTTATCCCTTTCCCCTTACAAAGTCTTCTGCACGAAATCATTCAGCGCCCACGTGAGCCCCTTAATCGCTGCCGCCGGCGGCATCTCGTGCGCGGAGGAAACGAAGCCGAACTCCTGCTCGCTCTTCTTCCAACCGAAGACGATGAAGCCGGGGACACCGAGGCTCGCGAGGAATGCTTCGACCTTTTTCTGCACTTCGTCGTGGTTCATGGCCATGGGGAGGTTTGGAAAGACGGAGGGGATTGTAACGGAAATACACGAGGGTGACGAATTTGCGATTTCAGAATTTGCGATTTGCTATTTATCCCTCAAATCGCAATTCGCAAATCAAAAAATTGCAAATCTAACCGTGATACACTATCCACCAACGGACATGCTCCACAGCAGAATCTCCCGTTGGCTCTTAGCCCTCCTCGTGCTCCTCGGCGCAATCGCGATCCCTTTTGCTGCCGCCGCAAGCGCCTTCGACGATGTCCCCGATACCCATCCCTACGCCCCGGCCATAGAGACTCTGCGCACAATGGAAATCATCCATGGCTTTGCCAGCCCCGGCGGGTATCCGGTCTTCTGGCCGGACCAGTCCATCACCCGCGCGGAATTCATCTCCATGGTCGTCCGTACTATCGCGCCGCAGACCACGATCGATGGATGCCTGAGTGACGAGCGACTCTTGAAGCTGGATGGCGGAGGACTTCCCTTCGTCGATGTCCCGCAGGATTCCTGGTACGAACCGTCGCTCTGTGTGGCGTGGTCCAAGAATATCATCAGCGGTTATGCCGACGGCACCTTCCGCCCTGATGCCTCCATCCGCTTCTCCGAAGCCGCCAAGATCCTCTCCGTCGCTTTCGGACTCACGGATCAAAATCTCCCCGATCTCTCCGTCCTCGGCAAAGAGTGGTATCAGCAGTACATCCACTTCCTGGCTATCGCGAAGGCCATCCCGTCGAGTATCGTCGGCCCCAACGATCGCATCACGCGCGGCGAAACCGCAGAACTACTGGTCCGACTTATCGGCGAAGATGCGGCACCTTCCGTGAAGGTATCACTCCCGGAAGAAGAGGTATTCAATCCGGTCCAGTGGATCACCGATGAACGCAAAGACCTCCACCTCACCTTCTCCTATCCCGACAGCTGGACATCACCTCACTTCCTCTCCCGAGGCAGCTACGAGCGCAATCGTCTTCCGCGCTACACGAGTGATTGGACGATGTACGTAGGTCCCAAGCGCATCTGCCCGGGCTTCAACGCATGCATCGAGCGAGATTTCTCCATCAGTGCATTCCGGGCATCGGAAATTCCCGACACACTCGATGATCTCGATACTTCCCTAGGTATCTCCATACTCAAAGATAAGACACAGAATGGTATTCGCACGATCCTCTTCGATGAAGACACCCCAATTTGTACGGTACGGTCTGCGCTGCTCATCACCCACGACCGCATGCTCCGCCTAGGACTCCACTGCGGATCGACGCTGAACGATCCGGGAAATGCGTTGCTGGAACTGCTGGGGAGGTTGAAGGTGGAACCGTGATAAGAGGATTGAGACGATGGAAAGAAGATCAAGATGCCTAATCGGTTTTTTCAATCTTCCATATTTGACGTCTCTAACCCCTGCCCCGCGAAACGAAGTGAAGTGGGGCGAAGTGGGGTCTTCCAAACCTTTCCAACCTCCTATTGGATCGTTAATAGTAATTAAGCGATAAGTATGCTATAATGTAATGAACTATCTATTTTTCCTTGTCCACGATCATCGTCCTCATCGGCATCTCCACGGTACTGATCGCAGTCATCCTGCTGAAGAAGCTTCGCGCCTCGGATCAATCTCACGCAGATGCGGCAATCGTCGGAAAGAAGCTCAAGGAAAATCTGACACACATCCGCTGGTATTCCGAAATGATCCTCGCACAGGACTTCGGAAAACTGAATCTTTCGCAAATCGAATATCTGCACGAAGCAAATCAGTCATGCGAGAAAGCGATCAATAATCTGCAACGCATTTTGCGGAATGAAGGTTTGGAACCGACGAGTGTAGAATTGAACATCATGCTCAAAACTTCTGCAGACTTGCCAAAGTAAGCCGCGATTGTGCCTAGTAGGATAATTTTTGGTGGTTACCGTTCTTGAAGCGGCTCTTCAGCTCTGCGATTTCATTTTTAAGCTCGATCATTTTCAGTTCCCTCCCGACCATGGTTTTATTCATGGCTTCCAATTCCCGTATTTTTTCCGTAAGCTCTTTCGTCCGTTCATCTACCTTGATCGCAAGATCTCCGGAGATCTTCGCCAGCTGATTCTCAAGTTCTTTTCGAGGAGTGATGTCTTCAATAGCGAGAATAATCAATTGGCTCGTATCAATCTGCCTTGCATTGAGCAGCATTGTTTTTTGCCCGATAACATCAAAACTATGTGTCACCTCGTAATCTCTCACTGTTTTTTTCTGAGGCAGAATTTCCTCCAACAGTTTTTTCAATGCAGGAATATTCCACTGACCATTTCCCAATTGGAAAAGTGATGCATTCTCTGTTTTTACAGGCTCAACACGAAAGTTGGCGTAAAAAACAGAGTTCGCCGCAATAACCATGAAATGAGAGTCGAGAATGAGGAATGACTCTCTAGAAACATCTACGAGTGTTTTCATGTAATGCAAAGCCAGATCCTTATCGCCTTGTGATACTGATGTGCTGTTATTCATAGAGGGTGGGGGAAGAGTCTACTGCAAGTATTTCTCGATGACAGGCCAGAGCTGAGATTCGTCCATATCGCTTTTGACGAGATAGGCATTGACGCCGAACTCTGTGCATTTGTCTCGGTTCATTGTATCGCTGAGATTGGAGCAGATGATGACGGGAAAGTGCATGTACCTCTCTTTACAATGCTGCAAAACACCGAAGCCATCGATTCCCGGCATGAGCAGGTCCAGAAGAAGCAAATCCGGCGGATCCTTCTCGATGATAGCAATTGCCTCTCGTCCATTGCGCGCACTACTCACTCGAATGCCGTGCGATTCGATGGCCATCTGCATCAACTTCATCAGGAAAGTGTCATCTTCGGCGACGAGGATATGTTTCTGTGATCTACTCATACAGAACGGGAGAAAAGAAAATGAGGATGGATGATAGACTATCCCTCCACGCAGCGAACAAAGTGACTTCTCTATTCGCAGTGACAACGGAGAGAGGCAGTGAAAGTGCGCGGGAGAAGAAGACGATCAGAAATGGTACTTTATTCCTGTTCCAACGGAAATAGAATTCCGACAAAAGGGTGCTCAAAGTCAATGAAAAATCAGTTTCCGACTTTGTGTCTATCGGCTGGAGAAGCGGGGAACGAGAGGGAAAATGTTGTGCCCTTTCCTTCCTGTGAAACAAAAGAAATCGTTCCCCCCAAAAGTTTTGTGAGGGCATAGGTCATATGCAATCCGATGCCGCTGCCTTCCTGTTCTTGATGAAGAACATTGGAAGCCCGGAAGAACTTTTCGGATACTCTCCTCTGATCGCTCTGTGGGATTCCGCAGCCGGTATCGGCAATCTCTATGGTGACATGCTCTGCATCTTTCCGCACCGCAATGCGCACGCTGCCTCCGGCGGGAGTGTACTTGTACGCATTGGTGACGAGGTTACTCAGGATCTCTTTGAGCAGCTGAGCGTCCGCATGCATCCGGATGCTCTCCGGACAGTCCACCGTAAGCTTGAGGGCCTTTTCCTGTCGCATCGTATCGTACAAGTGCAGAATATCATTGAAGACTGACTGGAGCACAGCATCCGTCGGTTCCGGTTTCAGTTCGCCGGTTTCCATATGGGAGATCGTCAACATGGCCTTGATGGTTTCCGCCATGTGACCTGCCGCCTGATGGGCTGCTTCTACGATCATCCTCTGCTCTTGCGGGAGACTTCCCTGCTTCAAGTTCGAGAGTGCCCAGCGGATCTCTGTGAGCGGCGTACGCAGCTGATGCGAAGCAAGGGAGATGTATTCCGTCTTCGCACGGTCCGCACGTTTGCGTTCCGAGATGTTCCGATGGATAAAGACTTTGAACAAGGTTTTCCCTTGTTCCCGGATGCAGTATTCCATCTCTTCCGCTTCGTACTCCGTGCCGTCCTTGCGCCGAAAGATAAACTCATCCGAATGAAATACCGCTTCTTCTTCTCGCCGGGCGAAGAACTGTTCCATGAGCTTCGCATTCATCTTGTTGCTCAGAACGAGATGCGGATTTTGACCGAGCACTTCCTTCGGCGAATACCCTGTCGAATGACACCAGGCAGGGTTGACGTAGATATAGGTCAAATCGGAGAGTGCGATCGCGATGGCATCGCCGGACGCCTGCACCGCCTGCTCGAATTTCCGTGCATTGATGGATTCCTGTTCGAGGCGCTTCGCTGTATTCTGAAGATCTTCTAGGAGATTCTGCATCGCTCTCTTCGACTCTTCGAGCAGGGAATTTTTATCTCCCACCTCGTGCACCTTCTGATCCAATTCTTTCGTCTTTTCCGCGATCTTTCGTGCCAAACCTGCAGTGAAGTCCTCCAGTGTCTGAGCCATGGCATTGAATTGCTGTTCTAGGTTTCCGATTTCGTCCTGTCGTACGATGGGAATGCGGTGTTGGAGATTCCCCGCGCCGAAAATTTGCGTTTCCCGGGTCATCCTGAGAAGCGCTCGACTCATGGAACGGGAGATCAGATACGACAACAGCGATAGGAGCACGATGATGGCGCCGAGCAACACCATGATGGAGAGAAATGTTCGCTCAATGGCACGTTCTTCGGTACGGATGAGATCCGATAAACGCAGCATATTTGACACACGGTTTCGGGCAATCAGCGAGAGCTGGGTCTTGAGTTCTTCCGTCACCGCCATACCCTTTCTCTGCTCTATGGATTGCACGAGTTGATGATAGAGATCCCCGGTAGCCACAGAGGCCTCAAGGGACTTCTCAAAGAGAGTGTGTTCTTCAGCAATGGCAAAGAGGGGTTTCGCTTCGATAAATAGCTTCATCATCATTGTGTACTGATTCATCCACTGAGCCTTCAATTCTACGGATGGATGCCAGATGTATTCATCCCGAAGGGCGATCAATTGGAATGAATTGCTGATGATTCCCTCCGACAACTGCTGTTTCTGATTCAGAATATTCAAGTCGTATATATGGCTCAACGTCACACAGATGAACAGGAGCACGAACAGCGTGGTGGCAACCGAGCTCAGGCGGAGTTTTGTGCTGATGTTCATGGTGTTGATGAATAAGTGTTACTGCCTCAGACGCTTTGCACCATTCTATGTAATATTATAACATAAAATAACTTATGTTTGTATCAACTGGGAATGGCTTCATTGAGCCACAATAGAATTCTGCACCGAGCGTTGATAAATCCGAAACTTCTTGGTTACATATAGTGCAAAATGAAAAATCCGGCAGAGAAGAATAGCGTGCCTATATTTGAGCGGACGGAAATATTTTCAGAAAGACCTAAAAGTTATGATGCATTGTATTCAATGAGTCGCTTGTTCCTGAATGCAAACCCCGAGGAGCTTTTTAGGTACCTCTCGAAATTCCTCGCGAGTTCTTCGGATGTGAACGCTGCGTAAAAAGCAACCGACTCTGCATGCACTCTGGTTGTCGTCGTACAGGCTTTGCCAAGTGCATGCCTCGCGAGGCGATCATCGAGATTCGTTGTGTAGCCGACATAGTTCTGACCGTTTTCGAGGTTCAGGATGTAAACGTAGTACATGGGCCTATCATCTTTGACGAAGAGAACTCATGCATAGGGATTTAATCACAAAGAAAAGGAGCTATGGATTTTTAGCTCTTTGAAAAGCCATAAAAGGCGTTCTATGACATGATGGAACTGCCCCACTTTTTCTCTGAATAAATGTAGCAAGATGGCTTGCCACCATCCTTCGCTCTTCGGAGCTTTGGAAGGGCAGGCGCGAAGCGCAGCCCCCCGTCCAAGTGTGCCCCACTTCGCCCTCCGGGATTCGCGGGGCACACTTCGCTGCGCGAAGTGTGGTGGACACGGTACGTAAAAGTTGGAACCAGCTTCAGCAGACCATTATGGAGTGGTACGAACAGCTTCGCCCTGTGTATGAGGGGCGAGGATTACGGCTTCCTGAGGCACAATGACCTTCCGCCTTTGCTCACAGGAGGGGAATGAAACTCAGTCATTCACTCAGTAAGGGTATTGTCCTACACTGCTGTCACACTCTTCACTCCATATCACACATGCCAATACTTCACTTCAAGGGCAAATCGGTCATTCAGAATCATCACCACACTGTGAAGTTCCATGAGCTCGTAGCGGTGAAGGGCAAGGGGCTCAGCAAGGAGCCGTCCTTGGACGATAACCTGATCATCCACGGGGACAACCTTATCGCCCTCAAGGCTCTCTTACCTACCTACGCGGGGAAGGTGAAGTGTATCTACATCGATCCACCCTATAACACAGGTAATGAACATTGGGTCTATAACGATAATGTGAACTCTCCTATGATTCGGGAGTGGATTGGGAAGGAGGTGGCAAGAGATGACCTTTCTCGACACGATAAGTGGTGCTGCATGATGTATCCACGCCTTCGTCTTCTCCAAGAGTTGCTGTCGAAAGACGGGGTTATTTTTGTTTCGATTGACGATAATGAAATTCACAATCTCCGTTCCGTAATGGATGAAGTTTTTGGAGAGGAGAATTTTGTGACAACTATTCACGTTCAGATGTCTACTGTCCAAGGCGAGAAAGTAAGGTCAGCCAAACAAGGAAATATCGTGAAGAACGCTGAATACATTTTGGTATATTCAATGAATGGCAGTAAACAAATCGGCAGGAGCCCACTCTATGAGCCTTCGGAATATGACACACATTACTCATTGTGGCTCTCTGAGAGTAAGAAAAAGGGTGTCTATGAAGAGGGCAGACTTAACGATGTTGTATGTAAGAATGATGAGCTCTTTTCCAAATTATTGATTCTTGGCTTGGCGCAGGAGAAAAAAGGGGGGAGGAGTTTTTCAATCAATGAAGTCCCTACAGCGTATAGAGCTCTTCCCGATTTTCGTTCATTTATTCACGGCAATGCCCATAGAATAGCTAGGGTGCATACATCAGCAGAGATTCCTGAAAAGCATATCCCGAAGAAGATGGTTCAAGGCAAGACGTACAAGGTTGCTTTTGATAAGAAGCAATACTACGTAGGCATTGATGGCAAAGAGGGAATAAAACAGCGGCTCCTTCTCTCTGACAAAATTAAAAAGGCAGATGACTACTATAATGAAGAATGCATTACAACCATTCGTGGTGATTGGTGGAGCGGCTTTTACATTGATATGGGTAACATTAGTAAAGAGGGTGGGGTTGAATATAAAAATGGCAAGAAGCCAGTGAGACTGATCAAGCAATTAATTAATTTTGTCGCGAGTGATAAGGATATTATCCTTGATTCATTCGCTGGGAGCGGAACAACTGGACATGCAGTTGTTGAACTGAATGAATCGGATAAGGGCAGTCGAAGATATATCCTTATTCAATGTGATGAAGTGAATTCTGACACAGGTGCCGTAGAAAATGTTTGTGAAAAACGAACAGCAATGCGCCTTAGGTCGGTGAAATCACATTTCAGTTACTTTGAGATCGGCAAGCCCATAGACATGGATAAAATGTTGGAAGGTGGTGACCTCCCGTCTTTCAAGAACCTCGCCAACTACGCCTTCTTCACAGCCACAGGAGAGACATTCGATCCGAAGAAGGTGAATGAGAAGGAGTTCTACATCGGCAGCAGCAACACCTACGAAGTCTTTCTCTTCTATGTACCTGATGCAGACAAGCTCCGTGGTATGGCGCTTAACCTCGACTTCGCTCAGAAGATCGAGAAGAAGTTTCCCGGCAAACCAAAGCTCGTCTTTGCCCCGGCATGTTTCCTCGAAGAATACGACTTGCGCGAGCGAAACATTCGCTTCGCTCAGCTTCCCTTTGAGATTTACCGACTTGCTGAATAATGCCGTTCCTCCTCAAAAACTTTCAGCAGCGCACCGTGGAAGGGCTGGAACAGTACTTCACTGTTCTGGCACAGGAGCATGAGAAGTTTAGACGCATCCCCGACGAAGTGCAGAAGGAGTACGGTGAGATCAATTGGCCGGAGAAGGCATGGCACACGCTCTATCCCGCCGGAAACGTGAACCATGAATATGTCACAAAGAAGACCGGACACGGGAAGCAGTGCCCTCATTTTTGCGTCAAGCTCCCTACGGGGGGTGGCAAGACACTCATGGCGACCTACGCCTTGGAACAGTACCTAAAACTCCTAAAGAAGAAACCCACTGGCTTGGTGTTGTGGGTCGTACCGAGTGAGCAGATATTCGCGCAGACGCTCAATGCTCTAAAGGATCGCAGTCACCCGTATCGAGAGAAGCTGGATGACATCACCGGAGGGTATATTAAGATCGTCACGAAGAAGGACAACTTCTCTCCGCAAGATGTGAAGAATGGGCTCGTGATCCTTGTGATGATGCTGCAATCGTTCAGCAGGGATAAATTGAAGAAGGATGACCTGAAGTTCTTCCAAGACGACGGACGTTTCCCGGACTTCTTCCCATCAGAGACGAACATGGAGAAGCAGAAGGCTCTTTATGACCTCTCTCCGAACCTCGACCCTCCACCGTCCTTCGATGCTCTCCTGCCGTCTCCTGCACGTACGTCTCTTGGCAACGTTGTGAAGATACTGGAACCCCTTGTGATCCTTGACGAAGGCCACAGGGCGAAGAGCGAGCTTGCCCTGTCCGCGATCAGCGAGTGCAACCCCTCCTGCGTATGTGAACTCACGGCTACTCCTGCAGAAGGCAGTAACGTCCTCTTCTCCATCGCCGGGCGGGAACTGGAACAGGAAGGAATGATCAAGCTCGATCTCAATCTTGTGGAAGAGGAAGTAACGGACTGGCAGCGACTTATGGATTTCTCCATTCAGAAGCTCGATGACCTGCAAAAGGAGGCCGATACCTACAAGAAGCGTTCCGGGGTTACGATCCGTCCAATCAATCTCATTCAGGTGGAGAAGACAGGCAAGGATCAGCGTAGCGCCGACTCCATTCACGCGGATGATGTGAAGGAATACCTCGTGGACTCGGGTATCCCGGAAGACCAAATCGCCATCAAGACGAGCAGCCAGAACGACATCGAAGGTGTTGATCTCCTTTCCTCGGCCTGTCCCGTCCGTTTCATCATCACGAAACAGGCATTGCAGGAGGGGTGGGATTGCTCCTTTGCCTATCTCCTGACAGTTCTTTCGGCCTCGAAGAGCAAGACAGCACTTACGCAGCTTGTCGGACGTGTCCTGCGCCAGCCCTATGCCCGTAAGACGGGCGTTACGGCGCTGGATGAGAGTTATGTCTTCTGCCTCCGTGACTCCTCCCGGAACCTCATAGAAGTGATTAAGCAAGGTTTTGAGCAGGATGGCCTTGGAGACCTCTTCGAGCGTGTGAAGCCGAGTAAGTCCTCTACCACCGACCTCGGAGAGCGTAAGAAGCAGGATTTCAGGAAACCTGAGTTTAAGAAAAGCCTCGATGAGTTCCTCCTCCCGATCTTTGTCACCAGAGACAGCCAAGGGAAGGTGCGGGAACTCGATTTTGCCTACGACATCCTCCCACACGTTGATTACAGCAAGATCAGCCTCGCAGCACTCAATGACATTCAACTCGATCCCAAGAAACAGAGTCACCACACCATCACGGCTTTCAACTTCTCTGCCACAGTTGCCGTGGATCAGGAGGAGTTCCTCGCCATCAAAGAGAAGGAAGATAACCCGCTTGCCGATACGGAGTTCCATGTAAGTTTCTTTGTCAGAAATATCCTCGACCTTGTGCCGAATCCATGGGTGGGTAAACAGGTTATTGATCGGGCTCTTGCGGTGTTGAAGAAGCGCTTCTCAGAAAAGCAGATCGCAGAAAACCAGATCGTCTTCCTTGATGCCATTCGCATGATCCTTGGAGGGGATAACGAAAAACTAGGGGAGATCAACCGCCTTGCCCGGCAGGTCTTCATCGAGAAGCTGGAAGCCGATGAAGCCCGATTTGTTCTCCGTTTCGACGCAGACGCAGTTTTGGAGCGCGAAGGCTATTACGAGGGGCAAGGACGCGAATCGTTCAAAATGAGCCTCTTTGAGCCCATTGTGAAGGGTTCCGTGAATGACTTTGAGAAGGAATTCGCCCACTTCATCGAAGAGAAGGCCGAGCGCACGTACTGGTGGTATCGGAATAAGCCCAAGAGCGGTTACCACCTCGTCGGATGGCGCAAGGGACGCTTCTACCCCGACTTTATCTTCACGATGCAGGGCAAACAGCCGGATCACTTCCAAAAGGTCTACGTGTTGGAAACGAAGGGTGTACACCTCGGACAGACACAGGATACGAAGTACAAGCGCGAACTTATAAAGGAGTACAACGAGTTCTTCGGAAAGATCAAAGAACCCTGGGGATCAATGAAGGAGAAGGTTTTTGCAGCTCCGAAGAAAGTCCAGTTTGAACTCATCACACAATCAGATTGGAAAAGTGAAGTGAACAAGCTATTTCCATAAATGCTTGTATAAACTATACCAGCTGGTATACTTCTGCACATGATTGCCAGCAGTGGAAGTACAGCTAGGCCAGAAGAACTCGAATACTTTCCGTTCTATGTCGGAGGTGACAGCTTCGATATTGCACTTGGAGAGTACCTCAGCAAGCCCGAAGGAAAGCTGGTCAGCAGTTTCCTCAATGAGAAGAAACATACGATCAAAGACACTTTCCAGAGTTATCGGCTAATCAACCATTGGAGCACCTTAGGGCTTCTTGATGATGAGAGAAGCGAGGAGAGTCGGCAGTGGCGCAAACTCTCCATGTTGGACATCGTGTGGGTGAATGTCCTTGTCGAGATGCGGAAATTCGGCTTTCCGTTAGAAAAGCTGCACATTGCAAAAAACTCCCTATGCCAATCCAAGAACAAAGATCACCCCTATTTCTTGTTGGAGTTTGCAGTCGTGAATGTCCTATTGCGAAACTCCCAACAAGTCGTGATCGTGTTGGCTGATGGGAAGGCGGGTGTACTCGAAGAGCAAATGGTGCAACTGAACCGCGAATGGTTCGGTTTGAAGAGCTTCCTATCTATCAACATCAACACCATCGTCTCACGCATTTTCAACGGCAAAGATTTCTTCCCGATGCTTACACATCTCGTGAGTCTGACAAACGAAGAGATAGAGGTGATATTGGAAATGCGTCAGGGTCACTACAGCTGCATCAGCATCAAAATGAGGGACGGACACATTGAACTGATTGAATCAACGGAAACGATGGAGGGGCAGAAGCGCTTTATCGACCTCTTGAAAGATGGTGATTATCAAGATATCGAGGTCAAGAAGCGTGACGGGAAGATTGTTTCCATCAAGCGTACGAAGCAACGTAAGCCTACGGCAACGGGAAAAACCCGAGCCCCCTCTACATCCATTAGTCGATTATCGGAGAAGCCGAAGTCGAAGGCCGATTCTTCTAATGCTCACAATTGATGAATGCAGAGCCTACCTCAAAGACCTGGCACTGACGGACGAACAAGTTGAGCAGTTGCGCGATGCGCTCTATGCCGTCACACAGGCAGTCCTCAACCCTTACTTCGATTCCTCCTCATCCCATGCCAAATGACCCTACATCCAAACGCATAGAAGCGAACCGAGAAAATGCCAAGCTTGGTGGAGTGAAATCAGAAGAAGGAAAGATGAAAGTACGCTTCAATGCACGTAAGCATGGCATTCTTTCTCGTATTATTTCCGATTATGAAGAAGACATCTATCAGCAATACCTCGATCAGTTGTTTGAGGAATATGAGCCAGTAACGTCGCTGGAAGAAATACTCGTCGAACGTATTGCACTCAGCTATCTACGTCTTTTCAGATCAGGAAAGGCTGAGAACGAATATCTCCGCTCTCGTCTTGAACCGAGTACCCTTGAAAAGGTGGGAGATGGACTCTCAGACGATGGCTATCTACCCATATTGAAATTTGGGAATATCGAACGTCTCATGGGGGTTTACTTACGCTATGAGACAAGTATTGAAAATAGGCTCTATAAGGCATTGCATGAACTTGAGCGTATCCAACGAATGAGGAAAGGCGAAAGCGTTGATGCGCCTGTTGTGATCGACATGCAGCATGAAAATGGGTTTGTTTCGCAAAATGATCAATGAAGTCTCCTGCCGTCATCTATTGTCGTGTTTCCTCCCCACGTCAGGTGAAGGAAGGGCATGGACTTGATGCCCAGGAGTCGAGGAGTAAGGAATACTGCAAGACACATGATTATGATCTTGTACGTGTCTTCAAAGAGGAAGGTGTGTCTGGTGGACTGCTCGACCGTCCAGCTATTCAAGAGCTTCTGTCATTTCTCCAAGAGAGACCACCGTATGCCCCTCAGATCGTAGTTGTCGTGGATGATCTTTCTAGGTGGGCTAGGGACGTTACAGCTCACTTCGAGCTAAAGAAATCCATTCACTCACGCAATGCCAGGTTGGAGTGTATATCGCACAAACTGGAAAACACACCCTCAGGTAGGTTCATCGAGACTGTCATTGCTGGTTACTCCGAGATGTGGAGAGGAGAGAATAGGATCAAGGTCATAGGTAACATGAAAGCGAGACTGGAAAAAGGTTATTGGCCTTTTGATGTGCCACCAGGATTCCGAAACATAAAAGACCTCGTTCATGGGAAGGTGCTCATTACCGACGAACCAAAGGCCAGCATTATCAGAGATGCCCTTGAAGGATACGCAAGTAGTCGGCTACCTGAACAAACAGATGTGATGAACTTTTTGGAATCCAAGAGCTTCTTTCATCGGAAACAGCCAAAACGAGTCAACCTTGAACAGGTCAAACGCCTTCTGACACGTATCTTGTACGCAGGGTACATAGAGTATCCCTCATGGGGCGTAACGAGGCGCAAGGCGCATCACCAGGGTTTTATCGACCTAGATACCTTTGAGCGGATTCAGGAGCGTCTGAGTGGCAAAGCAAAGGCTCCTCAGCGGAAGGATTTGAATAGGGACTTCCCTTTGCGAGGCTTCGCCCTTTGTAGCGACTGTCGAGAGCCATACACCGCCAGTTGGAGTAAGGGTAGGAATGGGAAGTATCCCTACTACCGCTGCAAGACACGGGGCTGTGCTATGCATGACAAAAGCGTGAAGAAGAATGATCTTGAGGGTGATTTCGCTTCACTGCTTACCAAAATGAAACCTCAGCCACAGATTTTGGCTCTCACAAAGGCGATTGTGCTGGATGTATGGAACACGGAGCAGGGCAACAGGGAACAGCACAACAAGAATCGAGAGGAGCGCGTCAAAGAACTCAATAAAAGCATCGAGAGGCTCTGTGAGCGAGTGGAGAAGACGAATAGCGACAAGGTGATCAATCGCTATGAGGCACGTATCGAAGATATGGAGCAGGAGCGACTGTCACTTGAAGCTAGTCTCGGCAAACCTAAGGCAGTCAGTATTGATTTTGAAACCGCTACCGATCTCGTCTTCGATTTCATTAAAGACCCCTCAAAACTGTGGCATAGCGACAATTTGTACGAACAGCGGCTCGTGCCGAAGCTTGTCTTTACTGAGCGTTTGCCCTATCAGAGGGGTGTCGGTTATGAAACCACGAGTTTTTCCCTTCTGTTTGAGCTAATCAAAGAAGCTGAAAGTGATAGTTCACGGGTGGTGGAGATGCCGGGAATCGAACCCGGGTCCAACGTGTAGCAGGGTTGCTCGTACTGTCATGTTCCCTTCATTCTCCACGGCCGTCAGGAGGGAACGAAGAGGGGCCGAGAGGGATGACGCGGAAGATACTGCGGTGCGCTCACGTCAGGACGCACATCAGCCTCGCTAGTGACGCCTCATTCCCGTTAGCGAGAATCATGGGAGAGACGGTTCGCACAGAGGCGAACTTAAGCTGCGAGAGCGAGGGCAGGGGCAGCACCGACCTTGCGGAGAGCGCCGAGAACCGTACCTTCGAGAGCAGCGAAAATGCCTTTATCAGCATTTATGGTTTGCAACGTTGGGTATCGGGAACCGTTGCCATCCCGAACAGAAGCTGACCGAACCAGAATCACGCTGTCGAAACCTGTCATCCCCACGTAAAGTCGCTGCGCGACCACGTGGCACAGCCACAACAAGTCATTGTTCGGAGAGTAAGGATCGCAGTGCTTTCAACGAACGGAAGCAGAAGTATAGCGCAATCTACGATGGCCGACGAGAGATTCCCTGAGTTATTGATAGTGCAATGGTTTGGCTCCTCATGCAGATACTCTCTGCAATTCCGGGATGTCGGACATTGTTGACAATGCGCGATATATCGCAATAGCTTCCCCTCCCTGCAAGTACGAACAATTGCGGCAGAGGAGGATATTTGGGAATATCCTCGAAACTTCTTCCCTTTTTTATGCTTAATAATCGTTGGCTGGCTGGAACCTGCATCCTCGGAATGCTCTTCGCTCATGTCCCCACTGTCTGGGCCTCACTCCCCGGAGCGCATAGTGCGACTGTGAGTGGAAATGTCTTCCTGGGGGGAAACTACATCGAAGTGGGGATTCATTCTCTCGGCTCATTCGGTACATCAGTCGACAAGCCGGAAAGTTTCTATGGAACATCAGGATCATCGAAGATCGGACTCAGCAGCGACAATGACGGATTCGGGAACGGGTATGATCTGCGGATCGATTACTTCCTTCCAGGTTCTCCGGAAGAACGGTGGGTCGTAGGGTACAACGGTAATGTCACCGCTTCCAACGCCGGACTCATGGGGACGAGTGGTATTCCCATCACATCGGCGGTCACCAATACTTCCGCAGGAGATACCCTCTCCGCCGAGCTCACAGGGGCACTCAACTCCAAACTCCAGATCCGCCAGCAGATTCAGTTCGGTGTGAATGACAAATACTTCAAGAATACAGTCACGCTTACGAATATCG
This sequence comes from Candidatus Peregrinibacteria bacterium, assembly GCA_037143575.1. GTDB lineage: Bacteria > Patescibacteriota > Gracilibacteria > Peribacterales > Peribacteraceae > JBAWYM01. The sequence goes on along the minus strand of JBAWYM010000005.1, from coordinate 5,882 downwards.
GTGCAGACCCTCTGACCAGCGTCCGCTACATGCGCTCCTTCGACCCCGACAATACCGTGTACAAGGGAGGCAGCAACACGACCACGAACGAAGTAACCAAGACTATTGCCATAGATGGCGCAGCCTCCGTACTTGCAGAAACAACGGCGCCGCAATCGCTCGATGGTGAGCCTGTTGCGCGGTATCCCATTTTCTTCTACACCAAGTATGCCGGAGCCGTGGGTTCCACATTCGGCTTCTCGAACACCGACCCCTATGCGGCGAGCGCCTATGATTCACCGAGTGCCCGGGGTGTGCCCTCCAATGGAGATCGGGCCATTACGATGAACTTCGATGTCGGAACACTTGCCCCCGGCGGAACCGCCTCATTCACCTACTACACCAGTCTCGATAGCAGAGATCCAGATACGGTAGCGGAAGAAATCGCACAGGCGGATTCCAGTTCCTCCTCCAGTACACCCACGAGCTCCACAGCATCTGCTTCCTCTTCATCATCGGAACCCTCCGGCGGCCATCGCGGGCACGGCACAGCTCTGCAAACGGCCTTCGAATTGCACAGTCAGACACACGATCAGCCTTCGCACCCCGCGGCACAGACTTCCACCTCATCCGCTTCTTCATCTTCTTCTTCCAGAACCCGTTCGCTCACCCGCGCAAATAGGGTCTCATCCGTAATTTCCACCGGCGATTCAGTTTCCTCCTCCAGTACCCGATCCACAACCCGCGTCAAAAGCGTCTCATCCGCAACTTCCACCGGCGATTACGTAGTCATCATCCCTTCTGTGAATGTCCTAGGTATCCGTGGAACGGAAGTACTGACAAAAGACACTCCCGTGAACGTCATCCAATTCGTGAAATCCGGCACGATGGCTCAGATCAAGCTCCCGAATGGAAAAACAGGCTTTATCCCGGCGAAGGCGATCGGGAAGAAATGAGGGAATAGAATGAGTAAGGAAAATTTTAAGCTTATAATTTCCCCTTACTCCACCGCGGCGCAAACCGTATCAGGAACGTGAAAACCCACGCCTGAAACCGATTCATCCCGCCTTCCACCATCTTCTGGTAGCAGATCTTCTGATATTCCTTGAGATCGGTGCCTTGGTAGCAGAGCTCACCATTCTTGTAACAGTAACTACAATACCTCTCGGACTCGCGCTTCCCGGGGTCTTTGGTGAACGGCATGAGACAACTTTCACAGCTCTGTGTCATAACACAGAACAGTATATTCCTGAGAAACGGTGCCAATCAATCTCACGAAAACTGCAAAACGCAGAAGATCAGACACACTGCGTTTCGACCTAGAAATTTCTGTACGTACTTTCATCGCGACGAGGAATGGCCTTGATGATCATCCTCTCGCCATCATCGAAATAGATGATCCGATAATTGCCTACTCGTATCCGGTAGATGTGCTGATAGCCCTTCAGCTGGACGCGGTCTACTGCGCGAAAATCCCGCGAGCGTAAGAGGAGCAATGCTGCGAAAATGCGGTCCCGGCTATCTTTGGGAATCTTGCGTAGTTGTTTTTTCCAGAGCTCCATATTAACGTCGAATTTTACGCATTTCTTTCAATACCTCATCAACAGGAACGCCGTTCGTTTTACCCGCATCGGTGAAATCCACCACGGTTTCCCATCCCTCCTCCGGAACTTCCGCATCGATATTCATGATAAAGAATGACGGCTTGGAGCGACGAATGACGCGATAGGATGCGCCTTTCTCGACGTTATCTGCGATCTCCGAAAGGTTTGCTCGCAGTTCTTTGATGGAAATATCCTTGGGCATAGTGTACGGAGGAAAGTACTTCAAGTGTACACTTGGATGAGCACTATCACAAGATCATCTTCATACAATCGCTCCATACTTCAGCCGCCGCAGATTCTTGCGACGGACGAAGCGGTAGAGACCAACTCCTAGAAGGACGGCAAGGACGAGCGCCATATTGCCGTACTTCACCAGAGAAACCTGCGTATCGTTGCCGAAGACGAGCTTACGCTCCACGTTCTGCTTGAGCTGAATCCCTGCAATGGATTCGTCGTGGGCAAGCCAGGAAATGGCTCCCATGCCGAAGGCGAGATTCTCCGGCGAGCGCTGCATGAATTGGTCGGTGAGGAAAATGGAGTTCCCGACGACCACCATACGTGCGGCCGAAGAATCTGATGCTGGACTCACTCCGCTCGCGGAAGCGGTACCACTCAAACTGACAGCGACGAGGAGGGAACCAAGAGTATTCGAGGGGAAGTTCTGCTGCGGTGACAGGCTCGTCGCTCCGCTCTGGGAAGCGGCGTACTGCGTGGTCACGAGGAGATTGCTCGCCGTAAGATTCGCGGTCTGCAGCAAGCCATCATTGACTGTGAGTGAGCTCGTCCACGGCAGGACCACCGTCGAAATGCGGGAGGTAATGGGAGATGCGGCATTCACCGGCTCGACGCGCGCCCAGAAGGGATACGGCAACATGAAGTTCATGAACTGATTCCCTCCCCCGCCTGAGAAGTTCACCGTTTCGTTGGAACGCATATCGTAGACCATGTCCCGCTGAACGGTGATGCCGTAGTCGGTGAGGAAATCACTGAAACTATCTTTATTCACGGTCGCGCTCAATGTCTGCATGTTCAGTGTGAGCGGGTCGATGAGGAACAGGACGGATCCTCCGCCGTCGATGTACTTCTGAATCGCTGTGCGGGTTAATGCATCAATCGGTGTTGTGGGGCCGGCGATGACGAGAGCAGAAATCTCTTTGGGAATCACTGAATTTTTACGATCAATCGTCATCCCCCGCACGGTGTACTGCTTCTCCAGTTCCCCATTGAGTGCCGCATACTCCTGTGGTGTTTTCTCGCCGTGCCCCGTGAGGAAGGCGACCGTCTTCTTCTGGCTAACCGTGAGCTTGCGGATCATGCTCGTGAGCTGGTACTCCAGATCAGCAGTATTCTGGATGAACGGAATCGCTTCGTTCTGCTTGCCGTAGGACGCCGCAATCCCGAAGAAGCCGCTCTGTACCTGAAATCCTCCCTGCCCGACAACGTTGAACTGCGCCTGCTGCACGCCGCTCTTCATCGCCTCCTCCATAATTTTGGGATCGGTGCCCGGATTCTTCTGCACGATGATGATATTGCCCTTGCCGTACGTCGCGTAATCCCTGAGCGTATCACGGACATCGCGCTGGACCGGCTGGAGCTGCGCCGGGAGCTGATCCGAGGCGTAGAGCGTCAGGGTGACGGGCGCGGGGAGACTCCCGAGAATTTTCCGCGTGGTATCGGTGATGGTGTAGAGGCGGTTCTGCGTGAGATCGATGCGCAGCGGAAGGTAACTGCCGGCAATCCCGATGATGATCGCAACGCACACGAATGCCGTCATTTTGAGCTGGTACCGACGGTACATCGCTCGATTGTTCCCGAATTTGCGCTTGCGAAGCTGCAGATACCCCAAACTCAGGAAGACGACGGTCGCCGCGAGGACGTACCACACATCGCGGAGGTCAATGACTCCCCGGGCCATGGATTGAAAATGCGACGTCACCGAAAGCCCCTCGAGAATCTGACCGATGCTCGCGGGCAAGCCAGAAGTAACAATCTCGGAGCCGGCCATGACGAGGAGGAAACTGCCGGCAGCGGAAACGAGGAGGGAAGCGACGGGACTGCTCACCAGACTGGAGACGAAGATACCGAAAGCCACGAGTACCGCGGCGAGGCAGAGGCTCCCCAGGTACTGTCCTGCCACCACCCCCCAGTCGAAGCTGCCAAAGGAGGAGAGGCTGAAGGCAATCGGGAAGATGCTGAGCAAGGCAAGCGCGAGGAAAGCGAGACCCGCGAGAAATTTGCCGATGAGGAGCTCGCGGTCTTTGAGAGGATGCGTGAGAAGGAGCTCGAGCGTGCCGTCGGCTTTCTCCTGCGAGATGCTGCCCATAGTCAGCCCCGGGACAACGAAGATCAGGAGCCACGGGAGCACGTCGAAGAGCATACGCAACGACGCTTCACCGACCAGAAACGCACGCTGGAAGAAGAGGAATTCCCAGAGAGCGAGGAAGACCCCCAGCACGATGTACGCCGTGGGATGATCGAACGATGCGCGGAACTCCTTGCGGAGAATAGTGAGGATATTGTGCATGGAAATATCAGGAAGAATGGGTGAGAGAGTGGAAAATGTCCTCCAGTTTTTGTTCCTCTTCGGCGAGCCGCCAGATCTTCCATCCATGTGCGTGCGCCATAGCCAATACGTGCGGCTGAAGCTCTTCGCCGTTGCTCGTGAGTGTTGCGTGCATGCGCTCTCCGCCCATCTGCTCGATTCTCACCCCGATCACGCCCGGAAGAGTCTTGAGTGCGGCCTCAATCCCCGTGCCTTCCAGCTCCACAACGAGCGAACTCTGACGCTCAGCGTTCTTCGCCAGGTCCTTCGGCGTGCCGTCCGCCACCAGCTTGCCGTGGTGAATGATGAGGATCCGATTGCAGAGCATCGATGCTTCCTGCATGACGTGTGTACTCAGGAGAATAGTGCGCTCTTTGGCGAGTGATGTAATGAGAGCGCGGATTTCCGTCCGCTGATTGGGATCAAGCCCTTCCGTAGGCTCATCGAGAATGAGGAGTGACGGTCGATGCAGAAGTGCCACCGCCATGCCCACGCGCTGCTTGTATCCCTTGGAAAGCTCGCCAACCGGGCGGTAGAACACATCTCCGATATCCACAGCGCTCACAGCGAAATCGAAGGCGTCGCGGCGCTTGTGCCGGGGAATGTTCTTGAGATCTGCGGAGAGCGTGAGGAACTCAGACACCAGCATGTCCTTGTAGAGCGGATTATTCTCGGGCAGGTACCCGATGAGGCACCTAGCATCGCTCCCCTCCTCTTCCATCGACAGATCGTCGATAATGACCTCTCCGCGATCCGGGGAAAGATACCCCGCAATCAGGCGCATGGTCGTGGTCTTCCCTGCGCCGTTGGGCCCGAGGAATCCGACGATCTCGCCCGAGGAAATCGTGAATGATAAATCATCAACGGCCTTGGTATCTCCGAAGGATTTGGTGAGGTGCTGAACGGTGAGCATACGAGGAAGGGTAGCGGAGGAAACGGGAAGAGTATAAACGAAACTCTGGACACGAGAAAAGTCCTGTCGTTCTTACCATCGGGGAGATTAAGAAGGAGTTAAGGAACCTCTGAATCATTGCCGATTTGTCACAGTGAGCCAGCCTGTCCTGAGCCGGGACGAAGGATCGAACTGCGACAAATTGGCAAATACAGGGCCAGTAACATTGACTTATGAGTAAATTTAATTTATGATATTCATATGGTGGAAGTTCCCGATAATCTGAATTTTTCTCAAACGAATGTAGCCTCTAGCGATACTACTGCTCTCGCATTGATACAGAAAGATACAAGCCAAGCAGTTGCAATGATGGACACACGCTCGGCTATTATTTCGGAAGCAGATCGCCAATTGGCAATGCTTTTGGCTAATGATATCGGCCTAACCATGGGCGCTCTCCCCGCGAATTCACCGACAAGGCAGGAGTACACAGCGCTCGTCGAGCCTCTACTCCAAAAGGTTGCTGATCCAAGAACCCCAGAAGTAACGGCAACTATTTTCATTCTCGCCGGGCTCCATCGCGTGGAGAACGTCCATCGCCGCATGCGCGCGGAAATCGCGTTGAATTCCTCTCAGGACGTGAAAATTGGTCTGGCAAAAATCATCGATGCCGCTATGGCACAATATGAGACGACAGGAATTCAATTCGAGAACCGGGACACAGCTACAGCAGCACTGGATCGGTTGCTGCAGGGAAGCGTACCGATCATGACACCCGTTGAATCTAAATCTGCAACTTTATTCCTCACGATGCCAAGGGCTCCTGAACAACAACAGACCTGGAATAATCGACTCGATACTATAT
>JBAWYM010000004.1:0-49680 GCA_037143575.1 Candidatus Peregrinibacteria bacterium | reverse complement strand
TCTGAAGGGCCGCCTAAAGGCGTGGGTTTATCCCTCCCACCGCTGGAACAATCAAAGATGACGATATCGACAGCATCTCCCAAAGCCTTTCGCGCGAAGTGATGCCACACCGTCATCATCGGCGGGAGGATATTCATCGTACAAAGGAGAGGACGATCACTCTGTGAAAAAGGCTCCGGATTGAGGAAAAAGCCAAGTGTCGGTATAAGCGTCCGCCAGGCAAATTTCAGGGAATTGAGACGGAAGACGGAGCTCAAGATTTGGTCGTAGGTGCGGGGCACGGTGTGATTGTAGGCCGAAAACCGTAGGACAGGAACGTTCCTGTCCTACGGTTTTCGGCTCTTCGCTATACTTCTTTTGTGCCATTGTCCAAGCACCGCACCGGCGAACTCCTGATCCTCCTCTGCGCATTCCTCAGCAGTCTGTTTCCCATCGTCACCATCATCTCCTATCGGGAACTTCCCACGTTCTTCGCATCTGGTACTGCAACTCTTCTCTCTACTATCTTCTTCGCCATTCTCCTCACGATACGCGGTGAGTGGAAACAATTGAAACAGTCTGGAATCTGGAGAGATCTCCTTCTTATATCCCTCTTCATCGGCATCTACTACATCCTGATTTTTGCTGCCCTGCGAATCACCACGGCTGGGGATGTCTCCATTATGAGCCTCATGGAGGTACTCTTCACATTCCTCATCATGGGAGTCCTCCTTAAGCATGAGAGAATGCACCTGCGTCACATCGTCGGAGGTCTCTGTATGGTGGCAGGCGCGGGGCTCATTCTCTCACCACATACATCCGGATGGAGCATAGGTAATCTTCTCGTCATCCTCGCAACTATCTCCGCCCCATTCGGCAACTACTTCGCACAGCATCTTCGCCAGAGAGTAAGTGTGCACGTCATTATGTTCATTCGAAGCATCCTGATCGGAACAGTGCTCCTCGGAATCGGTGTATGTATCGAGCCTCTCCCTACCCGATCAGCGCTTCTGCATAGTACGATTCCTCTCCTCATCAATGCCATAGTTCTCCTCGGCATTTCCAAAATCCTCTGGATCGAAGCGATCCACCGTATCTCCATCAGCACAGCGATATCTCTGCAGGGCATCACGCCGCTCTTCACGCTCATCTTCGCGTACTTCCTACTCCACGAATCGATCCTCCTGAGCCAACTGGCAGGATTCGTCCCGATCTTCGCCGGGGTTTTGCTCCTCACGAGCAGAAAAGAGAAATCATGAATGACAACACCACTTCAAGGAATTGCGACGAAAGACGAAGCTCACGTTCCTATCCTACGGTTTTCTCGCCCGAATGAGGTAATTCAATCGCGGATCATGCATGCCCAAATCCAAGGGAATCCGCTCGACATCCACGAATCCAAGCTCCTGGAGAACAGAGATCATCTGCGGAGCCGGATACATCCACTTATGCAGATCCAGATCCTCCGTTTCCTCAGACTTGAATCTGCCGAAGAGGTGCTGATTGAGGACATCGAGATCGCCATGATCCAAAATCCCCTGCGCAATTGCTTCGATATCCGGCGTGGAAATCCGTAGCACACCTCTCGGAGCCAGAATCCGGAAGAATTCCTGGAGCACGTGGTGCACCTGAGGCTTGCGCAAATGCTCGAGAGTCGCCACAGAGAGAATTTCCGCAATCACACTACTATCAATCGGAAAGCGCTTGGTGATATCGAAGACGAGATCGACCTGCGGAAGTGCGACGATATCGACATTGAGAAACTCCTCTGGATTGAACGGATTTCTGCCGCCGCAGACATCGAGCTTCGCCCCCCGGTACCCGCGGCTTTTCCATTCCTCAGCACGCTTGGAACACACCTGCCGTCTCCGCGCATCGATAAACCAGCCGTAGAGCGGACGTAGCGGCCGGAGATACTTGTAGTAGCGATCGAGGAATTTCTTCATGAGAGAGCTGGAATATCCGCAGTCTAAAGCTATTATACTCAATTGATTTAATAATTTCGAATATACCGGCGTAGCCGCACCATGATCTTGGCTTATAGCTAAGAAAAAGCTAAAACAAGGATTCAGGATTATTTAGCCGTATAGCTTACGTCTTAAAGCTCAAAGCTTCATTCCTCCATAGAATATCTGAACAAAACCACGTCGAACCGATACAATGCCCCCGTGCTCACCGCCTTCATCGACCGGCTCCCGGGCAAACCCCTGATTCCCCTTCTTTACCCGAACTTCGGTCAAGAAGATTCTTCGGCACAGCTCTTCCAGGCACAAGCATTCCACTCCCTCACAGAACCGCTTCTCACTGTCACCGACGATCCCATGAAAGCGGATGTCCTGCTGCTTCCGCACAATTTCCCTACAGTACGAAATGAAGAACAGTATCTGAAGAAGGTCGAAGCGCTTTCCAGATCAACCGGTAAACGTATCATCGTCTTCTGGCATGGCGACGGAACGAACCCAGTACCGTTCACCAATGCCCTTGTCTTTCGGACTTCGCAATATCGATCCAGACTCCGGCCAAACGAAGTGATCATGCCGGCGTATACCGAAGACCTCCTCGAGAATGAACCGTTGATCCTCAAAACCAAAGAAGCGCGACCCGTCGTGAGCTTCTGCGGCTGGGCGTCGTATCCGAGTTTCATGACCCGCATCCTCTCGCTCGCCCATGCGACACTCCTCACCGTCCTTGCGGTCATTACCGGACATTCAAACTTCTCAACCCGCATCAAAGGTCTCGTCCTACGCCGCCGGATTCTGCGCATTCTCAATGGCTGCAGCAAGATCCAAACGGACTTCCTCCTCCGCTCCAGTCATTCCGCACACCGCAAAACCATCCGCCTGGATCCTGCCAGAGCGCGCGACGAGTACATCAATAATCTTCTGCACGCCGACCTCGCGCTCTGCGTTAAAGGGGACGGCAATTATTCCCTGCGCTTCTACGAAGCCCTGAGCCTCGGGCGTATCCCGCTCCTCATCGATACCGATTGTGCTCTGCCACGGGAAGATGTGATCAATTACGAGAATTTCATGTTAAGAATTCCTCTGAAAAACATCCGCAACATTGATGCCATTATCGCGAAGTTCTGGAGCACACTAACTCCGGAGCACTTCGCTGAAATGCAACGACTAGCACGTGATACATTCGAAAAATACCTGTCGACGAAGAAATTTCTGGAATGGGCTATCGAGCGGATGATGACAGACGCAACCATGCTCGATCTCTCGCAAAACTTACCGCTTAAAGCTTAAAGCTTACCGCTTCCTATGCGCATCACCTTCATCTCACAGGCGCGCTTCCCCACCGAGAAAGCCCACGGTCATCAGATTGCTGAGGTGTGTGCTGCACTCACAGCAAACGGCCATGCCGTGACGGTGCTCTCTCCGGATATACGCAATGCCCTCAAAGAGAGCGCTCACGGATACTACGGACTCTCCGGTAAACTCGGCGTGGAGAAATTGCGCGTGTTCGATGCGCTCTCCAAGTGGTGGGTTCCCGGAAATTTCGCCTTCTCCTTCACGATGCGATCGTATGGGAAAGCGCTGAAGAAATGGCTGGCTGAGCATCCTACAGACCTGCTCTATACACGCTCCCCACGCCTACTCAAATCCCTCCTGCAGACGGACATTCCCGTGGTGCTTGAATTGCATACCCTGCCCCGCCGGTCACGCCTCTTCATCCGCCGGTGCAATGCCTGCAGACTCGTCGTTTGCCTTACGGAACCCATGCGGACCCACCTCATTTCCTGGGGCGTGGAAGAATCCCAAGTGATTGTGGAAGGCGATGGTGTAAATCTGCAGCGCTTCGAGAAGATGCCGGAATCCGCATCGGCAAAAGCGGAATGGAAAGTTCCTGTGGATCGTCCGGTCATCGGGTACGTCGGATCGCTGGTGACGCGCGGGACGATGGAGAAAGGAGTGAAGGAATTGATCGAAGCGGTGGCTCTGCTGAAGGTAAAAATCGTAGGACAGGAACGTTCCTGTCCTACGATTTTTTCTGCCTACCTCTGGATCATCGGCGGTCCGCGCGATGCCATCAGCCGCTACCGTCGACTGGCGGAGAAGAAAGGACTCACAAAAGAAGATATTCGCTTCGAAGGACCCGTCAAAAGCGACCGCGTTCCCTCCGCACTCGCCGCCTGTGATGTCTGTGTGTACCCGGCTCCTGCGTCCAAACACGCATTTTTTCAACGGGATACTTCACCGCTAAAAGTCTTCGAGTACCTCGCCGCAGGCAAGCCCACTGTCTGTGCCGATATCCCGCCACTGCGCGGAGTCATCGACCCATCACTCGTGCACCACTGCCGTCCCGGAGATGCTCTATCCCTCGCGAAAGCCATCCGCGAGGCCCTCACGCAACCGAACACCAATGAGAAGTTGCGCAGATCCCTGCTTCAGCATGTCTCGTGGGGAAAGCGCATGGAGAGAATCATCAGTCATTCCAAACTATAGCGCATGGATCACCCGCAATTCACCGTGCACGCCGCCACCGAGGAATCCCATTGGTGGTTTCATGGCCGCCTCGCGATTGTGCAGTCTCTTCTCACGCGCATCCTGCCACCATCGAAAGACACGATCATCATCGATGCAGGATGCGGCACCGGAGGGATGAGTGGTGCATTGATCCCCTCCTACGATGTGCGCGGAATCGATCCGGTGGAAGAAGCGATTGCCTTTGCCAGGAAAAAATTCCCGACCATTCCCTTCCGGGTTGGCAGCGTCCCCGAAGATATACAGGATTGGCTTAAAGAAGCCAAAGGAATAGTCCTCCTCGATGTCCTCGAGCACGTGGAAGAGGACTTCCTCTTTGTTTCGACACTCCTTGCTGCCATGCGTCCAGGGACATTCCTCCTGCTCACCGCTCCGGCGGATCCAACCCTCTGGGGAGAACACGATCGCGGCTTCGCTCATTGTCGCCGCTACACCATGGAACGCATGCGATCCCTCTGGAAAGATCTTCCCGTCACCGAGCTCTGTGTCTCCCCGATCAATGCGCGCCTGTACTGGATCGTGAAGTGCGGCCGGTGGCTCTCGCGGTTTCTCGGACGTTCCCTCGGTCCGGGCTCGACTGATCTCGGCATGCCAATGAGGCCCATCAATGCTCTCCTGCAATGGATCTTCGGAGGGGAGAAACACCGATTGCTGAAAGTTCTGGAGCTCCATGGGAAACCCTACCGTCACGGCGTGAGCATTCTCGCTCTCCTTCAACGTGAACCGGGAGAAATCGTTCCGCGTGGAAGACCGGCGAACTTGCCACCGGATGAGGCTCCGTGGCTGCGAAATGTATGAGGTATCCCGTATCACGTATGAGGTATGACACTCAAGGAGCCTCTGAATAATTGCCAATTTGTCACAGTGAGCCGAGCCTGTGCTGAGCGGGCCGAAGCATCGAACTGCGACAAATTGGCAAATGTCATGGTTCGACACGGCTCACCATGACATGCTCGAGAATTTTTCAGAGGTTCCTCAAATACGTACTACATCATACGTAACGCCTGATACGTCTCCGACTACAAGAACGCAAACACCGAGCTCAGCACCATCAGCACTCCCCGCTCAATCCCGAATACCCATCCGGAGATCAGAGAGATCCCGAGGAAGCTTTCCGCAAGAAGTGCAATAATCAGAATCATCGGCCCTGCCCGCATGAAGGCCTCGTAACGCTCCTCGAGATGATACGGGATGAAGGGCTCCAGAATTTTGGAACCGTCGAGGGGGGCAATCGGCAGGAGATTGAAGGCCATCAGTCCGAAGTTGAGAAAGACGAAGCTCCCGAGCAGCTGGACGAGGAAGGTCATGAGCACAGACGATGTACTCGTCGCCGAAAGAAGACCAAAGGGATTGGAAGTGGCATGCTGCAGAAGCGCGAGTGCAATGAAGGAGAGCAAGCCCAGAAGAAAATTGCTCAAGGGTCCTGCAAGCGCTACCAGAGCGTTATCAAGCTTCCGGTGTCGGAAGGCAAACGGGTTCACCGGAACCGGCTTGGCCCAGCCGAAACCCACGATGAGGAAGCACAGCGCGCCCATCATATCCAAGTGCGCCAGAGGATTGAGGCTGATGCGACCCTGAAGAGCCGCAGTGTAGTCCCCGAGCTTCTTGGCCACCCACGCATGCGCGCTCTCGTGCACGGAGATCGAGAGAAGGATCGCGATGAGGAACGTCGGCTGGAGGAAGATGGAATTCACGAGGTGAGTATAGTGGACCGGAGCGAATAAGAGGAGGTTTGTGAGGGTTGTAAAGGTTATAAGGGTTGAAAAGGTTCCATAACAAAACCCTTACAACTTTTAGAACCTTTAAAACCTGTTCAATACATCCACTATCATCCAATAACCAACACACTCCCTCACTCCGCCTTCACACTTCTCTCCTCTTCTACATGCTGCACCGCTCCCTTCGCGCTCTTATGAAGGATCGCCGCCGCAGACTCATCGAATTCACGGGCTTCTTTCTGGAATTGGGATTTGGAGAATTCTGCGAGGAGCCACTCCGGGTGCTTCATGTACCACTGCACCGTCTTCTCCAGACTCTGCTCGAAGGTTTTGGGGTACTGGAAACCCATTTCTCTGAGCTTGGTTCCATCCAAAGCATAGCGAAGGTCATGTCCCGGACGGCTGCTATGGAAATCCACGAGCTCATAGCGCAGCTCCTGACCGACGACAGCAGCAATGGTTTTCGCGAGCGTGAGATTATCCATCTCCTTTTCGCCGACGATATTGAACTTGTCGCCGATGATCACTTTGCCGGCTTCGTGCTGTCCGATGAGGAAAAGCATTGCGGCGGCGACGTTGCGGGCGTGAACGTAGAAGCGGCTTCCGGCCTGCGTGCGCGTGGAATCCGAGTGGATAAACAGGCGATCACCGGACCGTGCGGCGTTGATGGTCTTCGGGATGAATTTCTCGGGATGCTGGCGCTCGCCGAAAACGTTCATCGTGTGGGTGATGACGAGCGGAAGACCGTAGGTGTTGTAGTAGCTATACGCCAATTCCTCGCCTCCGGCCTTGGTCGCAGCGTAGGGATTGGATGATTTATAACGATCCCACTCCTTGTAGGCCACTCCCTCCGGCGCCGGTCCGAAAACCTCGTCGGTGGAGAAGTAGGAGAAGAGATCGAGACCGTCGAGCGTGCGAGCGTAGTCGAGGAGATTACATGTCCCCACCACGTTATCCTGCACGAACTCCATGGGGCACTCGATGCTGCGATCCACGTGTGTGGAAGCGGCGAGATGGAGAATGTAGTTCACCGGTCCGATGCGATTGGCGACGTAGGGATTGATGGGGGCGCGAAGATCGTGGTAGATGAATTCGACTCTCCCGGCGAATTTGCCGCTCCACATATCCATATCCGCGAGACGGTGGAGGGTAGAAGCGGAATCGATCTTGGAAAGCCCTATGAGCTTCCAATCGGTAGTTTTGAGAATCCCCTCCGCGATGTGGTGCCCGATAAAGCCGTCGATGCCAGTGAGGAGGACGCGTTTCATCGAACGGAAGATTACGCGGAGATAGGTTTGGGGACAATGAAAAAGCGAGCTTCATATCAGATTGTAGCTTCTTAGGTTCTAGCTTATTAGGAATCCTCATTTCCTCAATCTCGGAGTCTGAATCAATCACCCCTAAAAAGCTAATAAGCTAACCAGCTAATAATCCCCTCCATAGTTCCGCATACCTCTCCGCAATCCCATCCCAATCATATGTTCTGGAATTGACCATTCCTCTCTCCGCCAGCTCCGCCCACTTCCGGGGGTCCAGAAGCAGCAGCTCCAATGCCTTCGCCGCAGCCTCGGAATCGTCGGAAGGAACGAGGAGTCCGGTACGTTCGTGCTCCACGATGTCTGGAATACCGCCGACATTCGTTGCGACGACAACACACCCGGCTGCCTGCGCTTCCAGGAACACATTGCCAAGTGCTTCGCTCCGCGAAAGTCCGCAGAAGATCTGCGCCTGAGCGAATTCTTCATACACCCGCGGTGGCGGGATGTATCCAGTGAACGTCACACGATCGGCGATATCCAGATCCTGCGCGAGCCGATGCAGACTGTCCCACTGCGATCCGCGTCCGACGATACGGAGATGAACTCCCTCAGCAATCTCCCCTCTCCTCTGCTCAACAAAATTTTCCGGATTCGAAGACTCTGGTACATCCAATAATAAGGGAGGAGAGGGGTTGCCTGTCCTGAGTAGCGTCGAAGGAGGGGTGAGGCGCGACAGCGCCCGCAGCAACACATCAATCCCCTTCATCGGCTCCAATCGTCCGACGAAGAGAATGCGACCCGGGACTTTCTTCTGACGTGTCCGTTCCGTCTCAATAGCAAAAGCATCGATGCCGTTGGGAATAAGCAAGGCATCCTTCCGTCCGAAATCCTCAGCACGCTCGAGGAGCACCGCGCTGATCACCGTCACGCGATCGGCGGAACGATGCATTCCCCCGACGAACAGGGAAGTATTGGTGCTCTGACAGGTGAGGATGCGTTTGGCAGATGGGAAAAGCCAGCGACAAAAGATTACCGCAAGACCGGCGTAGGATTCTAAAACGGCATGCACGATCGATGGTTTGATCTTGCGAACAGCGAAAGGTGCGAGGAAAGGGAAGAGCCACTTGTCGAAGCTTGAGCCGATTCCGACTCTGATCACCTTCACCCGCTTGCGGAAGGGATCGTCCTCGGGAGTGCGTTTGGTGAGCTTGGCGGTGACAATGGTGATATCAAATTCCTCCGCAAGCCTCCACGCCACTTCCTCCACGCACGCCTCGGCTCCGCTGCGGTACGGGGAGAGGAAGGCCGAGAGGAAGACAACTTTAGGCTTCATGTATGGAAAGGATGATACATCCACACCTGTCGTTGTACCTGTATTATGTTTCATTTTCCATTTTTCAATATTGCATTTCCCGTTCTCCATTTCTCCGGCAAATTCGTGCAACATTATCTGCGGATATGCTGTAATTCATACTTGCTCGCCTTGTATCAAGCCGCTCTCGATCAATTGCTCCAAAACCTGCGCTTGGGCACTTTGAAGAACCGTCATCTCCCTCGTTGCCATCAATCGTTGATAAGATGAATCGAGATTGCGCTGCAATTCACCGCGCTGATAATGGTGATCATCCTGAATGGTCTCAGGACTTATATTCCCAAATACATAATCCGGATCTATGAGAGACATACCCGGGCTCCCCATTTTCGCCGCAAGCTGTAACTGCCTTCGGGTATCAACCATGGAATCAAGAAGATCTCCCCTGTGCTCTACAAGTTGTATCCTTGCAGCATTCCATGCCTCTAATGCTTGCTTCAATTCAAACGAAAGCTCAATACTCTCCAGTGGTGGGATTTTCTCATCCGGTCTGAGCCGCTTTGCCATTTCCATACTGGCACGATCATCCTGAGAAAGCGCAAATCTATCCGGGGCACGATATTTTCCAGAAAGAATATCACTCACACGACCCCTAAGAACCACAGCATACAAAGTTGGATTAAGCCCATTCATTTCCAAAAGTCCGAATCCCTCGGGATCTTGTAGATACTGTTCCAGGAGGTCGTGGTCCGTATTTGACATTTGTAATAATTATACTTTGAATATCTATTTCGTTCAAGCAGAATTTACGGCAAAGAGCTTCCGATACTCCTCCCCCACCTTGCTCCAACTGAAACTCTCCTCAATCCGCTTCCGCGCGCCTTCGCCGAGGGCTTTGCGCTTGGCTGGATCATCAATCAATCGCTCGATGTGCGATCGCAAAGCCTCACGGTCCCCGGCCGGGAAGAGGAAACCTGAGACACCATTCTGCAAGAGGAACGCATTGCCGCCGACGTCCGATGCAATACACGCACACCCGCTCGCCATGGCTTCCATTAGGGCGTTACTCAGTCCCTCGCTATAGCTCGGCAGGACGAAGATATCCGTCGTCTTCAGAATTTCCGGAATATCGTGCTGTAGTCCCGTGAAGATCACTTCGCGCTGGTAGTGCATTACCAAAGGATGCTCGGGCTTGTACCAGCCGACCACCTGAATCTTCAGATCCGGATGATGTTTCCGCGCTGAGGTTGCAGCGGCCAAAAAATCTTCAACACCTTTCACAGATTCCAAACGACCGACATACGAAACGGTGAGCCCCGATATACTGCGCCCCCCTCTCCCAGAAATCCCGGGTTGAATATCTGGCAGTGCTGGAGAATTGTTCGATTGCGAGGAGGGAGAGGGGCCGGGGGTGAGGGCGTCCGGATCAATCCCCGTTGGTATGACCTGCTTCTTCTTCGCAATCCCCAGCTTCTTCAAAAGCCTTTCAGGCTGCGGATGGAAAAGCACAACGCGCGATGCCGAAAGCAATACGAGCCACCCCAGCGTCCAGGCGTAGATTGCCGCACCAATTCTCGGGAGCAAACCCCGCGGCCACCAGGTGATCCCGACGAAGGTATCAGTGAGGACGATCGGCGGATGCCCTGTGAGGCGTAGCCAAATCGCACTGAGCGACGACCAGAAGAGAATCTTATTCACGACCACAATGTCGGGCTTCTCTTCCCGAATGATGCGCCGAACCAGTCCACAGAATCCGAAGGCGATGCCGTAGTTCCAGGGATCCGGGAGAAAGAAATCTTTGCGACGGTGAATGGTGAGAGTATCGGAAACGACCTCGGCACCGGTTTCCTTGCCCATACAGGCAACGACCACACGATATCCCAGCCGCTGCCAGAGCTCAGCCAATTTCACCGAGCTCACCATCCAGCGGTGCTCTTCCTTCCAGTAGGGGGAGATGAGGAGGATCGTCTTCATGTGGAAGCAGTATGCAGAGAGAGAATCGATAAGGAAATCCTAATCCCCAATATACTAATCCCTAATCCCTGCATTGATGGAAGATGAATCCAATAATTGTCATTGCCTCCGTCAGGATATCCGGCACACTTCGAACATGTTCTCCGCCCTTCTCTGGGACAACGACGGAACGCTCGTCGACACGGAACCACTCTACGTGGAGGCGATGCAGGCGAGCCTCGCAACGGTAGACATCCCTTTCACAGAGCAAGACTACGTCCACCATATGAACGTCGGTGGGGATTTCTTTGAGGCGGCAGTGCAGCGAGGGTACGCACCGAAGGATATCGCCGGGCTCAAGCTCAAGAGAAATGCGTTCTACACATCTCTCCTCAGAGACAACGTTCCGATTATCGACGGAGTTATAGAAACGCTGAATGTGCTCTTCGGGAAATTTCGGATGGGCATCGTCTCGAGCAGCCGCAGAGAGCACCTCGACATCATCATGGAGAGAACGGGGCTGCGAAAATACTTCGAATTTGTCATCGCGCGGGAAGATTTCGTAAAAGGAAAACCGCATCCGGAAGCCTTTCTCCTCGGTCTTTCGACATTCGATCTTCCCGCTTCTTCCTGTCTTGCCATCGAAGATTCCGGCCGTGGAGTGATTTCGGCCAAGACTGCCGGACTTGCCTGCGTTGCGATCCCGCAGGGGATTTCAAAGAACAATGATTTCTCTGGAGCGGACAAAGTGCTGAATAATGTTCGGGAACTGCCGGGGTTCCTCGGACTGTCATAATATCTGGGATTTCAATGAAATGATTATTCTTCTCTCTATGATAGAGATATGCCTGTCAATTATGATAATTTCGGCTTACAGGAGAATATCTGTATCTGGGACAATGTGAGTTATGATGGAAAGGATGATGCTTCGGCAGTCGAACAATCCCAAAGATCGGCTTCTTGGTTCATAGACAGACAACATAGTGCCCCACGAATGCAGTACTGCGAAATCCTGACCATCGTTAGCGATGCATCAGCGCAAGTATTCGTTCTTCTCACGCTCACACTGATGGCAGATTCTGCAGGAAGAGAGTACTGGGATGGTCGAATAATAGGGAACAACAATGACATCGTTATGGGAAAAAGCGCACAGAATGCTCTCGCTCTACTTAATGAGGAAGTCGCAATCGGAGGTGTGCGGTGTTCTCCGGATGAAGATGATTCAGCTTCCCTTATCGAAGTCGTCTCCCCCGATCGAAAGCGCCTGTTTCCCATGCAAGAAGAACTCGATACTCTCACCTAAAGAATACCCCCTTCGTCACCGGATCCACGAGCACGGAATTCATCGGTCCTTTGTAGACTCCGCTCAAGTACAGCCCATCCACGTTGACTTCGTGCAGTAACAGAAGACCCGGTGCAAGGGCAGGATCATCCGTCACCACGTACATCGCCTCTGCGATCTTGGGGACCCGCATGATGCGCGACAGCGACTCCGGGAAGACATTGTAGGCATTCATGTATGCCACATTGGCGTTGGAGTAGACCGAGATGATTCCGGGATTTTGGGCGAGGACGAATCGCATGGCATCGCGGTAGGAGAGTTTCCAATAGTCGTACGGCACCAATCCGGAAACAAAACTTGAAGGCAGTGAGAAGTACGCGAATTGGAACGGGTGGTTGCGCACCATCCAGATGCCCGTCGAGAGAATTTGACCACTGATAGCAACGATGATCGCGGTGGCGAGGACAGTCGACCACAACCCCCCCAATACCTTCGCTCGTGAGAGACCCGATCGAATCCCCGTCACTGCCAGAAGAAGGAATGCGGGGTAGATGAAGAAGACATGCCGCCACTCATTGTAGATACCAGCTCCCGTAATGATGATGGAGAAGATGGGAAGGAAGAACCATCCTAGAAAGAGTAAGGCATCGCTGTGTTCGGTAAACCAACGACGTGGATGCATCAAAAAGGCAATACAGAGCGAAAAGCACCCCAGAAGAAAGAAGACCGTATACATCAGCGGTACGGTTGCCGTGATCCATACAGGAATGTAGAACCACGGAATATTTGCATACAGGTGACCGAGGAACATCGCAGAACCGTTGATGTGGCCCATGTACCGGTACGCCTCCAGAAAATGTGCGAGGGGCTGGTCCCAGAGGAATGGCCAGAAAACAATCGTTGCGAAGGCAAGTGATAAGAAATACAGGACGAGGAGAACGCATTGCCGAAAGCGGTCGGAGGACAGATGCCCTTGCTGTTGCGTCACTGTATGAAGGAAGAAATAGAGCACGGTGATCACAGGGATGATGAGCGCTGGCATCCGCAAAGCTAGCGCCAAAGCAGAAAAGACACTGTGCAGAAGCATACGGCCGACCGTCGGACGTTCCGCGAACCGCACGAGGGAGAACATGCTTGCGGTGAAGAAGGCGAGCATGGGGAGATCACGGGAATTGTAAAAGGACTGGGCGAAAAGACGCGGCGTAAGAACGAAGAGAAGACAGCAAAGCAACGCCCACCAGGAACTGCGGAAGTGTCTTCGCGCAAGAAGATACAGCATCACGACCCCGAAGAACGTGATGAGGAAAACCACGAAATGCTGGATGTAGACGTGAAGATATTCGGTTGCCGGATGCTCCCCAGGGAAAAAAAATTGCTGTACGATATAGATTGGAAGTTCCACCGAAGTCCCATGGAACCGCCAGCCCTCATTCGTCGGCCAATCTGTTCCCAGGAAAACATAGCGAAAGACATCCCGACCGAGGGAATCCATCGTTCCCTCGTCCACGGCAATTCCGAAACTGCGGAAGCTCGCAACACCCACAAAAAAGTAGAGCGCGAAGAACGCACCGACAAACCAGCGGGGATGAATGTTTCGAATCCGCAAGATCAGAGAAGTCATCATCGAGACGAGAAGAATCAATACAGCCAATGGAGTATAACAAAGAACCGATATGGAAGAGAATGATGCATCATCTCCTACTCCTTGCAGCACTTTCCATCGAGCCCGGCATCATGGAGTGCCATGGACCGGATGAGCTTGGCCTGACGCTGCTCCAGCTCCTCGAGACGAACGATCAGGGAGAAGACGATGAAGGAGAGGATGCCGAGGAAACTGATGACGAGAGCATTCTGGCGATCTTTGAATCCAGTCACCAATGTCAGCCAATCGAGAACAGATGGGAAGAGTGCGATGACCGCGATGGCCAACCAAAAAAGTGACCACAGGAAGCCCTCCCAGATCGTCTTCTTCTGCTTGGCAACCAAGCTCCACGCATACATCAGAGCAACGAGCGAGATGATCGGCGTGATGATTTGATACGGAGTGATGGGCATCGTGGAAAAAGTATAGCCGAGGGATGCGCAGGAAAGCTATGGATCGTATGGTCATGAGAGAATTTCACGAAAAACTGCTTCCTGCCTCGATGAGGAATTGTCCACGCAAGACAGTCCTGAATTGTGTATTCTATCCGCAATGCATCTTTCATTCTCCCGCATAATCCAGTGGATAACGGCCGTAGTCCTCGCGATCGCCAGCCTGAAATGCGTCGCGCTGCTCTGGCATGTTTCGGCGCTGGAAGCGGGGGGCAGTGTCAATGATGACTATCAAGCATTCGTAGTGGTGGCGAGGGGAATTTTGAATGGGCTGAAACCGTACGCAGATCTCTTCGATGCACGACCTCCCGGGACATTCCTCATCGTTACCCTCTCGCTCGCTCTCACCAATGGGGAGAAGATTGCGACTATTCTGCAGATCACTACGCTCCTCATGCTTCCGCTGCTCCTCGCAGGATATGCCCTGATGATGAACCGTGAGCACCGGAGACTCGATCGCTTCTCTCTTACAGCACTCGCCTTCCTGCTCGGGACGATGCTGGCTCTTCTCTTGGAACAACGTGCCGGCGCCCTGCAGTCGGAAGCTTTCGGGTCTCTCTTTGGATGTCTTTTCGCACTCCTAGCGGTTTGGTCGCTGGATCATCGCATGCCCCGCACTCTCCTGATACTCTCCGCCATCTTTCTGATGTTCTGCGTTGGCATCAAGGAGCCGTTTCTCTTCACCATGATCGCCATAGCACTCATGGTGTTCCCCGGAGTGAAACAATGGAACACATACTTCCTGCTTCCACTGCTCATCGCCATAGTCGCAGGAATCGTTCTTCTCGCCATGATCGGCTGGTTCGTCCCCTTCGTGCACATCTACCTGCCCGCTGTGTTCAATATGCAGATCATTGATATCCATGAACCGGTGTTCTTGCGGGGATGGAATACCTTGAGACTATTCCGCAACCTCACGACCCACTCCTTTCAGCCGTATTTCGGATACCTCCTCATCCTGCTCTGGGCGATGCTGTCGTCGATCCCGGAACGATGGAGCACCGTGGGTGCGGTCGTTTCTGCCTTCCTCTGGCTGTTTTCCGCCCTACTCCTCAATGCATTCTGGGGAATCGGCGTACTCCTCCTCTCCTTTCTCAACAACGACGCGCTCCCCGCATACTTCGTGGATATCCTTACGGTGCTCAGTCCCCTCCACGTCGATCCGTCTCTCCTCTTCATAATGCTTTGCATCATTCCGGTGATCGCCTACGGATTCATACTGTATTATGTGCAACACACTGATGCGCTCCGTGTCTCTTTGAAGAAACTCGTGCTTTCCCTTCTCGTGATCGTTCTGGTCATGACAGCTGTCGCACTATCCGGGAACTTCAATCACTATCACTACGCATTTCCCATTCCCTTCTTCTTCGCACTCCTTCTCCTTTTCGTGCGCTTCGCTAGCCAGAGTCCGCAAAGAAGATTCATCATCATCTCCGTCGCGCTCCTCTCTCTCCTGTCCATATTCACGACAGTCATCCCATCCTCGGTGGATACCTATCTGCAATCGAACTACCAACTCAACGAAATGACCAACCGCAATGAAGCAGCGGCATTCGATGGACTCCTTGATCACTGCAGCGTCGACCGGTACTTCTCCGTTGGTACACATCGCTTCCTCGCATACGCAAGACATGTGCCGATAGGCCCAATGACCTACCTCGGACCCCATCTCTATTTCTATGATCAGACCACCGACAACTTGAAAATGTATGCCCAAGTCATCGCGATACCCAGAGATTCCCCAATCCTTCATCCGGAAGAACAGTGGATCTCCACACACTTCACCCCCGCACTTCCCCCGTGCACGAAAGGACTTCCGCTTCCGGAGCATGTGCGACTGCTATTCCGGAACGATGAACGCGCGCAAGCGTTTGGCAAATTATAAGAGGAACCTCTGAAAAACTCTTCAGCATGTCATGGTGAGCCGTGTCGAACCATGACTCGAAGTCAGAGCCCAATTTGTCGCAGTTCGATGCTTCGACCTGCTCAGCACAGACTCGGCTCACTGTAACAAATTGGCAATTGTTCAGAGGTTCCAAGAATCATTTCGAACACTTTGAAATACGGTTCCCAGCCCTCACCGCAGAAACGACCTCAACAGAATTTTCAACGCCGTTTTCACCCCATTCGCGAATGACTGTCCTTTTGCCAGCGTGTACTCGGAATACAGGACTTTGATGGGCACCTGAGCCATGCGCCATCGTCGCTGAACTGTCTCACGGACAAGCTCGGTGCAGTATTCGAACCCCCGCATGCGAATATCCACTTCAGCGACGGCACGGGGACCGAATACTTTGAAGCCGCACTGGCTGTCGGTCACCCACCGGCCGGTGACGGCGAAGGTGACGATATTGCCAATGCCATTGAAGATGCGACGGATGAGCGGAATGTGATTCCGCCGCTTGCCTTGCCTGTCCTGAACTTTTCGAACGGAAGCCGCACTGAAGGAGCCAAAGCGATTGGCGAAGACGATGTCCGCTTCGTCTGCGAGAACAGGCTTGAGCAAATGTGGAATATCCCCCGGATCATGCTGCTCGTCCGCATCGAGCGTGACGATGACGTCGGCCTTCAACGCACGAGCAGCGTCGATGCCGGTCATGGTTGCTGCTCCTGCTCCGCAGTTCTCCCGATGTCGAAGGACAAGCGCCCCCTGCTGCTCAGCAGCTATCCCCGTGCCATCCGTCGAACCATCATCCACAACGATCACCTGATCCACATAACGTACAGTCGCCTGAACCACGGACACGATGCGTCCGGCTTCATTGTAGGCGGGGATGACGGCAATGATACGCATGACCGGAGTGTAGCGGAACAAATGAAACGTAGGACAGGAATATTCCTGTCCTACGTTTCATTTGTTCCGCATGTCGCTTTGTCCCAGCTTTCAGCAACATCCACAAAAAAACTCTCAAGGAAGAACAACATACGCAATCCCCGCATCCGTATCGTTGACGACAATCTTCATCCCAAGTCCCTGCGTATTCACAAAGCCCACGAACTCATTCACCTTCTGATGAAGGGACCCTTGGGGATCTTTCTCAATAGTTGCGGTATTCGTATCGAAGACCATCGAATGGAAGCCGAGCGCCTGTAATCTCTGCAGTGTTTTCTTGGCATCCTTCTCCGAGAAAAGACAATGGAAGAAATCGAGCTGGTTATCCGTGATACCAATGACTTCGAGATTCCGTGGAATGAAATACGGCATGAATGTACCCATCCGATAGAGATAGGGGCGAGCAGGATTTGCCTTATTGAGCGAGAGCACCTCATTGGCGATGTCATCGTAGTGCGAGACCGTACGTTCTTGGAGAGTGGCTGCACTGACTTTGCCGAAGGTGTATTCGATGAGATTGCGTTGCGTCTCGAATTGCCAGAAGCGATTGCCAAAGGCAATGAAGAGGGAGATAATGATCAACACACCTGCAACGATGCGGTTCAAGACATCCGGTGCGCGAGAAACAAGGGCTTCGAGTCCAACGACGAGTCCGAAGAATACTCCTATGCCGTACCAGGGAATGCCGTTCCCGAGGAGTACCCATTCCAGCAACATGAACCCTGTTCCACAGGTGAGCCACAGGAGCCACTTGCCTTTGCGCCTCCAGAAGAAGGGAAGGAGGAACAAGAGCGGAATCAGGAGAAGAGCCGGAGTGGTCGTCACGTAGTATCCCTGGGAATCGATATTCATCACGGTCCGCCAGGGAAGAGTGACGTAGTGACGCCAACCATTGCTGAATCCCCAGTAACGATCGAGCTCCTCCGTCGTGCCGGTGGACTGGCACATCTTGGGGTCTACTCTGAGCTCAACCGGAAGAGAACGGTAGGGTCTCTCGCCACCACCGGAAATAGCTCCGCTGACGTCGAATATCGGATTAAAAGTATTCGGAACGCCCAGTGCCAAACGGGGAATGATATTGCCGGAGAGGATGTTATTGCGAATGATCCAGGGGGAGATGGCCAAGGCAAAACCGGCTCCGAAGACGAAGAGGGAGAGAAGAACCAGCTTGAGACGCTGCGGCCGAAGAAAGCCAGCAATCGCAATGCACAGGACACCGATGATAATGAGGGCCAGTGCCATCTGCTGTGCACTCACCACTGCCACTCCGAAAGCACGATACAACGTCCCCTCGACGCCCAGAGCGCCCTGCACGATGAACAGGGCAAGGGAGAGGAATACCGCGCCGATGAACGCCGGCCACAGCAGCATACTTCCGAAGATGATCGTGACGATGCCCATGGCCACCATGATTTCCGTCGGCTTCATCGCGAAACCGAAACCGATGAAGACACCAGCCAGTGCCAAAAAGCGCAGAGGAGATGGGGGGAGCTGGTCTTCGTCCTCCTCCGTGGAGGTGGCAACAGGAAAGAGCGCAAGAAACGCACTGATAATCCCGAGCACGCCCATCGTGAACACCGCATTATCGATCTTCATATCCGCGAAGGAGAAGTGACCGACGAGTGGAAGACTGTAGTAGAGGAGTGCTGCAAGCAGCCCATGCCGTTTCCCGAGGAAGAGCTGGCAGAACGCGAAAATGGCACCGATGGCGAGCAAGCCCGCCGTCCAGTTCACCATCATTGATGCTGTGGCTCCGAAGATGCTCTTGTACCCGAAGAGGAGGAATCCGAGGGACGTAAGGTACTCCCACTGGAACGAGGGCATGGAGAAGATCGCCGCACCGTAGCTCACCATCAGACGTGGCCGATTGAGATAGCTCCCCAGATCATCCCATCCGATCGGAAAGGGACGGACGACGGTAAGGAAGTTGAGAGCGAGATAGGAGAGAAGGAGCCACGTGAGGAGGGTCGGGAGATGAAACCAGTGATGCGTGCGCTCCTCCCCAGGCTCACAGATTTTCCGGATCCAGTAGAGCGCGTGGCGGTAGCCGATCACCGGAAGCAGGACGACCAGTCCCAAGGCCACCGGCACAATGAGGATGTGCATCACCGCAATGGTCCAGAGGAGAGCGATCCACACACACGCACCCAGCCCGGCGCTCAGTACAGCCTCCCCGATCAGCGGAAGCGGCGGAAGCTTGAAACGGGAAAGGACCAGTCTGCCGGCGATGAGGAGCTGGAAGAGGAGAACGAGAACGAAGAGGAGCGGTGGAAGAACCCGCGTGAAGAACGAGCCCTGAATGCAGGCCATGGAATACTGAAAGACCTTCGCATCGCCGAGAGCAAGGTCCGTCGGCTCGAGACATCCGCGCTCCTTGAGACCGTTAAAGTTTTCCTGAAGAGATTGGAAGACGGGTGCGGCGACATCGCTGTACACGGATGCCGTCGGCTCCACGACCTGCCGCAGCGACATATTGCCGACAGTGAGATCACTCAGAGACGTATAGAGAAGCCACAGGAGAACGATACCGGCAAGGAGAATGCCAACTGGTCGGATGCGCATGGTCCAGCCCGTCCCCAGACCGGTGGAGATGACCTTCCACACGAGAAATGCTGCGTAGAGAATGACGGAGATTAGTGCATAGGTGAGGAACGGTGCGGCACGAACGATCGTATGCAGAAGAGAAGGAAAGAGTGCCTGGAGTCCGCAGGAAACAAGGTGATCCGTGCAGTTCTGCGATCGCAAACCTTCGAGCGCCACCTGGGGCAGGAGCACCGTGGCATGATAGGGAATACCGAGGTACTGCAACGTCATCCACACTCCGTAGGTGAGGAGACTGAGCAGGAGAAAAATCGAGAGAATCTGGATCGTGCGCTTCTGCATGGGGCTTCATCCTACCGGAAGGAAAGGATGAAGAACAATCGAATACGCAGCGGAGAGCTTAAGCTGTTCGCTATACTTTGGTACTCGAAAAAGAATCAACCATTCAATCAGAATAGCAATTATGGCGCATGTAATACCCGATGCATCCAAGCAGAGAATATCCTCCGTTCTTCCGCAGACACTTTAAGAAAATATCGAGTGGTTGTCGCAGTAACACTCTCCACGGCGCCGGGGAGATCTGATGCAGCGAATTTCGTCTTACCGAAGAGCGCAGCATGTGTGCAAACTCCCGTCTTGAGTTCTTCAACATCTTGCCTTGACCGGGCGGCGGAAGCCTTCGAAGAAAGATGGCTGGCTCCATTGTGCCTTTCCTTGAATTCCGTTTCCAATTTCTGCAGAGCTAACTGCACTCGTCGAAGCTGCCGAACCGCTTCCTCGGCTGCATACAAATCAGCATCACCATCCGTCTCGGCCTGTGCTTCCTGCTTCGCTCCTTCTTTCATCGTTCGCATCTTATAAAGATTCATCGCAAAGTCAATAATAATTGTCATGCCGAAGTTGCAGAAAAACAGAAGACCATAAGAAAGAAGGTTTATACTAATTTTCCATCACAAGTGATTCCTGCGCTCTCCCCTCGCTCTCCATGCCACTTAACCTCACCGAAGTCCGCACGCAATTCCCCTTCCTCCGAGAAAAGGGCATTGTCTATCTCGATTCCGCGGCATCGGCGCAGAAACCGGAGGCAGTCATAACGGCAATGGATGTATTTCTGCGGGAGGACTTTAGCAATGTCCACCGCGGTATGTATCCCCGTTCCGAGCGCGCGACGAAGGCCTATGAAGATGCTCGGGAAACGATGCAGCATTTTTTCGGCGCTGCGCACAGTGATGAAATTGTTTTTACGAAGAACGCGACCGAAGCAATCAACCTCGTTGCACGAAGCTGGGGAAAATCAACACTGAAGAAAAATGATGTTGTCGTTCTGTCCATCCTGGAACACCACAGCAACATCGTCCCGTGGCTGCAGCTCAAAGAGCAAATCGGCATCGAGCTTCAATGGGTGAAGATCGATGAACAAGGACAATGGGACATGGACCATCTGAAAAGTATTCTGAAAACCCACCGCGTGAAGCTCGTCACCGTCACCGGGCAGAGCAATGTGACTGGGGTACGGCCACCGTTGAAAGAAATCATCGAAGAGAGCCACAATACCGGAGCCCTCGTCTGCATCGATGCCGCACAACTCGCCGCGCATCACCCGATCGATGTCGTACAACTGGATTGTGACTTTTTAGCTATTACAGGGCACAAAATTTATGGACCAACGGGAGTTGGCGTGCTCTATGGTAAGCGAAAATTGCTCGCGGCGATGCCTCCATTCCTCGGTGGCGGCATGATGATCCGTGAAGTGAAGAAGAGCGGATTTCTTCCTGCCGATGCCCCGGAGAAATTCGAAGCGGGAACACCGCCGATCGTGGAAGCCGTCGGCCTCGCAGCCGCTATACACTGGCTCGGGCAATATTCGTGGAACGACATCGAGGAGCATGAATCTCGTCTTCTAAAGGTTGCGCATGAAACACTCGAAGACATCTCAGGATTACACATCCTTGGACACATCGAAGAAAAAACTAATAACCAACAACTAACAACTATGAACTTATCATCCGGCTGCCTCAGCTTCACCATCGACGGAATCCATCCTCATGATCTCTGCGATCTCCTTGGGGAAGAGAATATCTGCCTCCGCGCCGGCCACCACTGCGCACAACCTCTGCATGATCATTTAGGAATAGCAGCTTCGGCACGTCTCTCTTTCGGGATCTATACTACGGAGGAGGAAGTGCAGATGGTGGGCCCGGCAATAGTACGAGCCATGAAGCGATTACAGGGTGAATCGAATAGTCGAGTAACGGAATAACCGAATATCGGAATATCAGGAATACCTATCAGGCCTCTATAACCTCTTTCCTCACCTCTCAAGCCTCCGCATGGACTTATACGCCGAACACATCCTCGAGCACTTCCGCAGTCCCCGTCGCAAATCCCTCCTGCCGCATCCCACCGTGGAACGGGAAGAAGTGAATGCGAGCTGCGGCGATACACTCACTCTGCAGCTCTCCTTCAAGAAAGACACCGTTTCGTCGGTCGGTTGGGATGGCACGGGATGTGCCGTGAGCCAGGCCGGCATGTCGATGCTCGCGGAGACTCTCACAGGCAAGACCCTCGCAGAGCTCGAGACCATGCAGCCCAAGGATATGCGCATAATCCTGGGAGTGCCGATCTCAGCCCGCCGCCTCAAGTGTGCACTCCTGCCGCTCCTGGCTCTGCGCAATGCCCTGCGACAGCAGAAGAAAGAGCCACCGCTCACCTGGGCGGAAATCGTGGAGGAGGACGAAGAGAGAGAAACCGTGGAGCTGATTCGCGAGAGCAGAAAGGGAAAGGGCAAGCATTCGGTTCCTTTTGAAACTTGGGCGAAAAATCGCTGACGTATACGTCATGACATTTCACTCCGTGCCCTACACCACTCAAAATTGTACTGAGGATTGCTTGTCGTTCGCTCAGAGATCCATATACTCCCGCCAGCCACAAGCCGCCGTAGCTCCCCACTTCGCCCTCCGGGCTACGCGGGGCAGGCAGGGGCAGATCATTCGATTCTCCGATTGTTACAAGCCGCCGTAGCTCAGGGGTAGAGCATCTCCATGGTAAGGAGAGGGTCATCGGTTCAAATCCGATCGGCGGCTCCAGCCTACGCGAAGCGTAGGCTGCCGGACGAAGCGTTGCGCGCGTAGTCCGGCTTCTCGCCTGTTGTGTTGCTTCGCTTCGGCTGGCAGGCCATCAAGTGCGAAGGAAGGTAGACAGTCCTAACCTGCAATATTTTTCGTTCATTCTGACTGGTTTTACGTGCCCTTACCTCTGGTACTATTCCTCTATGACATCATACCCTCGGTTAAATCAGATCGTACAATCCCTACGTGCAGCTCTCAGACTCGATCTTGGGGCACTCATCATCAGCGGTACCGTGCTCTTCGTCTGCTCGCTTCTCTATATGTGGTCATTCGAGATGGACCGCGAGCCCGGTGGATATTTCAACGGACCGATGACCTACAATGAGATAGTTCCACCCGCGCTCTTGCTGATCTCAGGCATCCTCTTTCTTCTCCTCATTATTATCTGCAGTCTGTACGTCCGTATCCAGCCGTTCGAACCATCCACCATTCAACGACGAAGTAAACAAACCCTCATTACGACCTTCATCTTTTCGCTGTTCACCATACTCCTGTCACCGACTTCACAATACATCGGACACAAGTCCTGGGATTTCAGAGACACTACACTCATTGGCGCATCACCTATTCCCATCAAAACCATCGAAGATTTCGTCACTATCGTTGTATATGTATTGATTGTTACTGGTCTTGTAACGCTTGTGTACTCCATCGGTTTGCGATTGGGCCTCACATATGCCGATAGCCTGAATGGAAAATTGCGAAAGGTGAAACGCAGCAGGTACTATCATGTCATCGGTGCAATGGGAATGCTTTCTGGTGCCGTACTGTTTGTATGTCTGCTCAACAGCAAATCTTTCTTCGGACTCTATCCGCTCCTCATCGTACTGTCGCCGCTGATCGATCATTTCAGTGTCTTTTCGTGGATACCTCTCTATTCATTGTGGTCAACAGAGATCGTCATATCTATTCCCTTTCTGCTTACTGGGACAGCAATCGGTCTTCTGATTGCACAGTGGACAGACCAGGGGCGAAGGAATCTTCAGAATCATCTGACGTAATTGCGCGAGGACATCACTCCACCAGCGCCCCCAGATCCAGCGTCTCATTCACCGCGACCTGCGTGACGAATTCCGTATCGTGACTCACGAGGATCATCCCGCCTTCGTACCGGTTCAGCGCATCGGCGATCACCGGCAGGTGGCGGAAATTGATGTGGTTGGTCGGCTCATCGAGAATCAGGAGTGAAGGCTTTTGCAGGGTGAACCGCGCGAAGCACAGCAGCCCCTTTAGCCCTTCGGAGAGCGATCCCGCCGTTGCCTTGAGTTTGTCGCCGGGGAGGAGAAAGCGCGCAGCGGTGGCGTAGATGAACTGCTTATCGGGTTTCTCCATTTCCTGCTCCAGGATTTCGTAGACGGTTTTGTCCATCGGCAATCCCGAGAAGTCCTGCCGGTAGTAGCCCACCTTCACACCCTCGGCGATCGTTGCCCCTTTCTCTTTGCCATTGGCCAGGGCTTCCAGGAGGGAGCTCTTGCCGATGCCATTGGGACCGGTGATGAGGAGGCGACGGCCGTTGTGAATGAGTACTTCCACCTTCTTCTTCACGGGCTTATGCTCATCCATGACGGTCACAGACTTGATGGAAACGAGGGGTTTGGGGAAGGCCACGGAATCGATGGAGAATGCGTTGAGTGTGTGATCGTCACGGCGGACTTCCACTTTGTTCTCCTCCGCTTCTTCGACATTGGTGCGCATCTTGCTGGCGAGTCTGCGCATCTTGCCACCCTTGTGCGAGAAGAAGTTGATCTTCTCCTTCTGACTAATGATCGCCTTCTCCATCCGCGCGTTCTGCCGCTGCTCACGCTCGATCTGCGCCTCGATCTCCGCGACGACGTCGTAGTAATCCCCCACGTACTGCATCACCGTGTGCGTATAGGAATCGAGGTGGAGCACCCCATGGGTGAAGCAATTGAGGAAGGCGGCATCGTGCGAAATGACGATACAAGTCTTCTCATACATCATGAGAAAGGTCGTCAAATGGTCAATTCCCGCACTATCGAGATTATTGGTCGGCTCATCGAGCAGGAGGATATCCGGCTCCTGGATCAGAGCAAACGCCAAGAGCAACCGCGCCTTCTGACCGCCGGAGAATGCGGATAATTTCTTATCGAGCGGGGCCACCAGATTCACGACATCCAGCACTTTGGCAATGGAACGTTCGATATCAAATTTTTTCTCGGTGAACGCACTCTCGAAGAACGCACGCACCGTCTTCTGCAGATCTTCATGCGCAATCACCTGCTTCGCGATGCATCGCGAAGCAGGTGATTGCGCATGAAGATCTGCAGAAGACGGTGCGTGCGTTCTTCGAGAGTGCGTTCACCGAGAAAAAATTTGATATCGAACGTTCCATTGCCAAAGTGCTGGATGTCGTGAATCTGGTGGCCCCGCTCGATAAGAAATTATCCGCATTCTCCGGCGGTCAGAAGGCGCGGTTGCTCTTGGCGTTTGCTCTGATCCAGGAGCCGGATATCCTCCTGCTCGATGAGCCGACCAATAATCTCGATAGTGCGGGAATTGACCATTTGACGACCTTTCTCATGATGTATGAGAAGACTTGTATCGTCATTTCGCACGATGCCGCCTTCCTCAATTGCTTCACCCATGGGGTGCTCCACCTCGATTCCTATACGCACACGGTGATGCAGTACGTGGGGGATTACTACGACGTCGTCGCGGAGATCGAGGCGCAGATCGAGCGTGAGCAGCGGCAGAACGCGCGGATGGAGAAGGCGATCATTAGTCAGAAGGAGAAGATCAACTTCTTCTCGCACAAGGGTGGCAAGATGCGCAGACTCGCCAGCAAGATGCGCACCAATGTCGAAGAAGCGGAGGAGAACAAAGTGGAAGTCCGCCGTGACGATCACACACTCAACGCATTCTCCATCGATTCCGTGGCCTTCCCCAAACCCCTCGTTTCCATCAAGTCTGTGACCGTCATGGATGAGCATAAGCCCGTGAAGAAGAAGGTGGAAGTACTCATTCACAACGGCCGTCGCCTCCTCATCACCGGTCCCAATGGCATCGGCAAGAGCTCCCTCCTGGAAGCCCTGGCCAATGGCAAAGAGAAAGGGGCAACGATCGCCGAGGGTGTGAAGGTGGGCTACTACCGGCAGGACTTCTCGGGATTGCCGATGGACAAAACCGTCTACGAAATCCTGGAGCAGGAAATGGAGAAACCCGATAAGCAGTTCATCTACGCCACCGCTGCGCGCTTTCTCCTCCCCGGCGACAAACTCAAGGCAACGGCGGGATCGCTCTCCGAAGGGCTAAAGGGGCTGCTGTGCTTCGCGCGGTTCACCCTGCAAAAGCCTTCACTCCTGATTCTCGATGAGCCGACCAACCACATCAATTTCCGCCACCTGCCGGTGATCGCCGATGCGCTGAACCGGTACGAAGGCGGGATGATCCTCGTGAGTCACGATACGGAATTCGTCACGCAGGTCGCGGTGAATGAGACGCTGGATCTGGGGGCGCTGGTGGAGTGATGTCCTCGCGCAATTACGTCAGATGATTCTGAAGATTCCTTCGCCCCTGGTCTGTCCACTGTGCAATCAGAAGACCGATTGCTGTCCCAGTAAGCAGAAAGGGAATAGATATGACGATCTCTGTTGACCACAATGAATAGAGAGGTATCCACGAAAAGACACTGAAATGATCGATCAGCGGCGACAGTACGATGAGGAGCGGATAGAGTCCGAAGAAAGATTTGCTGTTGAGCAGACATACAAACAGTACGGCACCAGAAAGCATTCCCATTGCACCGATGACATGATAGTACCTGCTGCGTTTCACCTTTCGCAATTTTCCATTCAGGCTATCGGCATATGTGAGGCCCAATCGCAAACCGATGGAGTACACAAGCGTTACAAGACCAGTAACAATCAATACATATACAACGATAGTGACGAAATCTTCGATGGTTTTGATGGGAATAGGTGATGCGCCAATGAGTGTAGTGTCTCTGAAATCCCAGGACTTGTGTCCGATGTATTGTGAAGTCGGTGACAGGAGTATGGTGAACAGCGAAAAGATGAAGGTCGTAATGAGGGTTTGTTTACTTCGTCGTTGAATGGTGGATGGTTCGAACGGCTGGATACGGACGTACAGACTGCAGATAATAATGAGGAGAAGAAAGAGGATGCCTGAGATCAGCAAGAGCGCGGGTGGAACTATCTCATTGTAGGTCATCGGTCCGTTGAAATATCCACCGGGCTCGCGGTCCATCTCGAATGACCACATATAGAGAAGCGAGCAGACGAAGAGCACGGTACCGCTGATGATGAGTGCCCCAAGATCGAGTCTGAGAGCTGCACGTAGGGATTGTACGATCTGATTTAACCGAGGGTATGATGTCATAGAGGAATAGTACCAGAGGTAAGGGCACGTAAAACCAGTCAGAATGAACGAAAAATATTGCAGGTTAGGACTGTCTACCTTCCTTCGCACTTGATGGCCTGCCAGCCGAAGCGAAGCAACACAACAGGCGAGAAGCCGGACTACGCGCGCAACGCTTCGTCCGGCAGCCTACGCTTCGCGTAGGCTGGAGCCGCCGATCGGATTTGAACCGATGACCCTCTCCTTACCATGGAGATGCTCTACCCCTGAGCTACGGCGGCTTGTAACAATCGGAGAATCGAATGATCTGCCCCTGCCTGCCCCGCGTAGCCCGGAGGGCGAAGTGGGGAGCTACGGCGGCTTGTGGCTGGCGGGAGTATATGGATCTCTGAGCGAACGACAAGCAATCCTCAGTACAATTTTGAGTGGTGTAGGGCACGGAGTGAAATGTCATGACGTATACGTCAGCGATTTTTCGCCCAAGTTTCAAAAGGAACCGAATGCTTGCCCTTTCCCTTTCTGCTCTCGCGAATCAGCTCCACGGTTTCTCTCTCTTCGTCCTCCTCCACGATTTCCGCCCAGGTGAGCGGTGGCTCTTTCTTCTGCTGTCGCAGGGCATTGCGCAGAGCCAGGAGCGGCAGGAGTGCACACTTGAGGCGGCGGGCTGAGATCGGCACTCCCAGGATTATGCGCATATCCTTGGGCTGCATGGTCTCGAGCTCTGCGAGGGTCTTGCCTGTGAGAGTCTCCGCGAGCATCGACATGCCGGCCTGGCTCACGGCACATCCCGTGCCATCCCAACCGACCGACGAAACGGTGTCTTTCTTGAAGGAGAGCTGCAGAGTGAGTGTATCGCCGCAGCTCGCATTCACTTCTTCCCGTTCCACGGTGGGATGCGGCAGGAGGGATTTGCGACGGGGACTGCGGAAGTGCTCGAGGATGTGTTCGGCGTATAAGTCCATGCGGAGGCTTGAGAGGTGAGGAAAGAGGTTATAGAGGCCTGATAGGTATTCCTGATATTCCGATATTCGGTTATTCCGTTACTCGACTATTCGATTCACCCTGTAATCGCTTCATGGCTCGTACTATTGCCGGGCCCACCATCTGCACTTCCTCCTCCGTAGTATAGATCCCGAAAGAGAGACGTGCCGAAGCTGCTATTCCTAAATGATCATGCAGAGGTTGTGCGCAGTGGTGGCCGGCGCGGAGGCAGATATTCTCTTCCCCAAGGAGATCGCAGAGATCATGAGGATGGATTCCGTCGATGGTGAAGCTGAGGCAGCCGGATGATAAGTTCATAGTTGTTAGTTGTTGGTTATTAGTTTTTTCTTCGATGTGTCCAAGGATGTGTAATCCTGAGATGTCTTCGAGTGTTTCATGCGCAACCTTTAGAAGACGAGATTCATGCTCCTCGATGTCGTTCCACGAATATTGCCCGAGCCAGTGTATAGCGGCTGCGAGGCCGACGGCTTCCACGATCGGCGGTGTTCCCGCTTCGAATTTCTCCGGGGCATCGGCAGGAAGAAATCCGCTCTTCTTCACTTCACGGATCATCATGCCGCCACCGAGGAATGGAGGCATCGCCGCGAGCAATTTTCGCTTACCATAGAGCACGCCAACTCCCGTTGGTCCATAAATTTTGTGCCCTGTAATAGCTAAAAAGTCACAATCCAGTTGTACGACATCGATCGGGTGATGCGCGGCGAGTTGTGCGGCATCGATGCAGACGAGGGCTCCGGTATTGTGGCTCTCTTCGATGATTTCTTTCAACGGTGGCCGTACCCCAGTCACATTGCTCTGCCCGGTGACGGTGACGAGCTTCACGCGGTGGGTTTTCAGAATACTTTTCAGATGGTCCATGTCCCATTGTCCTTGTTCATCGATCTTCACCCATTGAAGCTCGATGCCGATTTGCTCTTTGAGCTGCAGCCACGGGACGATGTTGCTGTGGTGTTCCAGGATGGACAGAACGACAACATCATTTTTCTTCAGTGTTGATTTTCCCCAGCTTCGTGCAACGAGGTTGATTGCTTCGGTCGCGTTCTTCGTAAAAACAATTTCATCACTGTGCGCAGCGCCGAAAAAATGCTGCATCGTTTCCCGAGCATCTTCATAGGCCTTCGTCGCGCGCTCGGAACGGGGATACATACCGCGGTGGACATTGCTAAAGTCCTCCCGCAGAAATACATCCATTGCCGTTATGACTGCCTCCGGTTTCTGCGCCGATGCCGCGGAATCGAGATAGACAATGCCCTTTTCTCGGAGGAAGGGGAATTGCGTGCGGACTTCGGTGAGGTTAAGTGGCATGGAGAGCGAGGGGAGAGCGCAGGAATCACTTGTGATGGAAAATTAGTATAAACCTTCTTTCTTATGGTCTTCTGTTTTTCTGCAACTTCGGCATGACAATTATTATTGACTTTGCGATGAATCTTTATAAGATGCGAACGATGAAAGAAGGAGCGAAGCAGGAAGCACAGGCCGAGACGGATGGTGATGCTGATTTGTATGCAGCCGAGGAAGCGGTTCGGCAGCTTCGACGAGTGCAGTTAGCTCTGCAGAAATTGGAAACGGAATTCAAGGAAAGGCACAATGGAGCCAGCCATCTTTCTTCGAAGGCTTCCGCCGCCCGGTCAAGGCAAGATGTTGAAGAACTCAAGACGGGAGTTTGCACACATGCTGCGCTCTTCGGTAAGACGAAATTCGCTGCATCAGATCTCCCCGGCGCCGTGGAGAGTGTTACTGCGACAACCACTCGATATTTTCTTAAAGTGTCTGCGGAAGAACGGAGGATATTCTCTGCTTGGATGCATCGGGTATTACATGCGCCATAATTGCTATTCTGATTGAATGGTTGATTCTTTTTCGAGTACCAAAGTATAGCGAACAGCTTAAGCTCTCCGCTGCGTATTCGATTGTTCTTCATCCTTTCCTTCCGGTAGGATGAAGCCCCATGCAGAAGCGCACGATCCAGATTCTCTCGATTTTTCTCCTGCTCAGTCTCCTCACCTACGGAGTGTGGATGACGTTGCAGTACCTCGGTATTCCCTATCATGCCACGGTGCTCCTGCCCCAGGTGGCGCTCGAAGGTTTGCGATCGCAGAACTGCACGGATCACCTTGTTTCCTGCGGACTCCAGGCACTCTTTCCTTCTCTTCTGCATACGATCGTTCGTGCCGCACCGTTCCTCACCTATGCACTAATCTCCGTCATTCTCTACGCAGCATTTCTCGTGTGGAAGGTCATCTCCACCGGTCTGGGGACGGGCTGGACCATGCGCATCCGACCAGTTGGCATTCTCCTTGCCGGTATCGTTCTCCTGTGGCTTCTCTATACGTCTCTGAGTGATCTCACTGTCGGCAATATGTCGCTGCGGCAGGTCGTGGAGCCGACGGCATCCGTGTACAGCGATGTCGCCGCACCCGTCTTCCAATCTCTTCAGGAAAACTTTAACGGTCTCAAGGAGCGCGGATGTCTCGAGCCGACGGACCTTGCTCTCGGCGATGCGAAGGTCTTTCAGTATTCCATGGCCTGCATTCAGGGCTCGTTCTTCACGCGGGTTCTTCCACCGCTCCTCTTCGTTCTCGTTCTCCTCTTCCAGCTCCTCATCGCCGGCAGACTGGTCCTTTCCCGTTTCAAGCTTCCGCCGCTTCCGCTGATCGGGGAGGCTGTACTGAGCGCCGGGCTGGGTGCGTGTGTGTGGATCGCTCTCCTCTGGACCATTGCGGTGATGCACATCCTCATTGTGCCGGTGGCCTTGGGACTGGTCGTCCTGCTTCCGGTGATCGGCTACCGCCACGCGCTCTACTGGATCCGGAAAATCTGTGAGCCTGGGGAGGAGCGCACGCATCACTGGTTTCATCTCCCGACCCTCCTCACGTGGCTCCTTCTCTCCTATCTCGCTCTCAACTTCCTTACCGTCGTCCGTCCCTTTCCGATCGGATGGGATGATCTGGGGAGCTATCTCAATCGGCCACGTCTGATGGTGAGCTACGGTGCGGCGATCTTCTCCATGCCCTCGTTCCAGTGGGAGTACCTTACGTCCCTCGGATTCCTCCTCTTCGGGTACAAGAGCATCTTCGGAGCCACAGCATCAATGATGGTGAACTGGACGGCGGGCTTGCTCGCCATCGGTGCCATTTTCGCGTTCTGCCAGCTCTTCCTCGGGAAACGGCATGGGCTGCTTGCAGCACTCCTCTACTACAGTCTTCCACTCGTCGGTCACTTCTCCTTCGCGGATATGAAGATCGATAATGCGGTGTTCACGATGGGCGTGCTCGGGATTATCAGTGCGTTTCTTGCGCTCTTTCCTGTTGCCACCTCCACGGAGGAGGACGAAGACCAGCTCCCCCCATCTCCTCTGCGCTTTTTGGCACTGGCTGGTGTCTTCATCGGTTTCGGTTTCGCGATGAAGCCGACGGAAATCATGGTGGCCATGGGCATCGTCACGATCATCTTCGGAAGTATGCTGCTGTGGCCGGCGTTCATCGGCGCGGTATTCCTCTCCCTTGCCCTGTTCATCGTGCAGGGCGCTCTGGGCGTCGAGGGGACGTTGTATCGTGCTTTCGGAGTGGCAGTGGTGAGTGCACAGCAGATGGCACTGGCCCTCATTATCATCGGTGTCCTGTGCATTGCGATTGCTGGCTTTCTTCGGCCGCAGCGTCTCAAGCTGGTTCTTCTCTCCCTCTTCGTCTTCGGAGCCGGTTTTGCCTTGGCCATCTCCCCCTGGATCATTCGCAATAACATCCTCTCCGGCAATATCATTCCCCGTTTGGCACTGGGCGTTCCGAATACTTTTAATCCGATATTCGACGTCAGCGGAGCTATTTCCGGTGGTGGCGAGAGACCCTACCGTTCTCTTCCGGTTGAGCTCAGAGTAGACCCCAAGATGTGCCAGTCCACCGGCACGACGGAGGAGCTCGATCGTTACTGGGGATTCAGCAATGGTTGGCGTCACTACGTCACTCTTCCCTGGCGGACCGTGATGAATATCGATTCCCAGGGATACTACGTGACGACCACTCCGGCTCTTCTCCTGATTCCGCTCTTGTTCCTCCTTCCCTTCTTCTGGAGGCGCAAAGGCAAGTGGCTCCTGTGGCTCACCTGTGGAACAGGGTTCATGTTGCTGGAATGGGTACTCCTCGGGAACGGCATTCCCTGGTACGGCATAGGAGTATTCTTCGGACTCGTCGTTGGACTCGAAGCCCTTGTTTCTCGCGCACCGGATGTCTTGAACCGCATCGTTGCAGGTGTGTTGATCATTATCTCCCTCTTCATTGCCTTTGGCAATCGCTTCTGGCAATTCGAGACGCAACGCAATCTCATCGAATACACCTTCGGCAAAGTCAGTGCAGCCACTCTCCAAGAACGTACGGTCTCGCACTACGATGACATCGCCAATGAGGTGCTCTCGCTCAATAAGGCAAATCCTGCTCGCCCCTATCTCTATCGGATGGGTACATTCATGCCGTATTTCATTCCACGGAATCTCGAAGTCATTGGTATCACGGATAACCAGCTCGATTTCTTCCATTGTCTTTTCTCGGAGAAGGATGCCAAGAAAACACTGCAGAGATTACAGGCGCTCGGCTTCCATTCGATGGTCTTCGATACGAATACCGCAACTATTGAGAAAGATCCCCAAGGGTCCCTTCATCAGAAGGTGAATGAGTTCGTGGGCTTTGTGAATACGCAGGGACTTGGGATGAAGATTGTCGTCAACGATACGGATGCGGGGATTGCGTATGTTGTTCTTCCTTGAGAGTTTTTTTGTGGATGTTGCTGAAAGCTGGGACAAAGCGACATGCGGAACAAATGAAACGTAGGACAGGAATATTCCTGTCCTACGTTTCATTTGTTCCGCTACACTCCGGTCATGCGTATCATTGCCGTCATCCCCGCCTACAATGAAGCCGGACGCATCGTGTCCGTGGTTCAGGCGACTGTACGTTATGTGGATCAGGTGATCGTTGTGGATGATGGTTCGACGGATGGCACGGGGATAGCTGCTGAGCAGCAGGGGGCGCTTGTCCTTCGACATCGGGAGAACTGCGGAGCAGGAGCAGCAACCATGACCGGCATCGACGCTGCTCGTGCGTTGAAGGCCGACGTCATCGTCACGCTCGATGCGGACGAGCAGCATGATCCGGGGGATATTCCACATTTGCTCAAGCCTGTTCTCGCAGACGAAGCGGACATCGTCTTCGCCAATCGCTTTGGCTCCTTCAGTGCGGCTTCCGTTCGAAAAGTTCAGGACAGGCAAGGCAAGCGGCGGAATCACATTCCGCTCATCCGTCGCATCTTCAATGGCATTGGCAATATCGTCACCTTCGCCGTCACCGGCCGGTGGGTGACCGACAGCCAGTGCGGCTTCAAAGTATTCGGTCCCCGTGCCGTCGCTGAAGTGGATATTCGCATGCGGGGGTTCGAATACTGCACCGAGCTTGTCCGTGAGACAGTTCAGCGACGATGGCGCATGGCTCAGGTGCCCATCAAAGTCCTGTATTCCGAGTACACGCTGGCAAAAGGACAGTCATTCGCGAATGGGGTGAAAACGGCGTTGAAAATTCTGTTGAGGTCGTTTCTGCGGTGAGGGCTGGGAACCGTATTTCAAAGTGTTCGAAATGATTCTTGGAACCTCTGAACAATTGCCAATTTGTTACAGTGAGCCGAGTCTGTGCTGAGCAGGTCGAAGCATCGAACTGCGACAAATTGGGCTCTGACTTCGAGTCATGGTTCGACACGGCTCACCATGACATGCTGAAGAGTTTTTCAGAGGTTCCTCTTATAATTTGCCAAACGCTTGCGCGCGTTCATCGTTCCGGAATAGCAGTCGCACATGCTCCGGAAGCGGAAGTCCTTTCGTGCACGGGGGAAGTGCGGGGGTGAAGTGTGTGGAGATCCACTGTTCTTCCGGATGAAGGATTGGGGAATCTCTGGGTATCGCGATGACTTGGGCATACATTTTCAAGTTGTCGGTGGTCTGATCATAGAAATAGAGATGGGGTCCGAGGTAGGTCATTGGGCCTATCGGCACATGTCTTGCGTATGCGAGGAAGCGATGTGTACCAACGGAGAAGTACCGGTCGACGCTGCAGTGATCAAGGAGTCCATCGAATGCCGCTGCTTCATTGCGGTTGGTCATTTCGTTGAGTTGGTAGTTCGATTGCAGATAGGTATCCACCGAGGATGGGATGACTGTCGTGAATATGGACAGGAGAGAGAGGAGCGCGACGGAGATGATGATGAATCTTCTTTGCGGACTCTGGCTAGCGAAGCGCACGAAAAGGAGAAGGAGTGCGAAGAAGAAGGGAATGGGAAATGCGTAGTGATAGTGATTGAAGTTCCCGGATAGTGCGACAGCTGTCATGACCAGAACGATCACGAGAAGGGAAAGCACGAGTTTCTTCAAAGAGACACGGAGCGCATCAGTGTGTTGCACATAATACAGTATGAATCCGTAGGCGATCACCGGAATGATGCAAAGCATTATGAAGAGGAGAGACGGATCGACGTGGAGGGGACTGAGCACCGTAAGGATATCCACGAAGTATGCGGGGAGCGCGTCGTTGTTGAGAAAGGAGAGGAGGAGTACGCCGATTCCCCAGAATGCATTGAGGAGTAGGGCGGAAAACAGCCAGAGGAAGGCAGAAACGACCGCACCCACGGTGCTCCATCGTTCCGGGATCGACGACAGCATCGCCCAGAGCAGGATGAGGAGGTATCCGAAATACGGCTGAAAGGAGTGGGTCGTGAGGTTGCGGAATAGTCTCAAGGTATTCCATCCCCGCAAGAACACCGGTTCATGGATATCAATGATCTGCATATTGAACACAGCGGGCAGGTAGATGTGCACGAAGGGGACGAACCAGCCGATCATGGCGAGAAGAACGATTCCTGCGACTATGGCGATGAGCAGTGGAAGCAGGAAGTATGTGTTCCATTGTTTCACTCCGGGGAACACCATGAGTGCTATGGCGATCATGGTGAAGAGAAACGGCTCCTTGATGCCAACGCAGAACATCAGAAAGATGGCGGAGAGTATCAGGAGAGTGCGGGGCATGCGATGATCCAGCGACCAAACCGCTAGGAGTGCGAAAAGACATCCAAAGAGAGACCCGAAAGCTTCCGACTGCAGGGCGCCGGCACGTTGTTCCAAGAGAAGAGCCAGCATCGTCCCGAGCAGGAAGGCGAGTGCTGTAAGAGAGAAGCGATCGAGTCTCCGGTGCTCACGGTTCATCATCAGGGCATATCCTGCGAGGAGCAGCGGAAGCATGAGGAGCGTAGTGATCTGCAGAATAGTCGCAATCTTCTCCCCATTGGTGAGAGCGAGCGAGAGGGTAACGATGAGGAATGTCCCGGGAGGTCGTGCATCGAAGAGATCTGCGTACGGTTTCAGCCCATTCAAAATTCCCCTCGCCACCACTACGAATGCTTGATAGTCATCATTGACACTGCCCCCCGCTTCCAGCGCCGAAACATGCCAGAGCAGCGCGACGCATTTCAGGCTGGCGATCGCGAGGACTACGGCCGTTATCCACTGGATTATGCGGGAGAATGAAAGATGCATTGCGGATAGAATACACAATTCAGGACTGTCTTGCGTGGACAATTCCTCATCGAGGCAGGAAGCAGTTTTTCGTGAAATTCTCTCATGACCATACGATCCATAGCTTTCCTGCGCATCCCTCGGCTATACTTTTTCCACGATGCCCATCACTCCGTATCAAATCATCACGCCGATCATCTCGCTCGTTGCTCTGATGTATGCGTGGAGCTTGGTTGCCAAGCAGAAGAAGACGATCTGGGAGGGCTTCCTGTGGTCACTTTTTTGGTTGGCCATCGCGGTCATCGCACTCTTCCCATCTGTTCTCGATTGGCTGACATTGGTGACTGGATTCAAAGATCGCCAGAATGCTCTCGTCATCAGTTTCCTCGGCATCCTCTCCTTCATCGTCTTCTCCCTGATCGTTCGTCTCGAGGAGCTGGAGCAGCGTCAGGCCAAGCTCATCCGGTCCATGGCACTCCATGATGCCGGGCTCGATGGAAAGTGCTGCAAGGAGTAGGAGATGATGCATCATTCTCTTCCATATCGGTTCTTTGTTATACTCCATTGGCTGTATTGATTCTTCTCGTCTCGATGATGACTTCTCTGATCTTGCGGATTCGAAACATTCATCCCCGCTGGTTTGTCGGTGCGTTCTTCGCGCTCTACTTTTTTGTGGGTGTTGCGAGCTTCCGCAGTTTCGGAATTGCCGTGGACGAGGGAACGATGGATTCCCTCGGTCGGGATGT
The DNA here is from genome assembly GCA_037143575.1 of Candidatus Peregrinibacteria bacterium. Lineage (GTDB taxonomy): Bacteria > Patescibacteriota > Gracilibacteria > Peribacterales > Peribacteraceae > JBAWYM01. The sequence continues at coordinate 13,462 of JBAWYM010000004.1, read as the reverse complement.
CTTTCGCTATGTTTTCCTGGGAACAGATTGGCCGACGAATGAGGGCTGGCGGTTCCATGGGACTTCGGTGGAACTTCCAATCTATATCGTACAGCAATTTTTTTTCCCTGGGGAGCATCCGGCAACCGAATATCTTCACGTCTACATCCAGCATTTCGTGGTTTTCCTCATCACGTTCTTCGGGGTCGTGATGCTGTATCTTCTTGCGCGAAGACACTTCCGCAGTTCCTGGTGGGCGTTGCTTTGCTGTCTTCTCTTCGTTCTTACGCCGCGTCTTTTCGCCCAGTCCTTTTACAATTCCCGTGATCTCCCCATGCTCGCCTTCTTCACCGCAAGCATGTTCTCCCTCGTGCGGTTCGCGGAACGTCCGACGGTCGGCCGTATGCTTCTGCACAGTGTCTTTTCTGCTTTGGCGCTAGCTTTGCGGATGCCAGCGCTCATCATCCCTGTGATCACCGTGCTCTATTTCTTCCTTCATACAGTGACGCAACAGCAAGGGCATCTGTCCTCCGACCGCTTTCGGCAATGCGTTCTCCTCGTCCTGTATTTCTTATCACTTGCCTTCGCAACGATTGTTTTCTGGCCATTCCTCTGGGACCAGCCCCTCGCACATTTTCTGGAGGCGTACCGGTACATGGGCCACATCAACGGTTCTGCGATGTTCCTCGGTCACCTGTATGCAAATATTCCGTGGTTCTACATTCCTGTATGGATCACGGCAACCGTACCGCTGATGTATACGGTCTTCTTTCTTCTGGGGTGCTTTTCGCTCTGTATTGCCTTTTTGATGCATCCACGTCGTTGGTTTACCGAACACAGCGATGCCTTACTCTTTCTAGGATGGTTCTTCCTTCCCATCTTCTCCATCATCATTACGGGAGCTGGTATCTACAATGAGTGGCGGCATGTCTTCTTCATCTACCCCGCATTCCTTCTTCTGGCAGTGACGGGGATTCGATCGGGTCTCTCACGAGCGAAGGTATTGGGGGGGTTGTGGTCGACTGTCCTCGCCACCGCGATCATCGTTGCTATCAGTGGTCAAATTCTCTCGACGGGCATCTGGATGGTGCGCAACCACCCGTTCCAATTCGCGTACTTCTCACTGCCTTCAAGTTTTGTTTCCGGATTGGTGCCGTACGACTATTGGAAACTCTCCTACCGCGATGCCATGCGATTCGTCCTCGCCCAAAATCCCGGAATCATCTCGGTCTACTCCAACGCCAATGTGGCATACATGAATGCCTACAATGTCTTCCCGGAGTCGCTGTCGCGCATCATGCGGGTCCCCAAGATCGCAGAGGCGATGTACGTGGTGACGGATGATCCTGCCCTTGCACCGGGTCTTCTGTTACTGCACGAAGTCAACGTGGATGGGCTGTACTTGAGCGGAGTCTACAAAGGACCGATGAATTCCGTGCTCGTGGATCCGGTGACGAAGGGGGTATTCTTTAGGTGAGAGTATCGAGTTCTTCTTGCATGGGAAACAGGCGCTTTCGATCGGGGGAGACGACTTCGATAAGGGAAGCTGAATCATCTTCATCCGGAGAACACCGCACACCTCCGATTGCGACTTCCTCATTAAGTAGAGCGAGAGCATTCTGTGCGCTTTTTCCCATAACGATGTCATTGTTGTTCCCTATTATTCGACCATCCCAGTACTCTCTTCCTGCAGAATCTGCCATCAGTGTGAGCGTGAGAAGAACGAATACTTGCGCTGATGCATCGCTAACGATGGTCAGGATTTCGCAGTACTGCATTCGTGGGGCACTATGTTGTCTGTCTATGAACCAAGAAGCCGATCTTTGGGATTGTTCGACTGCCGAAGCATCATCCTTTCCATCATAACTCACATTGTCCCAGATACAGATATTCTCCTGTAAGCCGAAATTATCATAATTGACAGGCATATCTCTATCATAGAGAGAAGAATAATCATTTCATTGAAATCCCAGATATTATGACAGTCCGAGGAACCCCGGCAGTTCCCGAACATTATTCAGCACTTTGTCCGCTCCAGAGAAATCATTGTTCTTTGAAATCCCCTGCGGGATCGCAACGCAGGCAAGTCCGGCAGTCTTGGCCGAAATCACTCCACGGCCGGAATCTTCGATGGCAAGACAGGAAGAAGCGGGAAGATCGAATGTCGAAAGACCGAGGAGAAAGGCTTCCGGATGCGGTTTTCCTTTTACGAAATCTTCCCGCGCGATGACAAATTCGAAGTATTTTCGCAGCCCCGTTCTCTCCATGATGATGTCGAGGTGCTCTCTGCGGCTGCTCGAGACGATGCCCATCCGAAATTTCCCGAAGAGCACATTCAGCGTTTCTATAACTCCGTCGATAATCGGAACGTTGTCTCTGAGGAGAGATGTGTAGAACGCATTTCTCTTGAGCTTGAGCCCGGCGATATCCTTCGGTGCGTACCCTCGCTGCACTGCCGCCTCAAAGAAATCCCCACCGACGTTCATATGGTGGACGTAGTCTTGCTCTGTGAAAGGGATGTCTACCGTTGCGAGGCTCGCCTGCATCGCCTCCACGTAGAGTGGTTCCGTGTCGACGAGCGTTCCGTCGTTGTCCCAGAGAAGGGCGGAGAACATGTTCGAAGTGTGCCGGATATCCTGACGGAGGCAATGACAATTATTGGATTCATCTTCCATCAATGCAGGGATTAGGGATTAGTATATTGGGGATTAGGATTTCCTTATCGATTCTCTCTCTGCATACTGCTTCCACATGAAGACGATCCTCCTCATCTCCCCCTACTGGAAGGAAGAGCACCGCTGGATGGTGAGCTCGGTGAAATTGGCTGAGCTCTGGCAGCGGCTGGGATATCGTGTGGTCGTTGCCTGTATGGGCAAGGAAACCGGTGCCGAGGTCGTTTCCGATACTCTCACCATTCACCGTCGCAAAGATTTCTTTCTCCCGGATCCCTGGAACTACGGCATCGCCTTCGGATTCTGTGGACTGGTTCGGCGCATCATTCGGGAAGAGAAGCCCGACATTGTGGTCGTGAATAAGATTCTCTTCTGGTCGTCGCTCAGTGCGATTTGGCTACGCCTCACAGGGCATCCGCCGATCGTCCTCACTGATACCTTCGTCGGGATCACCTGGTGGCCGCGGGGTTTGCTCCCGAGAATTGGTGCGGCAATCTACGCCTGGACGCTGGGGTGGCTCGTATTGCTTTCGGCATCGCGCGTTGTGCTTTTCCATCCGCAGCCTGAAAGGCTTTTGAAGAAGCTGGGGATTGCGAAGAAGAAGCAGGTCATACCAACGGGGATTGATCCGGACGCCCTCACCCCCGGCCCCTCTCCCTCCTCGCAATCGAACAATTCTCCAGCACTGCCAGATATTCAACCCGGGATTTCTGGGAGAGGGGGGCGCAGTATATCGGGGCTCACCGTTTCGTATGTCGGTCGTTTGGAATCTGTGAAAGGTGTTGAAGATTTTTTGGCCGCTGCAACCTCAGCGCGGAAACATCATCCGGATCTGAAGATTCAGGTGGTCGGCTGGTACAAGCCCGAGCATCCTTTGGTAATGCACTACCAGCGCGAAGTGATCTTCACGGGACTACAGCACGATATTCCGGAAATTCTGAAGACGACGGATATCTTCGTCCTGCCGAGCTATAGCGAGGGACTGAGTAACGCCCTAATGGAAGCCATGGCGAGCGGGTGTGCGTGTATTGCATCGGACGTCGGCGGCAATGCGTTCCTCTTGCAGAATGGTGTCTCAGGTTTCCTCTTCCCGGCCGGGGACCGTGAGGCTTTGCGATCGCACATCGAGCGATTGATTGATGATCCAGCCAAGCGCAAAGCCCTCGGCGAAGGCGCGCGGAAGCGGATTGAGGAGAGTTTCAGTTGGAGCAAGGTGGGGGAGGAGTATCGGAAGCTCTTTGCCGTAAATTCTGCTTGAACGAAATAGATATTCAAAGTATAATTATTACAAATGTCAAATACGGACCACGACCTCCTGGAACAGTATCTACAAGATCCCGAGGGATTCGGACTTTTGGAAATGAATGGGCTTAATCCAACTTTGTATGCTGTGGTTCTTAGGGGTCGTGTGAGTGATATTCTTTCTGGAAAATATCGTGCCCCGGATAGATTTGCGCTTTCTCAGGATGATCGTGCCAGTATGGAAATGGCAAAGCGGCTCAGACCGGATGAGAAAATCCCACCACTGGAGAGTATTGAGCTTTCGTTTGAATTGAAGCAAGCATTAGAGGCATGGAATGCTGCAAGGATACAACTTGTAGAGCACAGGGGAGATCTTCTTGATTCCATGGTTGATACCCGAAGGCAGTTACAGCTTGCGGCGAAAATGGGGAGCCCGGGTATGTCTCTCATAGATCCGGATTATGTATTTGGGAATATAAGTCCTGAGACCATTCAGGATGATCACCATTATCAGCGCGGTGAATTGCAGCGCAATCTCGATTCATCTTATCAACGATTGATGGCAACGAGGGAGATGACGGTTCTTCAAAGTGCCCAAGCGCAGGTTTTGGAGCAATTGATCGAGAGCGGCTTGATACAAGGCGAGCAAGTATGAATTACAGCATATCCGCAGATAATGTTGCACGAATTTGCCGGAGAAATGGAGAACGGGAAATGCAATATTGAAAAATGGAAAATGAAACATAATACAGGTACAACGACAGGTGTGGATGTATCATCCTTTCCATACATGAAGCCTAAAGTTGTCTTCCTCTCGGCCTTCCTCTCCCCGTACCGCAGCGGAGCCGAGGCGTGCGTGGAGGAAGTGGCGTGGAGGCTTGCGGAGGAATTTGATATCACCATTGTCACCGCCAAGCTCACCAAACGCACTCCCGAGGACGATCCCTTCCGCAAGCGGGTGAAGGTGATCAGAGTCGGAATCGGCTCAAGCTTCGACAAGTGGCTCTTCCCTTTCCTCGCACCTTTCGCTGTTCGCAAGATCAAACCATCGATCGTGCATGCCGTTTTAGAATCCTACGCCGGTCTTGCGGTAATCTTTTGTCGCTGGCTTTTCCCATCTGCCAAACGCATCCTCACCTGTCAGAGCACCAATACTTCCCTGTTCGTCGGGGGAATGCATCGTTCCGCCGATCGCGTGACGGTGATCAGCGCGGTGCTCCTCGAGCGTGCTGAGGATTTCGGACGGAAGGATGCCTTGCTTATTCCCAACGGCATCGATGCTTTTGCTATTGAGACGGAACGGACACGTCAGAAGAAAGTCCCGGGTCGCATTCTCTTCGTCGGACGATTGGAGCCGATGAAGGGGATTGATGTGTTGCTGCGGGCGCTGTCGCGCCTCACCCCTCCTTCGACGCTACTCAGGACAGGCAACCCCTCTCCTCCCTTATTATTGGATGTACCAGAGTCTTCGAATCCGGAAAATTTTGTTGAGCAGAGGAGAGGGGAGATTGCTGAGGGAGTTCATCTCCGTATCGTCGGACGCGGATCGCAGTGGGACAGTCTGCATCGGCTCGCGCAGGATCTGGATATCGCCGATCGTGTGACGTTCACTGGATACATCCCGCCACCGCGGGTGTATGAAGAATTCGCTCAGGCGCAGATCTTCTGCGGACTTTCGCGGAGCGAAGCACTTGGCAATGTGTTCCTGGAAGCGCAGGCAGCCGGGTGTGTTGTCGTCGCAACGAATGTCGGCGGTATTCCAGACATCGTGGAGCACGAACGTACCGGACTCCTCGTTCCTTCCGACGATTCCGAGGCTGCGGCGAAGGCATTGGAGCTGCTGCTTCTGGACCCCCGGAAGTGGGCGGAGCTGGCGGAGAGAGGAATGGTCAATTCCAGAACATATGATTGGGATGGGATTGCGGAGAGGTATGCGGAACTATGGAGGGGATTATTAGCTGGTTAGCTTATTAGCTTTTTAGGGGTGATTGATTCAGACTCCGAGATTGAGGAAATGAGGATTCCTAATAAGCTAGAACCTAAGAAGCTACAATCTGATATGAAGCTCGCTTTTTCATTGTCCCCAAACCTATCTCCGCGTAATCTTCCGTTCGATGAAACGCGTCCTCCTCACTGGCATCGACGGCTTTATCGGGCACCACATCGCGGAGGGGATTCTCAAAACTACCGATTGGAAGCTCATAGGGCTTTCCAAGATCGATTCCGCTTCTACCCTCCACCGTCTCGCGGATATGGATATGTGGAGCGGCAAATTCGCCGGGAGAGTCGAATTCATCTACCACGATCTTCGCGCCCCCATCAATCCCTACGTCGCCAATCGCATCGGACCGGTGAACTACATTCTCCATCTCGCCGCTTCCACACACGTGGATCGCAGCATCGAGTGCCCCATGGAGTTCGTGCAGGATAACGTGGTGGGGACATGTAATCTCCTCGACTACGCTCGCACGCTCGACGGTCTCGATCTCTTCTCCTACTTCTCCACCGACGAGGTTTTCGGACCGGCGCCGGAGGGAGTGGCCTACAAGGAGTGGGATCGTTATAAATCATCCAATCCCTACGCTGCGACCAAGGCCGGAGGCGAGGAATTGGCGTATAGCTACTACAACACCTACGGTCTTCCGCTCGTCATCACCCACACGATGAACGTTTTCGGCGAGCGCCAGCATCCCGAGAAATTCATCCCGAAGACCATCAACGCCGCACGGTCCGGTGATCGCCTGTTTATCCACTCGGATTCCACGCGCACGCAGGCCGGAAGCCGCTTCTACGTTCACGCCCGCAACGTCGCCGCCGCAATGCTTTTCCTCATCGGACAGCACGAAGCCGGCAAAGTGATCATCGGCGACAAGTTCAATATCGTCGGCGAAAAGGAGATGGATAATCTCACGCTCGCGAAAACCATTGCTGCTGTCGTCGGTCAGGAGCTGCGCTATGAGCTCGTGGATTTCCATAGCAGCCGTCCGGGACATGACCTTCGCTATGCTTTGGATGGAACCAAGCTCAGAGAAATGGGTTTCCAGTACCCCAAAACCTTCGAGCAGAGTCTGGAGAAGACGGTGCAGTGGTACATGAAGCACCCGGAGTGGCTCCTCGCAGAATTCTCCAAATCCCAATTCCAGAAAGAAGCCCGTGAATTCGATGAGTCTGCGGCGGCGATCCTTCATAAGAGCGCGAAGGGAGCGGTGCAGCATGTAGAAGAGGAGAGAAGTGTGAAGGCGGAGTGAGGGAGTGTGTTGGTTATTGGATGATAGTGGATGTATTGAACAGGTTTTAAAGGTTCTAAAAGTTGTAAGGGTTTTGTTATGGAACCTTTTCAACCCTTATAACCTTTACAACCCTCACAAACCTCCTCTTATTCGCTCCGGTCCACTATACTCACCTCGTGAATTCCATCTTCCTCCAGCCGACGTTCCTCATCGCGATCCTTCTCTCGATCTCCGTGCACGAGAGCGCGCATGCGTGGGTGGCCAAGAAGCTCGGGGACTACACTGCGGCTCTTCAGGGTCGCATCAGCCTCAATCCTCTGGCGCACTTGGATATGATGGGCGCGCTGTGCTTCCTCATCGTGGGTTTCGGCTGGGCCAAGCCGGTTCCGGTGAACCCGTTTGCCTTCCGACACCGGAAGCTTGATAACGCTCTGGTAGCGCTTGCAGGACCCTTGAGCAATTTTCTTCTGGGCTTGCTCTCCTTCATTGCACTCGCGCTTCTGCAGCATGCCACTTCCAATCCCTTTGGTCTTCTTTCGGCGACGAGTACATCGTCTGTGCTCATGACCTTCCTCGTCCAGCTGCTCGGGAGCTTCGTCTTTCTCAACTTCGGACTGATGGCCTTCAATCTCCTGCCGATTGCCCCCCTCGACGGTTCCAAAATTCTGGAGCCCTTCATCCCGTATCATCTCGAGGAGCGTTACGAGGCCTTCATGCGGGCAGGGCCGATGATTCTGATTATTGCACTTCTTGCGGAAAGCTTCCTCGGGATCTCTCTGATCTCCGGATGGGTATTCGGGATTGAGCGGGGAGTGCTGATGGTGCTGAGCTCGGTGTTTGCGTTCTTGTAGTCGGAGACGTATCAGGCGTTACGTATGATGTAGTACGTATTTGAGGAACCTCTGAAAAATTCTCGAGCATGTCATGGTGAGCCGTGTCGAACCATGACATTTGCCAATTTGTCGCAGTTCGATGCTTCGGCCCGCTCAGCACAGGCTCGGCTCACTGTGACAAATTGGCAATTATTCAGAGGCTCCTTGAGTGTCATACCTCATACGTGATACGGGATACCTCATACATTTCGCAGCCACGGAGCCTCATCCGGTGGCAAGTTCGCCGGTCTTCCACGCGGAACGATTTCTCCCGGTTCACGTTGAAGGAGAGCGAGAATGCTCACGCCGTGACGGTAGGGTTTCCCATGGAGCTCCAGAACTTTCAGCAATCGGTGTTTCTCCCCTCCGAAGATCCATTGCAGGAGAGCATTGATGGGCCTCATTGGCATGCCGAGATCAGTCGAGCCCGGACCGAGGGAACGTCCGAGAAACCGCGAGAGCCACCGGCCGCACTTCACGATCCAGTACAGGCGCGCATTGATCGGGGAGACACAGAGCTCGGTGACGGGAAGATCTTTCCAGAGGGATCGCATGCGTTCCATGGTGTAGCGGCGACAATGAGCGAAGCCGCGATCGTGTTCTCCCCAGAGGGTTGGATCCGCCGGAGCGGTGAGCAGGAGGAATGTCCCTGGACGCATGGCAGCAAGGAGTGTCGAAACAAAGAGGAAGTCCTCTTCCACGTGCTCGAGGACATCGAGGAGGACTATTCCTTTGGCTTCTTTAAGCCAATCCTGTATATCTTCGGGGACGCTGCCAACCCGGAAGGGAATGGTCGGGAATTTTTTCCTGGCAAAGGCAATCGCTTCTTCCACCGGATCGATTCCGCGCACATCGTAGGAGGGGATCAATGCACCACTCATCCCTCCGGTGCCGCATCCTGCATCGATGATGATCGTGTCTTTCGATGGTGGCAGGATGCGCGTGAGAAGAGACTGCACAATCGCGAGGCGGCCATGAAACCACCAATGGGATTCCTCGGTGGCGGCGTGCACGGTGAATTGCGGGTGATCCATGCGCTATAGTTTGGAATGACTGATGATTCTCTCCATGCGCTTTCCCCACGAGACATGCTGAAGCAGGGATCTGCGCAACTTCTCATTGGTGTTCGGTTGCGTGAGGGCCTCGCGGATGGCTTTCGCGAGGGATAGAGCATCTCCGGGACGGCAGTGGTGCACGAGTGATGGGTCGATGACTCCGCGCAGTGGCGGGATATCGGCACAGACAGTGGGCTTGCCTGCGGCGAGGTACTCGAAGACTTTTAGCGGTGAAGTATCCCGTTGAAAAAATGCGTGTTTGGACGCAGGAGCCGGGTACACACAGACATCACAGGCGGCGAGTGCGGAGGGAACGCGGTCGCTTTTGACGGGTCCTTCGAAGCGAATATCTTCTTTTGTGAGTCCTTTCTTCTCCGCCAGTCGACGGTAGCGGCTGATGGCATCGCGCGGACCGCCGATGATCCAGAGGTAGGCAGAAAAAATCGTAGGACAGGAACGTTCCTGTCCTACGATTTTTACCTTCAGCAGAGCCACCGCTTCGATCAATTCCTTCACTCCTTTCTCCATCGTCCCGCGCGTCACCAGCGATCCGACGTACCCGATGACCGGACGATCCACAGGAACTTTCCATTCCGCTTTTGCCGATGCGGATTCCGGCATCTTCTCGAAGCGCTGCAGATTTACACCATCGCCTTCCACAATCACTTGGGATTCTTCCACGCCCCAGGAAATGAGGTGGGTCCGCATGGGTTCCGTAAGGCAAACGACGAGTCTGCAGGCATTGCACCGGCGGATGAAGAGGCGTGACCGGCGGGGCAGGGTATGCAATTCAAGCACCACGGGAATGTCCGTCTGCAGGAGGGATTTGAGTAGGCGTGGGGAGCGTGTATAGAGCAGGTCTGTAGGATGCTCAGCCAGCCATTTCTTCAGCGCTTTCCCATACGATCGCATCGTGAAGGAGAAGGCGAAATTTCCGGGAACCCACCACTTGGAGAGCGCATCGAACACGCGCAATTTCTCCACGCCGAGTTTACCGGAGAGTCCGTAGTATCCGTGAGCGCTCTCTTTGAGGGCATTGCGTATATCCGGAGAGAGCACCGTCACGGCATGGCCGTTTGCTGTGAGTGCAGCACACACCTCAGCAATCTGATGACCGTGGGCTTTCTCGGTGGGGAAGCGCGCCTGTGAGATGAAGGTGATGCGCATAGGAAGCGGTAAGCTTTAAGCTTTAAGCGGTAAGTTTTGCGAGAGATCGAGCATGGTTGCGTCTGTCATCATCCGCTCGATAGCCCATTCCAGAAATTTCTTCGTCGACAGGTATTTTTCGAATGTATCACGTGCTAGTCGTTGCATTTCAGCGAAGTGCTCCGGAGTTAGTGTGCTCCAGAACTTCGCGATAATGGCATCAATGTTGCGGATGTTTTTCAGAGGAATTCTTAACATGAAATTCTCGTAATTGATCACATCTTCCCGTGGCAGAGCACAATCGGTATCGATGAGGAGCGGGATACGCCCGAGGCTCAGGGCTTCGTAGAAGCGCAGGGAATAATTGCCGTCCCCTTTAACGCAGAGCGCGAGGTCGGCGTGCAGAAGATTATTGATGTACTCGTCGCGCGCTCTGGCAGGATCCAGGCGGATGGTTTTGCGGTGTGCGGAATGACTGGAGCGGAGGAGGAAGTCCGTTTGGATCTTGCTGCAGCCATTGAGAATGCGCAGAATCCGGCGGCGTAGGACGAGACCTTTGATGCGGGTTGAGAAGTTTGAATGTCCGGTAATGACCGCAAGGACGGTGAGGAGTGTCGCATGGGCGAGCGAGAGGATGCGGGTCATGAAACTCGGATACGACGCCCAGCCGCAGAAGCTCACGACGGGTCGCGCTTCTTTGGTTTTGAGGATCAACGGTTCATTCTCGAGGAGGTCTTCGGTATACGCCGGCATGATCACTTCGTTTGGCCGGAGTCTGGATCGATATTGCGAAGTCCGAAAGACAAGGGCATTGGTGAACGGTACTGGGTTCGTTCCGTCGCCATGCCAGAAGACGATGATACGTTTACCGGTTGATCTGGAAAGCGCTTCGACCTTCTTCAGATACTGTTCTTCATTTCGTACTGTAGGGAAATTGTGCGGAAGCAGCAGGACATCCGCTTTCATGGGATCGTCGGTGACAGTGAGAAGCGGTTCTGTGAGGGAGTGGAATGCTTGTGCCTGGAAGAGCTGTGCCGAAGAATCTTCTTGACCGAAGTTCGGGTAAAGAAGGGGAATCAGGGGTTTGCCCGGGAGCCGGTCGATGAAGGCGGTGAGCACGGGGGCATTGTATCGGTTCGACGTGGTTTTGTTCAGATATTCTATGGAGGAATGAAGCTTTGAGCTTTAAGACGTAAGCTATACGGCTAAATAATCCTGAATCCTTGTTTTAGCTTTTTCTTAGCTATAAGCCAAGATCATGGTGCGGCTACGCCGGTATATTCGAAATTATTAAATCAATTGAGTATAATAGCTTTAGACTGCGGATATTCCAGCTCTCTCATGAAGAAATTCCTCGATCGCTACTACAAGTATCTCCGGCCGCTACGTCCGCTCTACGGCTGGTTTATCGATGCGCGGAGACGGCAGGTGTGTTCCAAGCGTGCTGAGGAATGGAAAAGCCGCGGGTACCGGGGGGCGAAGCTCGATGTCTGCGGCGGCAGAAATCCGTTCAATCCAGAGGAGTTTCTCAATGTCGATATCGTCGCACTTCCGCAGGTCGATCTCGTCTTCGATATCACCAAGCGCTTTCCGATTGATAGTAGTGTGATTGCGGAAATTCTCTCTGTGGCGACTCTCGAGCATTTGCGCAAGCCTCAGGTGCACCACGTGCTCCAGGAATTCTTCCGGATTCTGGCTCCGAGAGGTGTGCTACGGATTTCCACGCCGGATATCGAAGCAATTGCGCAGGGGATTTTGGATCATGGCGATCTCGATGTCCTCAATCAGCACCTCTTCGGCAGATTCAAGTCTGAGGAAACGGAGGATCTGGATCTGCATAAGTGGATGTATCCGGCTCCGCAGATGATCTCTGTTCTCCAGGAGCTTGGATTCGTGGATGTCGAGCGGATTCCCTTGGATTTGGGCATGCATGATCCGCGATTGAATTACCTCATTCGGGCGAGAAAACCGTAGGATAGGAACGTGAGCTTCGTCTTTCGTCGCAATTCCTTGAAGTGGTGTTGTCATTCATGATTTCTCTTTTCTGCTCGTGAGGAGCAAAACCCCGGCGAAGATCGGGACGAATCCTGCCAGTTGGCTCAGGAGGATCGATTCGTGGAGTAGGAAGTACGCGAAGATGAGCGTGAAGAGCGGCGTGATGCCCTGCAGAGATATCGCTGTGCTGATGGAGATACGGTGGATCGCTTCGATCCAGAGGATTTTGGAAATGCCGAGGAGAACTATGGCATTGATGAGGAGAGGAATCGTACTATGCAGAAGCGCTGATCGGGTAGGGAGAGGCTCGATACATACACCGATTCCGAGGAGCACTGTTCCGATCAGGATGCTTCGAATGAACATAATGACGTGCACACTTACTCTCTGGCGAAGATGCTGTGCGAAGTAGTTGCCGAATGGGGCGGAGATAGTTGCGAGGATGACGAGAAGATTACCTATGCTCCATCCGGATGTATGTGGTGAGAGAATGAGCCCCGCGCCTGCCACCATACAGAGACCTCCGACGATGTGACGCAGGTGCATTCTCTCATGCTTAAGGAGGACTCCCATGATGAGGAATGTGAAGAGTACCTCCATGAGGCTCATAATGGAGACATCCCCAGCCGTGGTGATTCGCAGGGCAGCAAAAATCAGGATGTAGTAGATGCCGATGAAGAGGGATATAAGAAGGAGATCTCTCCAGATTCCAGACTGTTTCAATTGTTTCCACTCACCGCGTATCGTGAGGAGAATGGCGAAGAAGATAGTAGAGAGAAGAGTTGCAGTACCAGATGCGAAGAACGTGGGAAGTTCCCGATAGGAGATGATGGTGACGATGGGAAACAGACTGCTGAGGAATGCGCAGAGGAGGATCAGGAGTTCGCCGGTGCGGTGCTTGGACAATGGCACAAAAGAAGTATAGCGAAGAGCCGAAAACCGTAGGACAGGAACGTTCCTGTCCTACGGTTTTCGGCCTACAATCACACCGTGCCCCGCACCTACGACCAAATCTTGAGCTCCGTCTTCCGTCTCAATTCCCTGAAATTTGCCTGGCGGACGCTTATACCGACACTTGGCTTTTTCCTCAATCCGGAGCCTTTTTCACAGAGTGATCGTCCTCTCCTTTGTACGATGAATATCCTCCCGCCGATGATGACGGTGTGGCATCACTTCGCGCGAAAGGCTTTGGGAGATGCTGTCGATATCGTCATCTTTGATTGTTCCAGCGGTGGGAGGGATAAACCCACGCCTTTAGGCGGCCCTTCAGA
>JBAWYM010000003.1:0-52004 GCA_037143575.1 Candidatus Peregrinibacteria bacterium | reverse complement strand
TATCTGGTAACGTTCATTTGCTCCTTAGGTGGTAACATTCATCTGCTCCTCAACCGTTACTCCAGTAAGAAATCCGGTGATTCAAACGACGCAATTCATCCTGCATTCCATTGTTCATCTTGTGTATCTCCCTACTTCAACGCTAGGCTGAAGCTCTATAGTGGAATATTTTCAAATATCCTCCTTTCTCTCCCCTCTTCTTATGAAAACTTTCTTCCTCAAAAGGGCTCATAAGGGCTTCACCCTGATTGAGCTCCTCCTCGTTATCGGGATCATCGCCATCCTCGCTTCCATCGTCATCGTCGCCATCAACCCGACGAAGCAGCTCGCCGACGCGCGCAACGCTCAGCGCAAGGCCAATGTGAATACCATCCTGAATGCCGTCTATCAGTGGTCGATCGACAAGAGCAAGCTCCCCAATGGCCCCGCAGTTAGTCGTACCGGTTCCACCATCCCCCTTACAGCTACTGACATCTGTAGGACGAAGGATAAAGACGGGGCTGATGTTACTCCTGTTACCTGCACTGCGACCAACTGGAGTCCTTGGTTCCTCACTGGATCGTATATCGTTGCTCCTCCGGTTGATCCGTACTTCGCCGGTGACGCCACGAAGACCGGCTACAGGATCGAGCGCACGAGTACCAACCGCATCAAGATCACGACCGCAGCTCCTGTCGAGAATGGCGTGACCATCTCCGCCGAGCGCTAAACCATTGTTCCTTGGCTCAGGAAAAAGACCCTCCTCCGGGAGGGTCTTTTCGTTACAGGATTATTTTCGTTGGGCTCCATACCCCGCAGCTTGCTGCACGGTCGTTTATTTTTGTTACGAGAAGAACTACGCAATTCATCCTGCATTCCCTTGTTCATCTTGTGTATCTCCCTTCTTCGGCGCTAGGCTGATGTTCTATGGCGGACTATCTTCAAATACGTTTGGAATCGCTGCCCCGGTGGGTCGTTCCTGCTGCACTTCTCCTCATGGCAGTGGTGATGCTCTTGTTCATTTTCTGGCCACTGCAGAGCACGGATACGGCAGAACTCCGCAATATGCAGCGCATTGCGGATGTGAATACCATCCTCCGTGCGATTACCACATCTACCAATGACCATGACGGAGTTCGGCCGGCGTGTCTCGCTGCTGGAGAGGCAATCGTCCATCCGATCTGCGTGGGGGGATCGCATTGTACCGGTGTGAGTAATGGGTGTGATCTCGATGTGCTGATGTCTTCGGGGCTGTCCGCCATTCCCTCCGATCCCTCTGGGGCATTGGGCAATGATACGCGCTACACCGTCGCTCTCGATGGCTCCATCGTGATCATCGCGGCTTCTGGGGCAGAGAATGGGGAGGAAATTACTCTCATGCGCTGAGCAGAGCGGGTCTTCGACCCGCGGACTACAATGGCGAGCCCTTTCACGAATGTGGGGAAATCGAGCATATCATGAAGATCGTCCTTCGGTCTGGTTGTGGACAGGCAAATTCCGGGATTCAGGCTTCAGTTTTAGTCCGCAGGTCGATCCTTCGACACGACTCAGGACAGGCGAATAGTTCCGGGTTTCAGTCCGCGGGTCGAAGACCCGTTCTGAGATTCATGATAATCATCATCGATATTCACCTCCCACAGGTTCGATGAGTCCGTCCTCCCCGCGACGATGTTATCCACCGCGATCATTGCCGTGAGCATGGAATGGTCTTGGTTGTTGTAGCGGTGCATGCCGTTGCGGCCGATCAGGAAGAGATTGGGGTACTGCTCGACGAATTGCTGGACGACGGAGAGCTGCGGATAGCTGCCGAAGTACGCTGGATAGGCCTTGGGCATGCGCAAAACGCAGGCGTCCAAAATATCCTCTTTCTTGAGGAAGTGGATGTTCTCCATTTCTCCGATCCCGAGATCGATGAGTTTCTGATCATCCATCACCCACAGATCACCACCTTCGTTCACGAAGTACTCGAGCCCGATCCACACGGTGCTCTTGCGATCTGCCACCATATATGGGCTCCAGTTGTTGAAGATCTGCACGCGCCCGACTCGCACCCCTGCTTCCTGAATGTAGATCCAGTTGTCCGGGACTGCGGTGCTGACGGATCGCCCTTCCCGGACGCAGAGCTTCTTTAAGAGCAATCCAATCGTCAGGAAGTCGCGGTAGGGTAATCCTTCAGCGACTTCTACGACGTGATGGGGAGGATGCGGTGACATCATGCCGATGAGGTGCTTCACGGGCATGGTGGAGAAGAAGTAGTCGCAGGCGATTTCTTCCCGATGCCCTGTCTGTACGTCTTCCACGGTCACGCTCGTGACCACTCCATGGTGTGTGTGTACTCCGCAAACCCGACAGTGCATTTTCACCTCTCCTCCACAGGTTTGTATCTGGGCTGCGACGGTTTCCCACATCTGTCCCGGGCCGAATTTGGGATAGTAGAAGCGACTGATGAGCGATGTCTCGCGTTCCTGCTGCTTCTTTTTGAATTCACTGCTGAGGAGATCCTGAAGGGCGTGGAGGACGGCGCGGCGCAGGGAAAGGCCTTTAATTCTCTGCGCTCCCCAGTCGGCACGGATCTGTGAGCAGGGAATCCCCCAGACCTTCTCGGTGTAGTCCCGGAAGAACGTTTCGTACAGGCGGCGGCCGAAGCGATTGCGGAAGAAGGCGTCGAGGTACGTTTCGTCCTTGAGCGGGAAGAGCTGCGCCTTCATGTAGCTCAGGGTGATCATGAAGGTATTGAAGAACCCCAAGCGGAAGGCCACAGAGAGCGTGATGGAGATGGGGTAGGGGAAGAAGTGGTGCCGATGGTAGATGCGGCTGAGCCTCGGTCGTTGCAGGAGGACATCGTTCTCGGTTTCGGGGTCAGGGGATGTGCGGAGAACTGAGGTGGGGATAGTGCTTTGGGCGCTGGGCGTTGAGATGCATTCCGGGCACAAGTATTCGAGAATAGACTCTGCGACATACTCGATTTCATGATGTTTCTCGATGGTATCCGCAGAAGGTTTGCCCTGAGGCGGGAGGATATTGAACCACCACTTCATCACCCGATCACTCTTGCTGAAGAACCGGTGTCCGCCGATATCGATACGATTGCCCTTGTAGACGTATGTCTGCGAAATCCCGCCGATTGTTTCTGTTTCCTCGCAGACGATCGGATGAATATCAGTCCGCTTGAGGAGCTCGTAGGCTGCCGTGAGCCCTGCAGGTCCTGCGCCGGCGATGATGGCGATACGGGGCATCGGGGAGAGTGTAGAGAAAGATGAGAGAGAGAAGAAACGGGAATGGGGGGATTTCACCTTCATCATCAATTCGTCCTCTGCAGCGTAAAGCCCCACTTCCCGCGGGAAGAATCCCGCGCTGGGCTTTTATTATTTAAACGCCCACATCTTCCGTGCTCCGAAGTTCCAGAAGAGCACGAGGAAGGTGGCGATGATATTCGCGACGATGGCCCCCAGGCTCAGGGTATCGACGAAGAAGTAGAGCAGGAGCTCTGTCCAGAGCAGACCCAGAAGGGAAATGAAGAACACTACGGAGATCTCTTTGCGGAAGGCGCGACTGCTTTCAAAGACCCACAAGATGGAAAGCAGGTAGTTCCACGTGAATCCGAAGCAGTAGGAGATGAGCTTGGCGACGAGGTAGTGCACGCCGAACTTCAGGACGATTACGTAGACCGTGAAGTCCACCACCGCTGATGATCCTCCGACGAAGAAGTAACGGAAGAACTGCACACGGGTGCCGTTTGCCTTTCCGACAAACCAGTGTCCATGTCGATGTGCCGAGACGAATGCGCGAAGGCGGAGGAGGAAGGGTGGCATAGAGGAGTGGGAGCAGAGTAGCGAAGATGGGCGTTAGGGGTAAGTATTATGGGGTATGGGCTTGTCCAGTGATCCCTTACTACTGGATACTTATCCCTTCATACTTCCTGGGTTTCTTCTCTCTCCTCCCCTGTGTACTATCTCTCCCGATGAACCGCCCCACCCTCTGCATCGTTGGACTCGGCTATGTCGGGCTTCCGCTCGCCCATGCCTTTGCGCAGCAGGGATACACCGTCATTGGCTATGACATTTCCGCCGAGCGCATTGCTACTTTGCAGAATGGCGAGGACTGGACGCAAGAATTGACGCCGGAGCAATTGGGAGCGGTCACCCTCCGTCTCAGCGACGATCCAGCCGTTATTGCCGATGCAGATATTATCATTCTTGCAATCCCGACTCCGGTGGATGATGCGAACAAGCCGGATCTCGGTCCCGTGGAGAGCGCAAGCCGGACTGTTGGGAAGTATCTGAAGAAGGGAGCCATTGTCATTTACGAATCGACGGTGTGGCCGGGGACGACGGAGGAAATTTGCGGGCCGATTTTAGAAAAGGAATCCGGGCTGAAGAGCGGAGTGGATTTCACGCTGGGCTATTCTCCTGAGCGGGTGAATCCGGGGGATCGCGAACATACGATCACGAAGATCAAGAAGATCGTTTCGGGGCAAGACGCTCAAACACTGGAGATCGTTGCCGAGCTCTATGGTTCGGTGATCACAGCAGGCATTCACCGTGCCCCGTCGATCAAAGTAGCGGAGATGGCCAAGGCGATCGAGAATGCGCAGCGGGATCTCAATATCGCCTTTGTGAACGAAATCGCGCTCCTCTCCCATCGTATTGGGATCGAGACGAAGGATGTGCTGGAGGCGGCCAGGACCAAGTGGAATTTCCTCCCATTCGTCCCTGGCCTTGTCGGCGGCCACTGCATCGGTGTGGATCCGTACTATCTCGTGGAGAAGGCGAAGCAGCTGGGGATGGAGACGCATGTGATCACCGCAGGGCGATCCGTCAACGACTCGATGAGTGCGCATGTCGCCGACAGGGTTGTCGGTGCTCTTCGTGGAAAGAAATCTCCGCGGGTTCTCGTCCTCGGTCTCACGTTCAAGGAGAATATTCCGGATACCCGCAATAGTAAGAGCGACGATGTGGTGTCTCATCTTTCTCGGCTTGGATGTGCGGTTGAGGTCCATGATCCTTTCGTCTCTGTGGATCGCATCGAGAAAAAATCAATGAAGGTCGGGTCTCTGAATTCTGGTCCGTACGATGCCATCGTACTCCTCGTGCCGCATCGGGAATATCTTTCGAATACCGTTGAGACATTTGCCAAGGCGCTGGTGCCGGGAGGCATGGTGTTCGATTTGAAATCGATTCTGCCGGGGCGGGAGATCAGAGAGAAGGGGCTTGGGTATAGCGCTCTGTGAAAAATGGCAGAACGGATCTTCCCGTCAGGATCATTGGTCTTCCTTTTTTCTTCACGCTTCTCTCACGATAGAAACATTTCTCCCTTGTCGGTAAGGTGATATTCTCCTGTGGTCTTATGACAGCGGTATTCGCGATCCTTTACTTCGGCACACTTGCGCTCTTCGGGTTTCTGCTTGCGATCAGTATACTGAAAGTGCGCGATCTCTTCGGCATCATAGGATTTTCATTTTTGGCGGGACCGGCTTTCGTTATGGTTGTCAGCAATGCTCTTGGCTATGTGCTGCCGATTACCAGGAGTTTTGTTGTTACGTATCTCCTCGTACTTCTCCTCTGTGCGATTATTCTCCTGAGGGGATGGGGAAGTTTTCGGCGGTTATCTACCACACTGGAAATACCTCCGAGGAAGGCCCTCTTGCTCATTATTGGAGTATTTTTATTGGTTGCTCTCGCCTATGCACGTGACCGGGGGAGTGACGAATGGACTCCTCCACACTTTGCTCTTCCGGCGCTCATCGTTGCAGGGGATTTTCCAGTTCGAGAACCTGATATTCCATGGGAGCGTACGGGTTATCACTATGGATCTGCGTTGCTGGTGGCGAACAGTACGTTTATGACCGGCTTAACTCTGGCACAGTCTCAGTCTTTTCTTCCCCCTATCGCGACGGCAGGTATTCTCTTTTTCGCCGGAGCTTTGGCATGGCGACTCAGACGCTCATGGGGGGCCGCTGTTCTCGCTGCCGTGATGTCTCTCGCTGCCGCAGGTCTCTTCTGGCTGAACGGTTTTTTCTTGGTGCGCGATCTCTTCGATTACTACATCCGCGGAATTGCGATCGTGTATTCCATCAGCCCTTCGCCCTTTCAATGGTTGACTCCCATGCTCCGGAACATGCATGCCCAACCTCTGCTTATGGAATTGGGGCAGCGCAACATTTCCGTCGGGGGAGCGTACTTCTTTGGACTCCTCTATAGTCTGCAGCACGTACTTGATTCTCCCAGGGAGAAGTCGGTTTTTCTCTGGATTGCATCGGCTATTGTGCTCGGGGCAGCATTGGCGATCACCATGGAAACATCTTTGGTTGTTCTTCTCGCCTGCCTCCTGTCCTTCACGGCAATCGTTTTTCTGCTGCGCCGACGCGATACAATGGGATTCCTTCTCATCTGTGCCGCTTTCGGATTGCCCGTCTTGTTCATTGCCATTACCCAGGGAGGACCGTTGACCCAACTCCAGGGAGCCACGGGTTCCGGAGCCTTCGCTTGGAATCTGACTGGTGCGATCAATACTTCTAATACTGCTTCCATTGCACTCGGGAGCCTGTTATTTTTCCGTGATTACGGTCCGCATATTCTTCTCTTTCTCCTCGCAATCTGCTTCTTCTGGCGCAAAAAAAATATTTCAATTTTTCCGCTTTTGCTCGGCATGATCGCCATTGTCCATTTCCTGATTCCCCTTGTCTTTTCCTACCCATGGATGGAGGGGCAGCTCCTGCGCTTCTTCTACATTTTCTTCTCCCTCAGTTCGCTTCTTATAGCGCTTTTTCTCTGGGACACATTTTTCGCGATTCAACGCTTGCGCAAATTCGGCGTCATCATCGTCACGCTGCTCCTCATTGCAGGGACACTCAATGCCACTGTGCGCCTTGTTTTTCCAACCTTGCGTCTGGAGTACACCGAATTCTTTCCTTCCATGCCAAAGGTGGCTCTAGCACAGGAGAACATGTATTTCTGGATACGCAATCATACAACGCTCGAGGACTATTTTTTTGTCAGTACCTGGCAGGATGAGAACAAAAAAATGGAGCATGATCGACTTTCCCTGATGTTTTCCACCGGTCGGTTTGCGCTTGGCTTCGGTAGCATCAGTGATCCTGCTCCGGAGAAGGAAGCCTTTCTTCGCTCCGCCAACGAACACTGCTCCTCAGATTCTCTCGAAGCTCTCGGAGTCCGCTATCTCGTCGTTCCCACCGAGCGGCAATCCACATGGTTCAAGCAGGAATGCGATTCCACGCTCTGGAGACCGGTCTATCGGGGAGGGGAGGAGTATCCGATCGTGTATGAGAACAGTGCTGTAGGTTATGATAATGGCGGAGAGATTTCCTTTCCTCAGTAGAAATTGTCGATATGGCTTCGTACGTGGATCAACACCGATAGATCGGAGGATCATCGGATGTTTTCGCTTTGGACGGAGAAAATATTTAGCCGGTAATACTATCTTTTAATTTTCAGTTTGCCGTAGGTGTGATCGGTTTTGAGCGAGATGTCTAGTCATTGCTTCGTCTCGAGGGGTATACTTTTACGTGTATGCACTTGATTCGAAGAACCACCTGTCGCGTGTGCGGCTCATCGAGTCTCACGCATGTCATTGATCTTGGAAAGCAGTACCTGCAGGGGTCATTTGTAAAAGGAGAGAACACTCCACCGATGCGGCAAATCCCCACATCTCTCGTTCGTTGCGATCCGATGAAGGATGAACACGCGTGTGGACTTCTGCAGATGGAATACACGGTGCCTCCGAGCATTCTTTACTCGGTGTACTGGTACCGTTCCGGTACGAATGAAACCATGCGTAACCACCTTCAGGGCATTGCCAATCAGGCATTGCAGCTCTTCGGGAAGCAGAAAGCTTGTGTCCTCGATATCGGATGCAATGACGGGACCCTCCTGAATTTCTACCCGGATTCCTTCGAGCGATTTGGGGTCGATCCATCTGATATCGTGCGAGGAATCACCGGCAACCTTCACGTGGTGCAGGATATATTCCCTTCCGAGGAGCTCGCGAAAAAAATGCAAGGGAAGACCGCCGATCTCATCACGTCGATCGCCATGTTCTATGACTTGGAGGATCCCGTCAGCTTCATGCGGGCCGTCAAGAAGACCCTCTCTCAGGATGGGCTCTGGATCTTCGAAATGTCCTATATGCCGTCCATGCTGGAGTTGAACTCGTACGATACTATCTGTCATGAACATCTGGAGTATTACAGCCTTGCGGTGATCGAATACATGCTGAAATTAGCCGGATTGAAGATCGTGAACGTGGAGCTGAATACCATTAATGGCGGAAGCATCCGCTGCTTCGCAACGCACACGGACTGCTTTCAGTATATGAAACCCGTTTTCACCGAAAATGTGAACGCGCTCAGGCGTCAGGAGTTTGATCTCGAGCTGGATACCGACAAGCCTTACGTTCATTTCCAAGAGAGGATCGAAAAGCATCGAAAGGAATTGAATGCGCTGTTGAAGAAGATGAAGAAAGAGGGGAAGAGTATTCACATCTACGGTGCTTCGACCAAGGGAAACACCATTCTCCAGTGGTGCGGTATCGATCACAGCATCATCGATGTCGCCGCTGAGAGAAACCCCGACAAGTACGGTGCGAAGACGCTTGGGACGGACATCCCTATCGTGAGCGAAGAGGAATCCAGACGGATGAACCCCGATTTCTATCTCGTGCTCCCCTGGCATTTCCGCGAGGAATTTGTGCAGCGGGAACGCGAGCAACTCGCGAAGGGAATCGGATATATCTTCCCACTGCCGGAAATAGAGATTGTGAAGGGGTAACACAGTACTTATGACTACCGCCCTCATTTTCGGTGCCAACGGCCAGGACGGATATTATCTTGCGCGGTTGTGCAGAGAATTTGGGATTGAACCTGTTGGAGTTTCACGATCTGGGGATTGGATTCATGCAGATGTTTCTTCCTCCTCGCAAGTGAGGGACCTCATGCAGCAGCAGAAACCGGAGTATATTTTTCATTTAGCTGGCAATTCGACGACCGGACCGGAGGCGCTCCAGGAGAATCTCGCTACGATCGCCAATGGTACGGTGAATATTCTTGAGGCGAGTGCGGTTTTCTGCCCACTTGCCAAGATTTTCATCACGGGTAGCGGCGTTCAGTTCAAGAATGTGGGAAAGCCGATTTCCGAAAGCGACCCATTCGAGGCGAGTAGTGCGTATGCTCTCGCGCGCATTCAATCGGTGTATACTGCCCGTTACTACCGTTCGAGAGGGATGAGAGTGTACGTGGGATACCTCTTTCACCATGAGAGTACACATCGTCCCAAGCGGCACGTCAGTCAATTGATTGCGCAGGCAGCGCAGCGCATTGCCGCTGGAAGCACCGAGAAGATTCAGCTCGGGGATATTGCGGTACGCAAGGAGTGGGTATTTGCCGGTGACGCGGTACGGGGAATGTTCGCGCTCATGAACCAAGAGCAGGTATTCGAAGCAGCAATAGGATCGGGCATTGCGTATTCGATTGAAGACTGGCTCAATGAGTGCTTCCAGATCATCGGGAGAGACTGGAGGCCGCATGTGGCACTCTTGGAAGGGTTCCAGCCCGAGTATCGGTGTCTGGTTTCCAACCCTGAAACAATGCGCACACTCGGCTGGTTACCTACAGTAACTTTCCCCGATCTCGCTCAGATGATGGTGAGAGGCTGAACATGAGGCTGAACATGTTTCCTTTGCAATTCATACTCTATTCTCTACTCTGAGGGGTATGCCAAACGCTCCGACGCTCATCATCATCCCCACCTACAATGAAAAAGAGAATATCGATGAGCTCCTGAAGCGACTTTTTGCCCTGTATCCGACTATTGATGTACTGGTCGTCGATGATCATTCGCCGGATGGTACTCAGGATCTCGTGAGAGACCGTCAGAAGGAATATGGAGAGAGATTGATACTCATCGGCAGGGAGGGGAAGAACGGCAGAGGATCAGCTGTACTGGAAGGGTTTTCCTTCGCATTACAGCATGGCTATCAACAGGTGATCGAAATGGATGCCGATTTCTCACATCAGCCCGAAGATATTCGATTATTTCTCGATACGATACGCACATGTGATTTCGTGACGGGTTCCCGCCATCTCGCCGGTTCGGTCATGCACCAGAGGGGCTTGGGGAGAAGGATCATCAGCGTGCTCGCGAATACCTACGCGCGTCTCGTTCTCGGTATCCCGCTCACCGATTACAGCAATGGATTTCGTTGCTACAGCAGGCGGGCGCTGGAATCCTTGCGTCCGGAGGACATCCAATCGAAAGGCTACGTTGTCCTTTCCGAGACAGCTTATCAGCTGTACCGGAACAATATGCGCATCGGAGAAGTCCCCGTTACGTTTTACGATCGGGCGCGGGGGACATCCAATTTCGGGCTGCATGAAATCCTGGAGGGGTTTGTTGCCATTTTGAGGATACGATTTCGACCTCGTGGAAAATAGAATCCCTGCTTTCTGCAGAGCGATTCGCTCCCTCGCTATTCGTATCCTTTCGTTTGTCATTTGGTATGAATGCTGGAAATCCACTACCCATCCGTCAATCATGGGATGATCCTCTTGATTTCGTAGAAACGATACGAGAATTCGGGGATCAGCCGAGGATTCCATCGATCGCCTCCGTTACCATTTCCACAGTCGTGCTTTCCAGGGCAGCCTGTTGTTCCGGGGTAGAGGTGCGGAGTGTATCAGCGACGAAGGAGCTCGGGGCGCAAGGCGGAGGCGGCAGGACGAGAGCTACGCGTTCATCCGGGATAGGTGGTTGTTCTATCGAATCTACGGGGCCGATGATATCCACGACCGGCACTCCAAGTGCATGGGCGATGTAGAGAGGCCCCGTATCCACCGAAACGAAGAGCGAGGCATGTTTGATGATCGCTGCGAGATGGCGCAGGGAAAGGTCGAAGGCTTGCGCGGAATGCGAAGGGTCTGCGAGGAGGGCTATGGCCTTCGCGGTGATCGTTTGATTCGTATCGATGAATAGCACAGAGAGGGAATAGTGACTGATGATGTGCCGTGCGACAGCAACGAAACGTTCAATCGGCCATTCTTTGAGCGCATTGCCGGCGCGGAGGGCAATCGCGGCAAATTTCTGATCAGGCGCAAAGCTCTGCTGCTTGATCCAATGCGCGGCAAAGGCTTCTTCCTCCTGACTCACATACCATTCATGACGGTAGAGCACAGGTGCAGCTCCGATGAGTCGTGCAAGTGCCATGTAGTGCGTGAAAGTCCGTGTGTGCCGTTGGTAGTGCAGGTGTTCTGTGTAGCAGGAACGGAACCATCGTTCCATCCGACTCATCATTCGTCCTCGAGTGTAGATCCTGAGGGGAGAGGCTGACCACAGACCTACCATGCTCAAAGAAGACCCAGGAAAGGGTACGAGACTTACAGAGAATTGACCGAAGAAGAGCGTGTACCACAGACGTAGTGATCCTCTCCATCCCCGGTACTCTGGATCATCGATAGGGATTACCGCAGCAACACAGGGATTATCGATGAGCACGTCTGCAGTGCGCTTGAGGCAGAGAACCGTTACGCGATCTCCATGTTCATGGAGAGCCCGGAAGAGCGGCGTCATGCAGACGAGGTCCCCGATTTTGGCAGCCTGAATAATGAGGACATTGCGTTGTATTGACGGAAAGAGTGAGCGCATCCACGCAATGAGGAGGAGCCAGGGGAGGCTGAGGGTAGTGAGTGTGCCGAGGAGGAATGCCCGGATCATGGGTTATTCAGAAGGGTGAATCTTCGAAAGGATTGCCGTGGTGGAGCCGAGCTCCGGCTTCACTTCCACGAGGACGAGTGTGGCTCCGATGGTATCGAGCACGGATCGTTCAACACATTGTTCGCCGTACGTTGCGGCGTTGACGTGTATCTGGGGTCGAATCTGCGAAAGCCACGGACGCGGATCATCATCATCGAAGATGAAGACGCAGTCTGCGAGGCGTGCGACGTTCCGCGCACGAATATTCTGGGGTTCGATGGGTCGGCCCTCTCCCTTGCGTCGCCGTACGGACGCATCACTGTTGATGCCGACGATGAGGATATCTCCATTCTTCCGCGCCTCCGAGAGGAGGAACCGGTGTCCCGCGTGGAGGAGATCGAACGCTCCGTTGGTCGTGACGATTGTTTTCCCCTCGGCATGCATGCGATCCGCGAATGTGATGGCAGTGGTGAGGGAATACTGGGAAAGTTCTTCCTTTGCGGAGAGAATCTGACCGGCGATCTCTGACAGATTGTGCCCGGTAAAATCTGCGTTGGTTTGGTTTGGATACTGCTGAGAGGGAATGCGCGCTGTGCGGCATCCGATCGTTTCCCCAAACCGTATATCGGAGTCTTTGTCCCCGATGATGATCGTCTCATCAGCGGTGAGTTCTGGGTGTTCTTCGCAGAGTGACGTCCACAGTCCGGTCTTTGGTTTGCGGCAGTCACAATCGTCCTCCGGATGGTGCGGGCAGAAGCGCGATGCCTCGATCATGACTCCTTCGTTTTTGAGGAGCTGCGCGCACTCATTGAGCGCAGATTGGACATTTTCTTCCGTGCAGGTTCCCCGTCCGATTTTGGACTGGTTTGAGACGATGAAAAAGCGCATGCCCGCATTCCGAAGTATCCGGAGGCCCTCTCCTACACCGGGGAGCAGCGTCATGGATGCTGGATCGTAGGCTTTTCCCTGACTATCCGGGATGAGCGTTCCGTCGAAATCGAGGATGAGGAATTTCATAATACTTCCAGAAGTTCTGCCGGAGTGAGCGTCGCTGTTCCCGCCTTTCCCACCACCACTCCCGCCGCACGATTGGCGAGATCCACGGCATCTACCAGGTCTCCCTTCAGTCCTAGGACCATGGTGATGACGGCTGCGACCGTATCTCCTGCCCCCGAGACGTCGGTGATTTCCCTTGCACAGGCGGAGAGACGGCAGAGAGCTTTGCCCGGTTGAATGAGGAGCATTCCCTCCGCTCCGAGCGTCAGCAGGACAGCGGCCTTCAGCTTGGTAGCCAGGATTTTTCCGATAGTTTCGGGCGTGCCATTCCCCCGTCCGGAGAGGAGGAGGGCTTCTTTGCGGTTGGGGGTGATCAGCGTCACTCCCTGTACAGAGGAGAGGTACGAGGCATCGATGGGCTTGGGGTCCACAATAACGGGTTTCCTCTGGCGTCGGGCAATGGCGATGCAGGACCGCAGTACGGCTGGGGAAAAGAGGCCTTTGGCGTAGTCGGAGAGGAGGAGGGCATCGTGGGTTTTCAGGAGTGTTTCGATATGACGCAGAAGTGAGCGGACCTGGGGTGCTGACAGCGGGGTGTTCTCTTCAGTATCGAGCCGGACGATCTGGTGAGCATTCCCTGCGACGATGCGCTGTTTTTGCGTGGTCGCGCGCTGAGCATCGACGAGGAGGCGTACACGGACCCCGTCTTTCTTCAGGAGCGTTTCCAGTTCTCTTCCCGGCGTGTCGTCACCGCGGACTCCGAGAAGGGTGGGCTGTCCACCGAGGGCGGCCACCGTTCGTGCCGCATTCGCCGCGCCTCCTGGGAAGGAGGTCTTCTTCTGGAAGTGCACGATGGGGATCGGGGCTTCGGGAGAGATCCGGTCCACCGAACCGGAGAGGTAGGTATCGAGCATCACATCACCTACGACGAGGACCTTCGTTTTCCGGAAGCGCTCCACGAGCTTCGACTGACGATCGAAGCGCTCCTGCTCAATGTGCCCTGAGGTGGTGCTGCGGTAACTGTCGTCTTCGCGGTGGTTCGTCGAAAATTCGAAGATTTCACTGGCCTCCAGTCCCGTGAAGCGGTGCGGAGTATTCGTCGGCACGTGCACGAAATCCCCCGGCTGCAGGACGAAACGCTCTCCGCCGAGTTCCATCAGGACTTTGCCGGATTGCAGGTAGAAGACTTCATCCTTCTCCCGGTGAGAATGCATGCTACAGACGCGGTTCTTCCTCAGGAGCAGCTTCTTACCACAGTATTCCTTGTTGGCGATCCAGTGCTCTTCGCCCCACTGCTTCCGCTCCCGGTGGATGGAGGCTGCCGGAAAGAATCTCCTCTTCGATTGCCGGTGAACGTAGGAGGATTTCACAGGGGGAAGGGAAAAGGAAATAGGGAGCAGGGAGGTTAGCGATGGAGCGCTTTCCGATCGGCTTCAACCATGATCTTCACCAGTTCCGGGAGCGTCGTCATCGCTTTCCAGTCAAGGTTCTTCTCCGCCTTCGATGGGTCGCCGATGAGGAGATCTACTTCGGCGGGGCGGTAATAGCGTGGGTCGATCGCGACGAGAGTTTTCCCTGTTTTCGTGTGTGTGTATATTTCATCTTTTCCCGATCCCGATTTTTCAAATGGAATGTTTGCGCATTTTAAAGCAAGCTCGAGGAACTCACGTACGGATGTTGTATTGCCGGTTGCCAGAACGTAGTCATCAGGGGTGTCCTGCTGCAACATTCGCCACATTCCCTCTACGTACTCCGGTGCGTAGCCCCAGTCACGCTTCGCCTCCAGATTCCCGAGGTACAGTACTTCCTCTTTTCCATTCGCGATCTCTGCGATGGCCCGCGTGATCTTACGGGTGACGAAGGTTTCGCCGCGCCTCGGTGACTCGTGGTTGAAGAGGATACCGTTCACGGCGAAGAGATTGTAGCTCTCGCGGTAGTTCACTGTTGCCCAGTAAGCGAAGACCTTGGCGACTCCGTAGGGACTGCGCGGATAGAAGGGTGTTGTCTCCCGCTGCGGCACTTCGCTCACCTTCCCGAACATTTCGGAGCTGCTTGCCTGGTAAAAGCGGATGGGAATGCCGGAGCGGCGGATGGCCTCGAGGAGGCGGATGGTCCCGAGCCCTGTGACATCCGCGGTGTACTCGGGAATGTCGAAGCTCACGCGGACGTGGCTTTGCGCGCCGAGGTGGTAGACCTCGTGCGGCTGGATTTCCTCGATCAACCGTGCGAGGTTGCTGGAGTCGCTGAGATCTCCGTAGTGCAGCCGGATTCGGGCTCCTTCCTCATGCGGGTCGCGGTACAGGTGATCGATACGCTCGGTATTGAAGGTGGAAGCGCGCCGGATAATGCCGTGGACGGTGTATCCTTTCTGCAGGAGTAATTCCGCGAGGTACGATCCGTCCTGGCCGGTGATGCCGGTGATCAATGCGCGTTTCGTTGACATGCAGTCGTATGGTACACGGTGCGGCGAGGAAGTGTGAGATGTACAAGCAGTTTTTGGTTATTAGTTTTTGGTTATTAGTTTTTTGCTTATCGAAGCCAAACTAATAACTAAATAACTATCAACTAACAACTTTCATCATCCTCCCCATCCATCTCCGAAGTCCCTTCCACCGTTGTCGCAGAAGCAGCGTTCCCAGCCAGTTTCGCCTCAAGCCGTGTGCGGTCAGCCAGTGCGTCGCGTCCGAGATCCAGTACGCGTGATCGTACCCTCCGAGGATGCGGAGATTTTCGTGAGCCTCCACTCCCTTGTGTGACTGGAGTGTTTCACCTGGAACATGTCCGTAGAAATGATTTTGGTGGATCGCCCGCGCGATGGGCGTGATATCGACTACCGGCAGGTGCAAACGACGGGCTTCATAGAGGATCCAGTTATCGTAGAAGGCCCTTCCGTGGATGAGGGGAGGGATGTCGCGGTACATGCCGCGCCGGAAGAAGAAGTAGTCGGCGTTGACCCCGCGGTGCTTCCCGTGCGACCGGGCTTCCTGTTCGATGCGGTTCTGCCACTGCGGGGCAGAAAAATCGATCGTCGTACGCACATCCAGATTCATACACTCTCCTACGAGGAGAAATTGTTCGAAGTGCTGACGGACCCGGCTGAAAGCATTGGCAATGGTGGGGAAGAGGAGGATGTCGCAATTGGTGAAACACAGGAACTCGTCCTCCGTCGCTGCTTCCGCCTGTCGGATCGCATCGGAGAGGTAGGGCATACCAAACGCATTTTCCTCAAGATTCGGGATGTGCTGGAGGTGGAATTCTTCTGCGATTTCCGCGGTTCCTTCCTCATTCCCAAAGAGGATAATCTGCGGCTTCGGACGGAGCTGCAGCCACGAACCGATGGCATTGCGCTGAATGATGCCGATGTGCCCGATGAAGGGCTTGGGGAGAGTTGCAATAGTGAACATTCTTTTGATAGGCGCGGGGTAATTCTTTTTTCCTGAGCGCGGGTTGCCTGCCCTGAGCGGGGTCGAAGGACTACCCGCATGAGGTTGGAGAGGAAAGGAAAGAGGTTAGAGATCCGACTACGCCCGCGGGGTTTCGCCGGACAAGGGCCTGAAAGGTTTCCGGTTACTCGCATATTCCCTTATTCCCGACCCACTTACTCGCTTCCCGGTACCACGCGATTGTGTGGTCGAGCCCTTCGGAGAGCTCCGTCTGTGCCGTGAACGCAAAGAGCCTCTTTGCCTGTGAGACATCGAGGCAGCGACGGGGCTGACCATTGGGCTTGGAGGGGTCCCACGTAATCTTCCCGGTGAATCCCACTTTCTCTGCGATGAGGGATGCGAGATCATGAATGGTGATTTCCTTGCCCGTGCCGATGTTCACCGGCTCCGGTCCGTCGTATTTCTCCGTCGCGAGGACGATCGCTTCCGCCGCATCAGAGACGTAGAGGAATTCCCGGGACGGCGATCCATCCCCCCACAGAATCACTTCTTCTTCTTTGTGCTCCTTCGCCTCGGTCATCTTGTAGATCATCGCCGGGATGACGTGGGCGCTCACAGGGTCGAAGTTGTCCTCCGGACCGTAGAGATTTACCGGGAGGAGGTAGATCGCATTAAAGCCGTATTGCTGTCGGTACGCTTGAGCCTGGACGAGGAGCATTTTCTTGGCAAGTCCGTAGGGTGCGTTGGTTTCTTCCGGGTAACCATTCCACAGATCTTTCTCCCTGAACGGGACTGGTGTCATCTTCGGATAGGCGCAGATCGTCCCGATGGCGACGAATTTTTCCACTCCTGCTTTGTACGCTTCGTGCATCGTCTGCATACCCATCATCAGATTGTCGTAGAAGAAATCCCCCGGATGTTCCTGATTGGCACGGATCCCACCGACGGAGGCGGCGAGGTGAATGACGATCGTGGGTTTGGTTTTCAGAAACATTGCTCTCACCGCCTCTCCATCTCGTAGATCAAAGTCCTGATGCGACGGTGTGATGATGCCTTTGAAGCCGTGGGAACGGAGCGTCTTCTGTACATTTTCGCCGAGAAAGCCGTGGCCGCCGGTGAGGAGAACGCGTATTTCATGCATATCCACAATGCAGCATACTCTATCCGAAGTGAAGAGCGGATTGATTACGTGTGAAGTTCTGGAGCCGTGGAATGAATCTCAGACATGAACTTGTGGAGAGAGATATCGAACGGAGGAAGCTTCGTACAAGCATCGAGAGAGAGCTGAGAGATATACTCCCGCATCTCCGAATATATCGTATCTTTTTTCCGTTCATACAATTCCAGAATGGCGTTCCAGAATGGATCCGACTGTCCGGATTTTTGCTCATGGAGAGAGAGGTTTTTGCAGCAAGAAAGAGTCCCAAGGCAGAGTTTATGAGTATAGAGATACATTGCCTGGGCTCTGCGCCCTTGTTCCTGCGTGAGTGATGGTAATTTGTGAAGCGTGGAGAGAAGGCGGAAATAATCAGGGATTGATTTCGGCTCAAGCGTAAATCCGTAGCCGGAATATTCGGATTCGCCTGCGACGATGGAAGGGATACCAGCCATAGCCGGAAGTTCGAATCCTGCAGATCCGAGGCATGTGATAATGCAGTCTGCGCAAGAAGAGAGGCTGCGTGTATCGATTTGGTGATCGCCTGAAATGAAGACCACATTGGGTGGAACCTCTTCAAAGAGGGCATCAAAATCCACATCTTTTGTTGGGTAATATGCGATAGAAGGGTGCTGTTTAAAGATCCAATTTACGGAAGTATCAGTTTTTGCGTAAATTAATGTCCGATAGAACCAATCGTAATAGTCTCTGAAAAGCATGCGGCTTCGGAAATGTGAGTGCGGAAAGTCTGTCATTGCATGGAGCATGATGAATATATTTTTCTTGGTGCAATCGAGACCGAAATCTTTGGAGAACTCCTCACGATTCGCATATAATTTATTTTTTGAAGAATACGCATACGCGGCATTGATATTTCCCTTGCCCGTTACTTGTCTGTCGAATTCGTAGCGAA
Organism: Candidatus Peregrinibacteria bacterium; assembly: GCA_037143575.1. Lineage (GTDB taxonomy): Bacteria > Patescibacteriota > Gracilibacteria > Peribacterales > Peribacteraceae > JBAWYM01. The sequence continues at coordinate 33,875 of JBAWYM010000003.1, read as the reverse complement.
AAGCTTTGCCCATTTTTTCGTCATCGAATACCCTAAGAATCGTGTTGATATCAGCTCTTGTCGGAGCATAGGGGCTGTTGTAGGCATCTTCAGTACTCCTCATTTCAATGAGAGAGAAATCTTGGAGGCTATTGCAAAGATAGACATGGTAACCATACTTCAAGGCAACCCGGAGGATGACTCCTGATCGGATTCCGACCTGATGAGACACGAGAGCTGCTTCGAAGGAATCGCTTCTGAGTGTTCGATATATTTTTTGGTGTCGCACCAACAGATCGCGAATGATTCTGAATAATCCGAAATCAATCCTACGAATAGTCGCAACCTGGAATCGTGCGAGATATTCATCATAGATGAGATCACCATATCGAATTCCATCGTAGGAGAAGCCAAGAATGTTTCCGGTCCACCACAGATGGAGGAATTTGAAGGCTGAGGTAATAATCAGGTATATGCGGAATACTTTTGTGATAGGAGAAATAGTTTTCGATTGCGCCACAGGAACAAAGGAACGATAAAAATCTGCGTCTTTGTCGGAACCAAGGCAGCAAGGGGTCAAACCACGTGACTGATGCAGTAACACGCAACATACTCCATGCACGTGTGCGAGTGCACCCAGCTTCGATTCTTCCAATAGTAATAGATGACGACTGGGCATTGAAGCATACTTCAACCAAAAAGCCCTATTCGCCTCTAAAAACTTTTCTGGAATATTCATGGCCGGCATTCAATGCGTAATGCGGGAATGAGTCAAGAAAATACATAATCGAAAACATGTTTCATGTTCGTGAATGTTCACGAAAAATGCTCTATTGTACGTATGCCATATGCGTTTCCTGAATCATATCATCTGGAGAGTGCAGCGGAGAGCGCTGAAAATCGGACGATGGATATTCAAAAATATCCATCCTGCGTTCAATGGAGATTGGTTTCTGGCAAGGAGGATGGATGCGCTGATTCGCGAACAGGGGATTCAGACCGCGGTGGAAACAGGAACATATCTTGGCCAAACTACACGGTGGTTGGCACGCAGGATCCCGAGTGTCCACACCATTGAAATACAAGAAAAATTTGCGACAAAGGCCCGACAGAGCTTTCGGAAATTTTCGAATATTCAACTGCATATCGACAATTCACCGAATGCTCTCCGTGAACTCATTCCAAAGATCACTTCTCCCGTCTTGTTCTTTCTTGATGCTCATTGGTATGACTATTGGCCGATACTTGATGAAATACAGGAAATTAGAAAATCGGGGATACGAAAATGTATCATCGTTATTCATGATTTTTTTGTTCCCCATTCAGATTTCGGCTTTGATTCTTATCTCGGGCAACCGCTGGATCTTGCGTATGTGACTCCGGCACTCGATGAGGCTTTTGGGAAACAACAGTGGAAGTATTGGTATAACACTCGAGCAACAGGTTGGAATCGTGGTGTGATTTTCATTGAGCCACTTCCTCTGGAGAATCAAGGGGAGGAGAAGGCCGCTCATAAAGAGTAGCTATTCAGAATATGCTGAAGATACGCATTATCCCGCGGCTTGATGTGAAGGGATCGAGTATTGTCAAAGGTATTCATATGGAAGGCTTGCGTGTTGTCGGAAGGCCGCAAGATATGGCGAGGAAATACTTCGAACAGGGTGCAGATGAGATGATCATCATGGATACCGTTGCAAGTCTGTACGGTCGGAGTCCGGATTTCGCTCTCATGCGGACAGTGGCAGATGAGCTCTTCATTCCTCTCACCATGGGAGGGGGGATACAATCCCTTCACGATATTACGAACCTTCTCCGTGCAGGAGCGGACAAAATTGCCATCAATACATATGCCATTCGCAATCCTCCTTTGATTGCGGAAGCTGTCCGACAATTTGGATCTCAGTGTATTGTTCTGTCCGTAGAAGCCAAGCGCACACCGGAAGGATGGTGGGAGGCGTACACGGAGGGGGGCCGCGAACACTCGGGAAGGAACGTCATCGACTGGGTACGGGAAGCTCTTGATCTTGGAATCGGGGAAATCCTTCTCACATCAGTCGATAGTGACGGAACGCGAATGGGGTATGCTCTCGATCTCATCCGCGCTGTTACAGCAATTTCGACCGTCCCGGTGATCGCACATGGCGGAGCACGGGATTCCGCATCGCTGTTTGCCGCGATAGAAACCGGCGCCGATGCCGTCGCGCTCGCCACTATACTGCATTATGACGAATGCTCGATTGGCCCACTCAAGCGAGAGCTATCACGTTGTGGTCTTCCCATTCGTTCCTCCTGATGTATGACGCGAATCTGCATTGTCGATTACGGGGTTGGCAACATGTACAGCATTATGAAGGCGATGCGTTTGTTCTCTCAGGATGTCGTCATGAGCGAAGACCCGGCAGTCCTTCGGACGGCCTCGGCATTGGTATTGCCCGGGCAGGGCGCATTCCAGGCCGGAATGGAGGGATTGGAGAAGCGTGATCTGCTTCCCGAGGTGCTGCGAGCGGCGAAAGGAGGGAAGCCTATTCTTGGGATCTGCCTCGGTGCGCAACTCTTGCTGGAAAAGGGATGGGAATTCGGGGAGTGGCCGGGGCTTGGGATCATTCCGGGAGAGGTCGTTCATTTTCCGGCTCTGCAAGAAAAGGTAAAAATACCGCATATGGGTTGGAATGCCATTGATCTTCCGGACAAAGGGCAGTGGGACGGTACGGCATTCGTAGGAATAACTCCCGGCACCGAAATGTATTTTATCCACTCCTACATTCTCCGACCACAGATGCGGGCCCACGTTCTTGCGGAGACGACGTATGGCGGGGTGCGGTTTTCGTCTGCTATCAGAAGCGGAAACATCCTTGGTTGTCAGTTCCATCCCGAAAAGAGCGGGAAGGAAGGACTGCGCATTGTCGAAGGATTTGTGCGGAGTATCGGATAGTCTACGACACCCGGTGCTTCAGTTCCCAAACTTCATTCACACGATCCCAGAGGTGTGGTGAGCGCCAGCTGTCAGCTACCTCCCAGAATTGTTCTTCCGTGATATCGCAGTACTCGAGAAAATCCTTGAAATATTTCCGGGGGAATTCGCCGTCGAATTTTCGAACAAGAGCAACTCCCTCTTCGCGTGTGATCTTGTCGTCGCGAATTTCGTGTGCCGTTTCGGAGGTAGCCCTTCCGATGCCGAATTTGATGAAGGCCATCCAGAAGTGGAAACCGTCCAACTTATCGTCGAGACTTGCGTATTTGGAATACGTCCCCTCGGTTCGTTCGGGATTCGCAGTGAATCCTGTGTGTTGTGTGGAATAGTAGAAGTTCTCCTGCGGGTCCCAGAACTTGTAGTAACTATAGAAGTGGACCTCTAGCTTGGTTTTCTGGATTTCGGAAAAAGATGGCGGGAGATACGGGTACAAATCCGTATCCGTAACCCCCAACTCTTTCCAGAATTCGGGTGGTTTTCCGGAGAAGTAGTGTTTATCTTGATCTGTGACTTCCCTCGTCGGCTTATAGGCGTTTTTCATGTCGCCGCCGTATTCCACTTCCCCATTTTCTCCGTACATGATCAGGGGAATGTTGTACTTTACGGAGATATGCAGCGGGAAATTATAGACACCGTAAATGAATGGCTGGAACGGATCTGCCATGTGAATGAACGAGAGTTTCGTGAGCAGGCGACTTGAACTCTTCTTCGGCGTAAAGAGGATGTGGTTGAATCCGGATTCCACAAACCGATCCAGATTCTGACGTCCGATATCGGTACGGAGCAAGGGCGACCAGGTGACGGCAAGGGGATGCATGCCATACACCTCTCTCAGCTGGTGCGCGACATATGAACCGTCCTTGCCTCCGCTGCCCGGGACGAGGACATCGAAAGATCCATCGTTCTTCCGATGACGGTCACAGAGTTCCCGGAGTTCCTTCTCACGTAATTTCCAGTCAACCGTTCGCTTGTATTCCGCATAACGACAGGCACTACACACACCCTGTGCATCGAAGGTGATTCGGGGCCTCTGATTGCTGATGGTGCATTTTGTGCAGAAGCGCACTATTTCGGGAAGGCCGTACTCAATGCTTGTATTGTGTCTTTCCATGGAAAATAATGAGTGATGGAGATGTACGCATGGTATCATGTCTCCATGACGCAGAATGATGATTCCTGGAAAATCTGGGATGACATGCAATCCTACGGAGAAGTGCTCTATAAGAGGGCTACGGGAGAGGCACCCGAAATGGAGAGCAGCAAGGCCGCCGCCCGTCGCCTGAAGAAGATCGTGAAACAAGGGAATACGATTCTCGATGTCGGCTGCGGGGCAGGCCACTATCTGCGCTCCCTGCGGAATGCTATTTCTGTTCCGTTTTTCTACACAGGAATCGATGCCACGCAGTTCTATGTGGAACTTGCCGGCAAGGCGTTCAGCAATGATCCGAATGCCAGTTTCCGTCGCGGAGATATTGAAGCGCTGCCGGTAGAAAACCAGTCATTCGACATCGTCCTCTGCATGAACGTATTGCTCCATTTGCCTCGCATTCTCCCCGCCATACGGGAGCTCTGGCGCGCAACGGAGCGGACCCTTCTCATCCGCACGATGGTCGGAGAAAAGAGCTTCCGCATCAAACAAGTTCGCGAATGGGAAAAGGAAGTGACGGGCGCAGAGGATCCGCTCTTTGATGCCGACGGTGAGCCGTTGCGATTCCACTATTTTAATATCTACTCGGAGAGATACGTGCGATGGATATGCTCTACATTGCCCGATGTGGCCAATTGCAGCATTGAACAGGATCGCGACTTCAATCCGAAGGCACTCACCACCGCTCACTGGCCGGATAAAACCAAGCCGGCAGATCTGACCAAAATTCTGGGCGGCCAGCAGGTCAATGGTTCCATCATCGAGCCGTGGGCATTCATCCGCATCGACCGATCCTAAGCGCTGCTATTTGCGTTGCAACTGTGCAATCGCTTCGCAAACGCGAAGGATCTGCTCCGTCCTTAAGTGTGAAGAGGAAGGGAGACTCAACCCCGTGTCAGACAGCCGTTCACTCACGGGCAAATGCTGATCATTGGCATAGATCGGCTGACGGTGCAGTGGCGGGAAAAACGGACGCGTGTCGACTCCCTGCTTCTGCAGAAGCTGCATCACCTCGTCTCTGGATCGACCAAATTTCTCCCCATCGATCACGATGGAGTAGAGCCAGTAGACATTGCGCGCCCAGGATGCGCATCCGGGCAGAGTGATTCCGGGAATATTTTTCAGTCCGTCTTTGTACAGATTGGCGATTTGTAATTTCGCTTGGATGATTTCATCGATTCGCTCCATCTGCGCCACCCCCAGAGCCGCCTGCAGGCTGGTAAGACGATAATTATACCCAAGAATCGTGTGCCAATAGCGATGGCCGGGTGTCATCCCGTGGTCTCGCAGAATCCGCACTTTGTCCGCAACTGCGTCATTATTCGTCACAAGCATCCCCCCTTCTCCCGTTGTGGCGATCTTATTGCCGTAGAAACTGAAAATCCCGATGTCGCCGATGCTCCCCACGGACTTACCATCGAAGAGGGCGCCATGCGCTTCGGCGGCATCTTCCACCACTGCGAGCTTGTGGCGCTTTGCAATCGCAAGAAGGGGCTTCATATTGGCTGGGTGGCCGTACAAGTGCACAGGGATGATGGCGCGAGTGCGTGAAGTCACCGCAGCTTCCACAGAAGGAATATCGATCGTCCACGTGTCCGGATCACAATCGACAAAAACCGGAGTGGCGCCGGTGTACGTGACGGCATTCGCCGTGGCGATAAATGTGAGCGATGGGACAATCACCTCATCGCCCGAACCGATACCGAGTGCCAACATGGCCAGGTGCAGTGCCGTGGTGCCATTGGAAGCTGCAATGGCATGTTTGACCCCGCAGAAGCGCGCAAAAATCTCCTCGAACCGATGCACGAAGGGGCCCGTTGAAGAAATCCAGCCACTGACCACGCATTCCGTGACGTATTGTAACTCCCGCTCCCCGATCCACGGGGAGGCCACAGGAAGCGCAATCCGCTGATCGAAAGCCGCCGCGTTCACCACTTTGCCAGCAGTATCGAGGAGTGGGATAAGACGTACCTCTTCCCGGAAGAGCTCTGCGATCGACTCGGGGGAATCACTGATGCGCGCCGTAACCGAAACGGGACGTACCACATCGGCAACAGGCGCATCTAAACCTTGGCCCTTGAGCAGAGCGCGACGCAGATCCCCATCCGTGACTAATCCCACAAATCGCCCATCTGCTCCTATCAGAAACGCAACGCCCACACTGGCCCGATCGATCGTCCGCATCGCATCGCGGATCGTGCCATCCGTAGACATGCACATCGCTCGGACTTGATCCTCAGAAAACATATGCCAGCAGTATACCTGAGGAACCTTCCTACGCGGAAAATCCTCGGGTTACTTCTCCCTCATCACCAAGAGAAGTGGTTGCGTTCTCTAGAGGTCTGCAAGCAAGGCAATATGTGCGGCAAGCAACTCCGGTCCGGGAAACTTCGCTTCCACGATCCAGGGGATCGTGCGAAACTGCGCTTGCTGCAGCAAGTCCGTCACCCAGCCTCCTGCGCTCACAGGACGGTGCTGATCGGCACTGCCATCGTTATCATGAAGATGAAACGCTCCGATCTTGGGAGAGAGCGCATCGATGAAATCCATACAATCGAAACCGAATGTTTTGGCAGTGACATTCAGATGCCCCGTGTCGACCAAGATGCCAAGCTGCGGAGAGAAAATCATGTGGAAGAACTCTTGGAATTCCTCGGGGGTCTGCAGGAGCAGTTTCCCGCGATTCTTCGGTTCACAAACATTATTTTCGATAAGCAACTTCACTCCGTTCTGTTCCGCAATAGGCAGAACTGTGCGGACGCTATCGGCAAAACGACGCAATGCCTCATGCGCCGACTGCGGCGAGGACGGCAAAGGGAAGACAAAGTCCAGCGTCGGGTCCGTGACAAAGCCGGCATGAACGGAATACACCGGCGCCCCTAGGGAGGCGCTTATCGCGAGGGCGTTATTCACCAGTGTGATGCTCCGCTGCCGGATGGCTTCATTTGCAGAGGCAAGGTTGAGTATGAACGGCTCCGCGGGGGGCGGAAAGTAGTTATGCAGAAGATAGGAACCAGCCTCCAAGACATGAGGGGGAAGCTCTCCGGCAATGGTGACGTGTGCGCCGAGTTCAATAGCAGTAATCCCATGTTCACGGTAGAGCTTCAGCCGATCACCGAGTGGTTGCTCTCCGCCAAGGCACGCAGTGGAAGCATAGATTGCAGTCATGAACTCATGAGTGAAGTACTTTCATAAGAATATGGTGCTTGGTCTGCGGACATACGCCTTCAAACGTGAATCCGGCACGCTCGTAGATATGACGGGCCGCGGAATTTTCGGGATGCACTTTCAACATCACGGATGCGACGGAATGGAGATGGCACCAGGAAAGCACGTAGTGCAAGGCAAGTCCTGCCAGTCCGGATCCTGCAAAATGCTCGCCGACATACACCCCGAACGACGGACGTTCGAACCCTTCATCAAAACCACGGAGCATGAAGAAGCAGCCGATGCGTCCACGAACCCGAATGACCCAATAGCGATCTTTTTGTGCTGATGTCATGCGGCTGAGCAATGCCGCACGATCGAATGGGAAGGGAATGAAGTGGGCGCGATAGTCCGGCGAGTCATCAAGGATGAGATCTGATAGTTCAGCAATATCTGGAATGCAGAGGGCATCGATCGAGAGCGATTCATCTTCCATGATGAGAGAATACTGATACCTGCGGTACTATGCCATCAAGATACCAGCCAGAAGCGTATCCGACGCAAGGGATCTTTCCCGCTCCTGCCGGTAATACTGCTCCAGGGACTGTAAGAGTGGATGCTCTGTACGGAACGTCGGGCAGTGTAACTGCGGTGCATTGTGCGTGATCCAATGGAAGAGATTATTCATGCCGTACCGCTGCACACTTTCAACCTCCGCCTGTCCAAAACCGGCGGCGCGCAGCGCAACGCGAAGCGTCATCGGAGTGAAGTAACTCAAATGTGCACGCTGCCAGTAGAAAGCATTATATGCGGGATTGTGCGCCAGAAGCGCGTCATCTGCATTGGGCACTTCCACCACCAGAAGTCCGCCCTGTTTGACGAGGAGCCCAAGGCGGCGCAGATATGCAACAGGATCCGTGAGATGCTCCAGGACATGGAATGTCGTCACGATGTCATAGGAGCCACGATTCCGCGTTGCAAAATCGTCATTCACCACACCTTCGATGTACAGATTGTTGCCATGGGCACGGGCAATGGCAATAGAGGGTGTATTGAGATCGATGCCTTCGGCTGAGTATCCGGCCTCAGCTGCTGCGTCTACGAAGAAGCCATACCCACAACCCACATCGAGCAAACGCGTACTGGCACTTGGGGGGTATTTGGCCTTCAGCCAAGCGATACGTCGCAGGGTATCCTCGCGATCTCTCTTCCGGAGGTCCGCGTATTCCGCATGCGTTATTAAATTTGTCAGTTGCTTATCTTCTCTGTAAAAAAGCATGTCTTCCTCGACCGTTGGGAGAGGGGACATCTGGATGAGGCCGCAACTGGAGCATCGAACAATCCGAAACGCTTCGGAGGGATCATCCCGAAGGGAAGCACTTACCAAGGACGGGGAAGCCGTTGAATGACAGAGCATGCAATGAAAAGCCATTGTTATCGAGAGTAGAAGATGCGAACAAGTCCTCTGAGCTTCAGGCTAAAGACTTTTCCGCTGAGCAGCAAGAGACCCTGTTTGGTTTTTAGAGGCCCCCAATATCTGAAGGAGAGAGAAGAGTATCGGCAGGAAGATCCCTTCGAACCTTCTTGCCGATTATTTTCGGCAGATCTGACGGAAGAATTCCGGTTCCCGGTCGTTTGAATGTGAGGTGTTTTTCCGTGAGAACAGTTCCCTTCGGGAGCGCGGTCGCCGTAACGATACTCCGACGCATATTAGGTGCATTTCGCATTTCCGCCGCACACGGTTCCTTGATGCCCGATCCCAAAACACATTCAGTTTCACGGAGAACACGAACATAGCGTGCGAACTCCCGGGGATCGTAAGAGGAAGATTGATCGGGACCCGGAAGATCATGATCGAGAGTGAAGTGCTTTTCAATGACACTCGCCCCCAGGGCGACTGCCGCAATCGCTGCAGTGTCCGTTTCGGTATGATCGGAAAACCCGAAGAGCGTATCGCATGTCTCGCCGATCGTTCGCATCGCGCGGACATTCGCATCGGTGGCCTGGGTCGGATAGTTTGTCGTACACTGGAGAAGAATAAGTTGGTCGTTCCCCTCAGAACGGAATACAGCAACCGCTGCTGTGACATCTTGCTGCGTTGCCATGCCCGTCGAAAGCAGTACCGGTTTCCCTTTCCGTGCAACATGCTGGAGAAAAGAATGTTCAAAGAGATGCATCGATGCGAGCTTGAACGCCATCACTGGCAACCGGTCCAATAATTCGACATCCTCAATCGAATAGGGGCTGGAGAGGAAGAGAATATCCTCTTCCTTGCATTTCTCGAGGAGAATGGGATATGCCTCATCGGAGAGCTCAAGGTTCCGCAGCATTGTCGACTGGGATTCCTCCGCATCGGTCGTGAGGAGCTGGTACGCCGCTTTGTGCGCATCAGGGAGGACGAGATTCTTTGCTTGGAAAGTTTGGAATTTCACACAGTCCGCTCCTGATTTTTTAGCCGCACGTACAAGCGCAAGGGCATCCTCGAGTGATCCATTATGATTTACTCCTGCTTCGGCGATAATAAAAGCGGGGGCCGACCCCCCAATTGTATGATTGCCGATGTTCAGTGGTATGAGGGTCATAGAATGTGAGAGGCGATTTCCTCCGCCAATTGTAGATCTTCCCGCGCATCGATATCCACCGACCTTTCGAATGGCATGACATATCCCCGGACATCTCCACCCCACAATTCGCCAGTTGCAATGGCCGAGGTCGTACGGATGATGTCGACCGCACCATTGAGCAGATAGACATCCGGCAAAGATTGCCTTCGAGGGTGTGTACGTTCATTCCCTTCCGGGGAGAAAGGGGTCAGGCGGTGCTCCTGATCCAGATGCTTCATCCAGTAGGGATGATGCGGGCTCACCGTAACGGAACGAACGGCATCAGCTCCAGTGCTCATGAACAAAGCGAACGCACCCTCAATATCTTCGACCGAGCGCAGCGGAGAGGTGGGTCGCAGCCAAATCACCGCATCAGGCGGGGCTTCGGAATGCTTCATATACCAGTCAATGACGTGTGCGAAAACAGGGAAATCCGGGGTATCATCAAGGGCGAGCGCGTGCGGGCGGAGGATTGGGACATCCGCTCCGGCGCGACGGGCGATATCGGCGATTTCGGGATCATCGGTCGAAACGATGATTCTCCCAATCGAGGGACAGGACAGGGCGGTTGCTATCGTGCTACACAACAACGGTTTCCCGCGGAAAGGGACAATGTTCTTGTGAGGAATCCCTTTGGATCCTCCGCGCGCAGGAATGATTGCCCATGGGCGGATGAGTGCATCTGGCATTGTCGTCATACGAATTTCTGCTGTTCCCAAAGATCGTAAAAGATTCCGTGTTTTGCGAGGAGTTCTTCGCGCGTCCCCTGTTCCGCCACGTGTCCGTGGTCGATGACGACGATGCGATCGGCGTGTTGTATCGTCGAAAGACGATGGGCGATGACGATTGCGGTCTTATCTTTGATCGCCTCGTTGATCGCTTCCTGGATCAGATGTTCCGTTCCGCTATCCAATGAGCTCGTTGCTTCATCAAGAATCAGAATTTCCGATCCCTTCAGAAGCGCTCGTGCGATGGAGACCCGTTGTTTCTCGCCACCCGAGAGCTTCACGCCGCGGTCTCCGACGAGAGTCTGCAGCCCGAGGGGGAGGGTACGGATATACTCTGTGAGTCGTGCCTGGGCAACGGCTTTCTCCACCTGTGTAACGGTGACGTGAGGGAGGCCGTAACTCACATTCTGAAAGAGGGAAGAATGGAAGAGTTGCGTTTCCTGGCTCACGAGGGCGACGTGTTTCCTGAGAGAAGGAATCGTGAAAGAGCGGATGTCCTTTCCGTCGATGAACAGTGAATTCGGAGGACAATCATAGAACCGCATGAGCAGGTTGATGATGGTTGTTTTCCCGCCACCGGTCGGTCCGACGATCGCGACCATTTCCCCTTTATTGATCGTGAAGGACACATCATCCAAGACTTTGCGCCCTCCGGGGAAAATGAAGCTGAGATTGCGGAAGGCAATTTCCCTGCTGAGACTGGTAAACTCTTCTCCTCCGCCTTCGACATGCTCTTTTCCTGTGTCATCAAACACTCCCATGACTTCGTTGAGAGCACCTTCCGCGCTTGCGATGACACTCTGGATATTCGAGAGCGTTCCGAACTTATTTGCAGAGTTGATGACGAGGTAGAAATAGACAATGAACGAGGACGAGGAGCTCGTTTGTTCATGCGACATGAGGTAGAGCATTCCTGCGAAGAGAAGCAGGGCAGCGAGGAGTGTGATTATTTCCTGCAACGGGAAAATCAATTCCTGGGTTGCGGCGATCCGGTAATCCAGACGCGCCTTCCGGTCGCTGATCTCGGCATAGTGCTTCTTCTCGGCATCTTCGGTGCAGTACGATTTCACAAGAAGGAGCGTCGAGAGAATTTCCACGGTTTTCTTTCCGAGGTCACTGCCGCTCTGGGCGAGAGAAACGGAGTAGCCCTTGATATTCCTGATAATTCTCTTTACGACGAGGTTGAGGATGAAGAACAGCGGGAGGGCGAAGAACGTAATTTTCCAGGAAATCGTCCACATGACGAGGAGATAGACGAGGAGCGAAAAGAGAGCATTGATGTATTTATTAATTTGAAAGATGGGCCGGAGGGCGTCATAGCTGAATTCCGAGAAAATCGTGGTATGGTGACCCGTGCTCGTCCTGTCGAAGAAGAGTTTTCCGAAGGTGAGGAAACGACCGAACATGACTTTTCGCAGATGGTGATGAGAGCGTGTGGCGATATAGGACATGCCGAGGACCGACAGATACCGAAAGATATTTTTGAGGATGACGGAACTGACGAAAATGCAGAGGAGCAAAATGAGCAGGGACCGATTTGAAGAGGTGATGGAGGTGGGTAAGAGTTCCAGGAGCGTGCTCAGTCCTTTCGTCGTCTTCAGAAAACTGAAGTTCTTCGTCATTAATCCATTGAGCATGGGGATGAGGAGGCCGACACTGATTCCTTCGATAATTGCCGAAGAAACAGAAAAGACAACGGGGATGATCAAATACCAGGGATGGATATTGATTCCCCGGAGAATGGAAAAAATTTTGCCGATGGTGGAAAAGGTTTTCTGCCGCATGCTTCGCTCTGGAAGCTATCCGAGAAGCATGCGATTGACAAGCGGGCGGGCGTTCATTCTTCGGCAGGGACTTCGCAGACTCTGAGCACCTCGGGAGGAGGCACCCGCCGGAGAAGTCAATGAAGGGATGTGTATAGTCGAGCCAAAGTGTCTGCCGATTTTTTCAAAGAATAGAGATGTAGCACGCTCTGTCGATAGTTGGTTCCACGCCTGCGGCTCTCTTCAGGAGAGAGGTGGATGTACCACAGGGCCCGATCGATGAGGATATTCACTGATCGGAGGGGGATGACCAATACAGGATCAATTACTCGGAGGACCTCCCCTACGGCCCCTCCATCAAAAGCGAACGCCGGCCTCCCGCAGGCCAGTGCCTCGATGAGAGAGAGGCCGAAGCCTTCATACAAGGATGTCGACAGGAGTACGGCGGATCGTTGCATGAGCGAGATGATCGTCATCTGATCGACTGTGCCGAAGATCGTCACACCGGGAATCTCTGCGAGCTGTCGTCGCTGTTCTGCGGAGCGCTTACCGATATCGGCGATGCGCTTTCCCGCTGCGGCAAGACCGCGGTATGTTTCCAGAAGGTAGGGGAATCCTTTGCGCGGATGGAGAAAGGATCCCACCGCACAGGCATCGAATTCCGGCTCCTGATCGCCGAGAGTGAAGAGCTCCCCATCGACGCCATTGGGCACGACAGTAATCTTCTCCCGATCGCAGCTGTAGTCCCGGCAGAGACGATCGACGACCGTTGCCGAGACCGTCATGATGTGCTGAGCATTCCGGCACGTTTTCCTCTGACAATGAATGAGTGGCGCGTAGCGCATCCACCAGAGCAGCCGGGGGAAAAGGGTGCTCTCCTGCAGACTGACTTCGCGATCGGCCGAGACCGGATGATGGACCGCGTACAGTACAGAACGACCGGATTGCTCCAGACGCAGCAGCGAAGGATGGAGCGTCTGATTGAGGTGGATGAGATCGAACTGTTTCCAGAATGCGTGCTCCGGTGGGTACGTACCAAGGACATTCCGTGCGAAGCGCCAGTCCGCAATACCGTAGTAATACGGACCGCTCCTGCGCGGGAGGAGTTCGACCTGCACGTTGGGCGGGAGCGGAGCTGATTGTGGTATGACTCGCTGCGTCAGAATCGTAAAAGAAATCTCCGGAAGTGCAGCGAAAAGCGGGAGATGATTCCCTCCTTTGTAGACATCGAGTGTCGTTGCGAGAACGCAGATGTGCATGGGGGTAGAGTAGCGGAATACCGGAGTAGCGGAATATCAGGGCAATGGAGAAGGAGATCATTCGCGTTTCCGGATATTCGGATAATCCGTTACTCTTCCGGTATGCCTCTTGTTATTCGCCTCCGCAAGCGTGCTCGCAAATCCCTCGACTGGTTACGTGGGTGGTTCCACGCGCACGTCACCCTTCACATGTTGCACTGGAGCGGGAGACCGATTGGTGATCTCTCCCTCTTTCAGCGACGCATTCCCTTCATCGAGCGTCACGAATTTTCCCAGAATGGCGAAGATGGGATGATCGCTGCAATCTTTGCGATGATCGGAACGACGAACAAATACTGTGTGGAGTTCGGTGTGGAGGATGGGCTGGAGTGTAACTGCCGTTATCTCCTCAAGCATCAGGGATGGACGGGGCTGCTGATGGATGGGCAGGAGTGGCCGGTGGAGAACGGCGTGCAGCGGGAGTTCATTACCGCGGAGAACATCGAGTTCCTTTTTCAGAAGTATGCCGTCCCGCAAGTCTTCGATCTCCTGAGTATCGATATTGATGGGAATGACTACTGGGTCTGGAAAGCCATTACACACTTCCGACCACGAGTCGTGATAATGGAGTACAACGCTAACAAGGGTTCGGATCTGAGCGTGACGGTTCCGTACAGCGCATCTTTTGTGTGGGACAAAACGGATTATCAGGGGGCGAGTTTGCGTGCCCTGGAGAATCTGGGGAGAGAGAAAGGGTATGTGCTCATCGGGACCGACCGTTGTGGTGTGAATTCGTTTTTCGTCCTCCAGGAGCTCGTTCCCGGTCATTTTGCTCCTCCATCATTTCCGCAGATCTTTCATGGACCCGCGTACAAAGGCATTCCCGGGAGAGGACATCCCGCGGATACTCTGGGGCGTCCTTGGGTGACGGTGTGATGGTCGGTCGGAAGATCGTCTCCAAGAATTCCCTTTTATTCTTGACGTGGGAATTCCTTCTCCTACAATGACTCGGCTCTGATCCTCTTGGGATCGAGTGGTTTTGTGGCTCTATGTCCCTCACACAAGAATAAGGGAAACGGGAGCCCGACGTTGTAACTTCGGAATTCACCCTTCGTCTCTCGACTACGCTCGAGATGACATCAAAGGGTGGTGTTCATCCGCTCATTCACAGCATCGTAGAGTAGAGAAGTGTGCCTATCTTTCTCCTCACGGAGGAAGCATAGGACTCGTAAATTTTTTTTGAAATGAAACTAGGTTCATTTTTCTCCGCCTCAACGAGGCGGAGCTACTAAACTAGGTTCAATTCTTCATTTGAAGAGTTTGATCCTGGCTCAGAGTGAACGCTAGCGGTGCGCCTAACACATGCAAGTCGCGCGCCTGTAGCAATACAGGAGCGGCGGACGGCTGCGTAACACGTTGGTACCTGCCCCAAACTCAGGGATAACCCCGCGAAAGCGGAGCTAATACCGGATAGTCTCGGCTCCTCCTTGCACTCCTGTCGATGGATATCGATGCTGAGAGAGCGCCTGAGGAATGTAGAATTGAAAATGTAGAATGGAGAATGAAATAAGAATTCTCAATTATACATTATACATTCTCCATTTCTCCGACGATCTGCAAACAGCAGAGTGTAAAGAGGAGTCGAGTAAAGATTTATCGGTTTGGGAGGGGCCTGCGGCCTATCAGTTAGTTGGTGAGGTAACGGCTCACCAAGACTATGACGGGTAGCTGGATTGAGAGATCGACCAGCCAGAATGGGACTGAGACACGGCCCATACTCCTACGGGAGGCAGCAGTGAGGAATCTTCCGCAATGGGCGAAAGCCTGACGGAGCGACACCGCGTGAAGGATGAAACCCCTCTGGGGCGTAAACTTCTGTTCTGAGGGACGAAATTTTTGACGGTACCTCAGGAGAAAGCACCGGCTAATTCTGTGCCAGCAGCCGCGGTAAGACAGAAGGTGCAAGCGTTACTCGGAATTACTGGGCGTAAAGCGTCCGTAGGTGATCCTGTTTGTCTGGTGTCAAAGCGCGACGCTCAACGTTGCGTTGGCACTGGAAACGGCAGGAATTGAGTCATTCAGAGGCATCTGGAATATCGTGTGTAGGGGTCAAATCCGTTGATCCACGATAGAACGCCGAAAGCGAAGGCAGGATGCTAGGAATGTACTGACACTCAGGGACGAAAGCGTGGGGAGCAAACCGGATTAGATACCCGGGTAGTCCACGCCCTAAACGATGCGTGCTCGGTGTTGGGAGCTCAATCGCTCTCAGTGCCTTAGCTTACGCGGTAAGCACGCCGCCTGGGAAGTACGGCCGCAAGGCTAAAACTCAAAGGAATAGACGGGGACCCACACAAGCGGTGGAGCATGGGGTTTAATTCGATAGTAAGCGGAGAACCTCACCCAGGTTTGACATCTCGGGAATTCCCCGGAAACGGGGAAGTGCCGCAAGGAACCCGAAGACAGGTGATGCACGGTCGTCGTCAGCTCGTGCCTTGAGGTGTACTGTTAAGTCAGCGAACGAGCGCAACCCTCATCTTGTGTTGTCTTTTCACAAGAGACTGCCGCCTCCAAGGCGGAGGAAGGTGGGGATGACGTCAGATCAGCGTGTCCTTTATGCCTGGGGCTACACCCATGCTACAATGGCCGATACAGCGGGCAGCGAACCTGCGAAGGTAAGCAAATCCCTCAAAGTCGGTCTCAGTCCGGATTGAAGTCTGCAACTCGACTTCATGAAGCTGGAATCGCTAGTAACCGTAGATCAGCCACGCTACGGTGAATACGTTCCTGGGTCTTGTACTCACCGCCCGTCAACTCATGAAAGGCAGGAGCACCCGAAGAACCGTTACCCGCAAGGGGCGGTGCCACGGTGAAACTGCTGATTGGGAGTAAGTCGTAACAAGGTATCCGTAGGAGAACCTGCGGATGGAACATTTCCTTACCAGGGAATATCTCTGGTTCCGTCGATCGCTTGCGATCGCACGGAAAACACATGCTACGGCCTGTGCTCAATGGTCGTCATGTACTCCGATTGCCTGGGGAGCACCCTCTCACGATATCCGCTTGCGGATATGGTGAGAGGCCCGGAAGACTTCTCTACTCTACGATGTTGTGAATTTTGCTGTGCAAAATTCACCCTGAGCTTGTCGAAGGGTGAAGCTTTGATTCGCCTTCAATCAGGTGAATTGATTGTGCCGAAAGACTTCCCCGCCCCGCGAAGCACCGCGAAACGAAGTGAAGTGGGGCGTACTGGGGTCTACAATGCTGTGGATTTTTCCCGGCAGAATTTACCCTGAGTCTGTCAATGGGTGGTTCTCTGTGCCAAAAACCCCTCGACATACATCTTCCTCGCCTGCTTCCCGCTGATGCCTCGCGAGCTGAAGTAGAAGAGATCCTCCGGTGCAATGCGCGAGACGGTGGAGGCGTGGCTGGCTTTCACATCGTTCGTTTCGATCTTCATTTCCGGAATCGCGTCGGCTTTGGCGGTGGAGTCCAGGAGGAGGATCTTCTGATCCAGATGCGCTTCCGAGCCCGTCGCCTTCTTGCCGATCACGATGGTGCCGCGCGATTTCAGCACCGACGATCCCTCGCAGACTCCGCGGATGATGGTCTTTCCTCCTCCGTATTTTTTGTGGAATTCGGTGCAGGCTGAGAGGTTACAGTGCATGGTTTTCCCGGTGTGGACGGTCCAGTCGATATTCAGTTCCCCGTGCTCTCCCGTAACGTCTGCTTGCAGGGTATGTATGCAGGAGCCCTGGGTGATGTTCGTGAGGTTGAGCGTTGCGTCCTTCCCGACTGTGGCGGATTGGCGAATGGTTGGGTTTCCGGATTTGCCCTTCATGAAGGTTACCGTGAGGTGCGCGGCACGTTCGAGGATGCAGTCGAAAGTGAACGCATTTTCGTTCGCATCGTCGTTGAGTTCGACGGCGATGGATACTTCAGCGTTCTTTCCGGCGTAGAGGAGGAGGCGGGTCCAGGCATCATTCCCGTAGAACAGGAACGTTCCTGTCCTACGGGAATGGCTTGCCGGTATCACGATGAGGTGATCTCCGAATGTCGTTCCCTTTGCATGCCATTGCATAATTGTTTTCGAAGTTTTCACCCATGCCGGTGCGTTCTCCCAGGGGCCGGAGAAGGGGGTGGGGCCGGGGATTCGTTTCTGCGACTTCATGGGTGAATGTCCATAAAATATTTCTCAGAGCGGGTCTTCGACCCGCGATCTGCACATGGGCACTATTGTAGATGACAATGGGGTATTTTGCGGGTTGTATGTTCACAAGATTTCGTGGGCATTCATTTTCCATGTGGCAAAAATATCGTAAGGGTGGCCGTTCAATGGTGTTTTGGTGTAGTCCCGCGGGTCGATCCTTGGACTCGGCTCTCATTCGACAGGCTCAGGGTAAACAGGACAGGCGAACCGCATTCAATGCCTACCATTGAATCCGCAGGTCGAAGACCTGCTCTGCTGGTGGTGATTATTTTGGCTTTCACCCGACTGATCCCTCCATTTCCAATTCAATCAGCCGATTCATTTCGACCGCGTATTCCAACGGTAATTCCCGCACGATCGGATCGATGAAGCCGTTGACGATCATGGCCCGTGCACGTTCTTCGGTGAGACCGCGGGACATGAGGTAGAAGAGATCGTCATCCGAGAGGCGACCGACTTTGGCTTCGTGGGCGATCGTCACTTCATTATTGCGGATGCGCATGTCGGGGATGGTTTCGGTTGCGCTGAAACAGTCGAGGAGGAGCGCATCGCAGTTCACACTCGCCGTGCAGTCGTGGGCTCCGGGAGCCACAGAGAGGAGGCCACGGTAGACAGCTCTTCCACCGTGGCTGCTTACGGACTTGCTCACTACCGAGCTCGTCGTATGCGCAGCCAAATGCATCACCTTCGCTCCTGTATCCTGCCACTGTCCTTCTCCGGCGAAGGCCAGCCCCAGGTGGTCGCAGCGGGCATATTCCCCGGTGAGCATCGAGCAGGGATAGAGCATGGTGACGCCGCTTCCCAAATTTCCTCCCACCCACTGCATCGTCCCCTCGCGCTCCACGATCGCACGCTTGGTATTGAGGTTGTACGTATCGCGACTCCAATTTTCCACGGACGAGTAGCGCATGGTGGCACTTGGCTTCACAAAGATTTCTACGCATCCGGCGTGGAGTGCTGAAGTCCCATATTTCGGCGCCGAGCACCCTTCGATGTAGTGCACATCAGCACCTTCATCCACGATGATCAGCGTGTGTTCGAACTGTCCCATGCCGCGTGCGTTCATTCGGAAGTACGCTTGAAGGGGCTCGGTAACGGTCACACCGCGCGGTACATAGAGGAATGTCCCTCCGGACCACACAGCCCCATGCAGAGCCGCGAACAGGTGATCGGACGGCGGCACGCACTTCATGAAGTACTCCTTCACGAGCTCTGGGTATTGCTTCACCGCTTCATCCATATCGAGGAAGATCACCTTCTTCTTCGTCCATTCTTCTTTGAGTCGGTGGTAGATCACGGAGCTTTCGTATTGCGCACCCACGCCGGCGAGCATGCGGCGTTCGGCTTCCGGAATGCCGAGGCGATCGTAGACGCGGCGGATATCTGGCGGGATCTCCTTCCATTCATCGGTCTGCTCCACTCCCGGAGTCGCGTAGAAGAGGATGTCTTCGAAGTGGAGGTTCCTGATGTCCGGTCCCCACGTCGGTCGCTTCATCTTCTGAAAAAGTGCGAAGGACTGCAGCCGATGTTCGAGCATCCATTGCGGTTCATTCTTTTCTGCACTGATACGTCGGACGAGTTCTTCAGAAATACCGCGCTGTTTTTCAGTCGCGTAGGGGGAGGGGTTTGCCTGATTGAGGGCGTTTTGGAGCGTGGGGGAAGGCATTGGGGTATGACGAGGTGAAAAAGGAAAGTTGTAAGGGTTCTAAGGGTTGTAAAGGTTCGACTATTTCGATACTCCGTTATCCCCCGTTTATTATCCCTCATATTTTCTCTATATCATAAACTTTGCATATTAAGGCTCAAACAGGAAAAATCTCCAAAAAATGCAAGACACAGAAAGTATGACGTGGTATAATATCTCTCTATGGTAGGTATTCTTGCAATCTTCACGAAACCGGCCAGCTGGATCAAGCATTACGCCGTCAGTCATCCGATCCTCACGACGATCTACGGCATCGTTCTCTTGCTCGTCGTGTGGTTCCTCTACGCACTCTTCCGTCCCGTTGCCCCGCAGTACATCACGGCGATCGTGAAGCGCGGAGATCTGGTGCAGAAGGTGGAGGCGGTGGGAACGGTCACGTCGGATCAGGCGCTCAATCTCAAGTTCCCGACAACGGGGATTGTGCAGAACGTTGCCGCGAAGGAAGGGAATCGTGTCTCTGCAGGTCAGCTCCTCGTCAGTCTGCGCAATGGCTCCCAGTCCGCGGATCTCGCTGCCGCATCGGCACAGTATGCGCAGGCGCTGGCCGGGCTTCAGGAATTGCAGCAGGGGACGCGCTCAGAGGATATCGCCATCGCTGAGGCGAACGTAGAGAGCAGCCGCGCTTCGCTCAACGCCGCGAAGGCCGATCTCCAGAGTGCGAAGGACAAGCTCAAGGCATCCAGCGATCGCCTAGATGCGATCAAGAATCAGGCGACCACCAATCTCGCGGGGTACATTCAGACGGCCGTGAGTATCTGTCAGCAGCAGATCGCGCTCTCCACGTCGGCGATCTCCTCCCTCGATTCCATCGTCACGGATCCGACAATTCAGATTCTCGCACAGCAGTATGCGACCACAGACTGGGGGATTTCACTGCAGAGGATGGCTTCCGCCAAGGCGGGACTCGCGGCTGCACAGATGCAGTCTGCCGGAGGATTCGCCACATTCAAAGACGCTCTCGCGACGTTACAGACCGCCCGCGCAGCGACAGCCGATGGGGCGTTTGCCCTGCAGAAATTCTACGACATCGTCGGATCTCTCCCTCTCACGGGCAGCTTCCCTGCGTCTTCGCGGGATGCCGACAAAACATCCATCGCCACGCAGAAGGCGACAGTGCAGGCCGCTCTCACCGCTCTCGACAGTGCCACGAAGTCTCTCCAGGATGCTTCCGCCGGATACGACACGAGCCTCACCAGTGAGCAGGCCAACTTCGAGGCATCCCGGGGTGCGGCGCAATCTGCCGAGTCCGCTGTGAATACCAATACTGCGCTCCTCGCTTCGCAGGAGGCCCAGCTCGCCCTCAAGAAGGCCGGTCCTCGCGATACGACGATTGCCGCATCCCAGGCCTCGACCAACGCCGCAGCGGCGAATGTCGCCCGAGCAAGGGCACAGCTCGAAAATTCCATCATCCGTGCTCCCGCTGACGGCGTCATTACCAAGATCGACTACAAGCTCGGCGAATTTACCGGTGATCCCGCCAACGCCAGTCATTCCGTTACCATGCTTGGTACTTCCCCGTACCGTATCGAGATGTTCCTCTCCGAGGTGGACATTCCCAAGGTCGTCCTCACGCAGACCGGTTCCATCGAGCTCGATGCGTTCCCCGGTGTGCACTACGCGCTGAAGGTGAGCTCCACGGAACCCGGACCCACGCTCGTAGACGGCGTCTCCAAGTACCGCGTGACCCTCAACTTCGCCTACCCGCACACCGAGTTCAAAATCGGCATGACGGGTGACGGGGAAATCATCACTGGTGAGCGCAGGAATGTCCTTCTAGTCCCTGTCCGTGCCATCATCCAGAACCCCGACGGCACCAAGATTATCCGCATTCTCGACAAGGGAAACGTCGTCGAGAAGCCGGTGACCACGGGCATGGAATCGGATACGGATGCGGAGGTGGTGAGTGGGGTTAGTGAAGGGGAGACCGTGGTGGTGCTCATTAAAAAGTAGTCTGGGGGGAATGACCAAGGACCAAATCCCAATAACCAAGGAATGACCAAGCCAAAATTTGGTACACTTTCTCAGTCGTTTGTCCTTCATCTTCACCCTTTATGTCTTCCACATCCACGCCTACCGGCCAGCCCCTTCCGCTCATCGAGATCATCGCGCTGAATAAGGCGTACCTCAATGACGGCGTGGAAACCCCCGTGCTCTTCGATGTAAACCTCACGATCCGTACGGGGGAATTCGTTTCCATCATGGGTCCGTCGGGTTCCGGGAAGTCGACACTGATGCACATTCTCGGATTCCTCGACGTTCCTTCCACCGGCCAGTACCGCTTCAAGGGGGAGCAGACCGGGGAGCAGACGGAAGATCACCTCGCCGGCATTCGCGCCGAAAGCGTGGGATTTGTCTTTCAGTCCTTCAATCTCCTGCCGCGTACGACGGTTCTGGATAACGTGATGCTCCCGCTTCTCTACAATTCCGCCTTTCGTCCGAGTGAGCGCAAAGAGAAGGCACTGGCCGCGATCCGCTCTGTGGGGCTTGGCGAGCGAGCGCTCTTCTACAGCAATCAGCTCTCCGGTGGCCAGCAGCAGCGTGTGGCCATCGCCCGTTCCCTCGTCACCGAGCCCGAGGTGATCTTCGCCGATGAGCCGACGGGGAATCTGGATTCGGCGTCGGGCAAGCAGGTGATGGAGATTCTCCAGAGGCTCCACAGTGAGGGGCATACGATCATCCTCGTCACTCACGAGCGGACCACAGCAGAGCACGCCGAACGCATCATCAAGATCCACGACGGGCGCATCGTCGCGGATGAGCGTTCTGCTGATTCCAAGGCCCTGCCGCCCGCTGCAGGAATCTCCGACGGGACGTTCGTGCGGAGGATTGCATCGAAGACGGTGGAGTTGAAATAACAGAAACCAGCGCGGGATGCTTCCTGTGGATTGGCATAAGAGAATAAAGAAATAACGGAATGAAACCGAGGAAGCCGAAGAAAACCAAAAACTAGTAACTAATAACTAGCAACCTGTCCGTCCATTCCATCCATCCGATCCCTCAAGATGCTCATAACCGACACCATCACTATCGCGCTCAAAGCCGTCACGGTGAATCGCAGTCGTGCGGTCCTCACGATGCTCGGGATCATCATCGGAGTTGGGGCTGTCGTGCTCATGACGAGCATCGGGGAGAGCATGAAGGGTGTCATTCTGGGGCAAATCAGTGTTTTGGGTCCCCGGACGATTGCACTGTGGCCGGGGAATAAGGGGCCGGAAGGTGGTGGAGGCGGGCTCAATTCCGATCTCAAGGCACTCACATTCTCTGATGTCGATGCTTTGCAGCGTCTTTCTACGGTTTCCCACGTCTCTCCGATGGTCTTCGTGACGGGGGATGTGTCTTTCGGGAAGGAGACGTCCGATTCGCGGATCGTGGGGACACTCCCGGCGAATTACCAGAATCAGAAGGTGGAGGTGACATCAGGACGATTGCATGATGATGCGGACGAAGCGGCGGGTCGTGCAGTTGCCGTCATCGGACCGGATACGGCCATCGATCTCTTCGGGAATGGCGAACCGCTCGGGCAGCGCATTGATGTGGGAGGGCGTAAGTACACAGTGATCGGCGTCCTCAAGGCCGTCGGGTCTCAATTCTTTCAGAATATGGACAAGAGGGTGATCGTTCCGCTATCTATCGCCAAGATCGTCACACAGCATTCGTACGTAGATATGGTCACCATGACGTCGGTCGCGGATTTGCAGGATGCGGTCGCCGATGTGCAAGGTCTGCTGCGTAGACGTCATACGATTTCGCTCCCGGAAGACGGAGGAACGGCGAATGATGATTTTCTCGTTCGGACTGCAGATCAGGCGCAGCAGATTCTTTCGTCTGTGTCCCTCGGTCTCACGCTCTTCATCACGATGATTGCGGCGGTTTCCCTTGTGGTCGGTGGGATCGGGATCATGAATATCATGCTCGTCGCGGTGACGGAACGGACTCGCGAGATCGGGCTGCGCAAAGCGCTCGGAGCTCGTCCGCGGGATATCCAGAATCAGTTCGTGGTCGAAGCCGTTGTCCTGACATTCATTGGCGGACTGGTGGGGACGGTCATCGGTATCGGTCTGGATATTCTCATCGTCGCGATCGCGAAAAAGTTCCTCGCGGACTATGTGTTTGGAATCAATATCATTGCGACGATTGCTGCCCTAATTACCGCTGCCGGCACGGGGTTGGTCTTCGGGATTTATCCGGCGAAGAAAGCTGCGGAATTGAATCCGATTGAGGCGCTGAGGTATGAATAATTGTTTATAGTCGATGCCCGCGGGAAGGAATCCCGCTCCCAAGAATAGAATGTTGCTCCACGATCTCCTCCAGACGGCCACCCAAGGCATGACGCGCAATGTGTCGCGGTCACTGTTGACGACGCTTGGCATCATCATTGGTGTGGGGTCGGTGGTGCTGATGGTGAGCATCGGCGCGAGTTTCCGCGGGTACATCCTGAGTCAGGTGGAGACCTTCAGCGCCGCGACGTTCGAGATCCATGCCAAGGGACTGCAGGAATTTGGCAAGGCCACCGAGAGCATTTCCGATGCGGACTTCGATGCGCTGAGCAAGCTCTCGACAGTCACCAGTGCCGCGCCAGTCGTCTTCGTGGGGCAGCCGGTGAAGTACGGCAAAGAGGAGAAGAAGCCGACCATCTTCGGATCGACCAAGGAGATCTTCAACAACTTTTCTCTCAAGCTCGACCACGGCCGCATCCTCACCGACGGGGACGTGAAGGGAGCGAGCAATGTCGCCGTCCTCGGCAGCCAGACGGCCACCGATCTCTTCTCCAATCAGAATCCCGTGGGGCAGCGCATCTCCATTGGGGATCAGAAGTTCACGGTCGTGGGCGTTCTCCTGTCCTTCGGCTCCGCGCTCACCGCCAATCTGGATGCGCAGGTCTATATCCCTATCACCGTGGCCAAGGTGATGACCGGCAAGTACCAGTTCGTCGACTACGTTTCGCTGCAGTCCGTCGGTGATATCACCTTCACGGAAATCGACATCAAGTCGCTCCTTCGTCAGCGGCATAAGATCACCAATCCCACCGATGATCCTGCCAAGGATGACTTCATCGCGCGGTCGTTCTCGCAGGCGATGGATATCATCTCGACGGTGACGCTCTCGATTTCCATTTTCTTGAGCCTTATCGCCGGCATCTCCCTCGTGGTCGGCGGGATCGGCATCATGAATATCATGCTGGTGTCGGTCTCCGAACGGACCAAGGAAATCGGACTGCGCAAAGCCGTGGGTGCGCGCAACCGCGATATCCTCTTCCAGTTCCTCTTCGAGGCCGTCACGCTCACGCTTATCGGCGGCATCATCGGTCTCATCGGTGGGACAACCATGGGCTTCATCCTCGCCCGCATCGCCGCACGCTTCCTCGGGACGTTCCCGTTCTCCCTGACTCCGCTTTCTGTCTTCTTGGCGCTGAGTATGGCCGTGGGGACAGGAGTGGTTTTTGGCCTCTATCCTGCGCAGAAGGCCGCGAAGTTGCATCCGATTGAGGCGCTGAGGTTTGAGTGAGTGACGGAGGTTGAAAAGGTTTGGAAGAGGTTAGAAAGGCCTGAAAGGCTTGGTAGCACTCAAAGCAAGCAGATTGATACATATATTTAATAATGTTATAATATTATTATCACAAACACATCAAATGTCAGAAACCGGACCCATCATCTCTGAATCGAAAGAAAGAATTGCCGAAAAGAACAAAGAAGTTGCAAAGGATTTTGCATTCCGCTTGGTAATGATTTCACAAAGTGAAAAGGAGGCTCGTGAAATGCTGGTAAACCTGAAAGATCCCAAAAAAATGGTCAATATGTATCTGAGTCGGGACAAGCTTGAAAGGAACTTGCTGAAGAACTTCAGCAGGCAGGGATTGGATCAATTGTTGCAGAAGTACATTGGGAAGAATGCCGAATCCGTTCTCTTTGAAGAAAGAAAGGATGGTTCAATTTCCGTTACTTTAAAAAATGTCCCTGGTATTCATTTTGAAATAGACAATGCGAAAATTTATGAAGGGAAAAATAGCACATTCAGAGGTGCAATTTCGCGAAGTTGGAATGATCCTGAGGTGACAATTGTTTGGCTATTTAACAAATTGGGGAGAATGGACGAAAAACTGAAACCATTTGGTCTATGAGCGAGGAGGATATGCTTTCAAGTTTGGATGAAGTGAATGAGGCCTGAGAGATTTAGAGGTATTGAGCTATTCGAAGCCATTTCCCGTTGCCCTCTTGATTCCTATCCTTATTCAGAGAGAAAATACTCCTCCCATTCACCCTTCTTCCATGAAAACTCTTTCCCCGAAGAAGCCCCCGGTACTCTGTGATCTGTGTCGCGAAGATATCTGCCCGGAGTGCGGCGGGTGCGGGTGTGAGGAGACGCATTGTGCGTGCGATTTGTTGGGAGAGGAGGACGACGACGAGGAAGTTTGAAAGGTTTGGAGAAAGTTAGAAAAGCCAGAAAGGTAGTTCTTATCAAACCTTTCAGGCGTTTCTAACCTCTTCAAAACCTTTCAAACCTACCGCAACTCATACGTCACCGTCACATTCACCGCGATCTCCTGCTCGCCCGTGGGGACCGGCACACTCTCGGCGACTGCGCCAGCCATGTCCGATTTCATCATCGTATTGCGGTACATCGGTACCGGAGGATACCCGGCGGATCCTTCGCTGAAGCCTTTGATCTTGCCCAGCGACATACCAAGCTCCGACGCCAATGCTTGAGCCTTGATTTTGGCCTGGGTGATGGCGAGGGTCCGGGCCTGGCTGCGCAATAGCGTGGGGTTATCGATGGTGAAGGAGACACTCCCGATTTGATTGCTGCCTTTGGCGACTGCGATATTCAAGATATCACCGATGGAGTCGAGCTTGCGGACTTTCACCACGAGTGACTGGCTCGCTTCGAAGCCCTGCGGGACCTGTTTGCCGTCCGTGTAGTCGAAGACGGGAAGGAGACTGAGAGATTGTGTGGTGATGTCTTTAGCTTCGATGCCCTGTGCCTTCACTGCATCCACGACGGCATTCATCTTCGTCTTGAGCTCGGTCATGGCAGCCTGCGCGGATTTCTGGCGGGCAGTCTGTACGCCGAATTGCAGCTCGGCGATATCCGGGACAGCGGTGACTTTTCCTTCGGCATCGACATTCACCGTGACCGGTGTATAGCCGCGCACTTCGATTTCTTTACCGACGAGATACGCGCCAGCAGCGAGGATGACCGTGACGAGGAGGATCCAGGCGTGAGCGTGGTGGGGCTTGCAGCAATCGTTTTCCATAAAGGGGGTGGGGAAGGGATACAACTGTATCACGATAGTCGGGGAAATGTAGAATGGAGAATGTAAAATGTAGAATGAATGTAGTATTTGAAAGAGAATTCTACATTCTCCATTATACATTCTCCATTTTGAACTTTGCGTACCCCTCCTTCTCCAGTTTTTTCACCAACTCCCTCCCGCCACTTTTCACAATCCTCCCTTTCACCATCACGTGCACTCTGTCCGGTTTCAGGAAATCGAGAATGTGCGCATGGTGGGTGACGATGATGGCGGAGAAGGGCGGCTGATTTTTTGCGCGGGATGTCCGGAGGATCTTCAAATTTTCCGCAACGATCCTGAGAGCATCCAGATCGAGACCGGAATCCGTTTCATCCAAAAGGGAGAGGCGCGGCTCCAGAATGAGGAGCTGCAGTGCCTCGGCTTTCTTTTTTTCCCCACCCGAAAATCCCACATTCACCGCGCGCTCAGCCAATGCCGGGTCCATATGCAGGAGCTTCATTTTCTTTTCCAGCAATTCCGCGAAGACGATGGGGGAGAAGAGTTGCTTCTTGGGACTTCGTGCTTTCATCTGGGCGCTGAACGCAGCGTAGAGGAAGCTTCGCAGGCTCACCCCGCCGATTTCCCGCGGGTGCTGGAAGGCGAGGAAGAGCCCTGCCTCCGCCCGTTCGTGCGCTGCGAGCGTGAGGAGATTCTTTCCGCGAAACGTCGCCTTCGTTGCGGTGATCGTCAGGGACGGATGGCCCATGAGTGCTGTGACGAGCGTGGACTTTCCCGAACCATTGGGCCCCATGATTGCGTGGACCTCGCCTTCCTTGATCGTGAGATCGAGAGCATGAATGATCTCCTTTGATGAGGCAGAGACGGAGAAGCTGCTCAGTGATAGGAGAGGAGGACGCATAAGTATTATGTATCAAGTATTAAGTATTAAGGGTTTCTTCGAAAGGCTTTTTCTTTTGATACTGCTTCCTGCATACTGCTGCCATGCCTACCATCACCTACATCATCAAAGGAAAGCCTCAGGTCGTCGAGGCGGCCGAAGGAGAGTCGCTCTTCACCATCGCCCAGGCCAAGGGTGTTCCCATGGAGGGAGCCTGCGGTGGCAATGGATTTTGCACCACGTGTAAGTGCAAGATTCGCAAAGGCGGCGAGCACCTCGGGGAGCGGACAGGACAAGAAGAAAATCTCGGCGTCACCGATCCCACGGAGCGGCTGGGGTGCCAAGCGATCGTGCAGGGGGATGTGGAGGTCGAAGTGCTGGAGAATTGATGATGTAGTTTCTGGTTACTAGTTATTAGTTAATAGTTACTTCCTGTGATGATCCTCATAGAAAGAAACTAATAACTAAAAACTAATCAACCAATAACTTTCTCGCTTCATCCTTTCGACAGCGCGCTCAATTTCTGCTTCACCGCCTCATCATACGGCTCCAGCTTATTGATGCGCCGGTACACTTCCTCTGCTTTGTCCTTGTGCCCCAGCTGCAGGTAACACTCTGCGAGGAGGTGCATCAGTGTCGTGTCTTTGGACATTCTCGCGACGGCTTTTTCGAGGAGGAGGGCGGCCTCGGGGTAGCGCTGTGCGGCGATGCAGGCGCGGCCGAGGGCGGCGCTGCGCTCGGGATTCTTGGCATCGCGGTTCAGCGCTTCCTGATACGCATGGCAGGCATCCACATATTTCCCCTGCCGGTGATAGGCGAGTCCTAGATTGGCGTGATAGGAAACGTCGTCGCTGTGCTGGAGTAATTCGCGGTACATCGCCTCGGCTTTGTGGTCGCGGTTCGTATGAAGGTAGAGCTTGGCGAGCTGCGCTTGGATTTCATAGGCTTTGCTATTGATGGTGAGGGCCTGAATGAAGAGCCGTTCCGCTTCATCCGTTTTGTTCTGCGCAATGGCCTTCTCGGCATCCCGGGCCAGAGAGCGCACCTGCTGGAGTTCGATGGCCGAGATGCGCGGACTCTTGCGGGGTTTCTCCACAATGGTCTCCTCAAGGATCACGCTACCTCGTCCCTCTGCGAGATCTGTGCGCTGACGAATGCCCCGTACGAAGTGTCGTACCGCGCTATGGCGAAGGAGGACACGACTCCCCAGGATCAGGAGAATGCCCAAAAGAGAGCCGAAGAGGACGTAGACGTAGATCACGAAGGAGAAGGGTACCCGTCGAATCCCTGTTGAACAAGGCAGGTAGTGGGAAAAGAAGGACCAAATCCCAAATCACAATGACCAGGGAATTTCCAAATCTCAATCACCAATTCCGAAATCTGATTATTTTGATTTGAATATTGGTTCTTCCTTGGTACTTGGGATTTGGTACTTGGTCATTTTGCTTGTACTTCAAACGCAAACCTCTGCGCAATCAATCCCCTGTGCGCATTCGTCCTCAATCCGGCGACCAGCTTCGCAAATGCCGGTGCATGAACAGGACTCATTTCCTGATGCTCCCGCAGGGCTAGTGCGAGATGCAGGAGGAGCTCCTCCGATGCCTCTCCGCGTTCAGTGAGTGGCTGCAGGATGTGCAGGCGGTCTTTGATGGAGCTCGTCCGCCAGAAGGAGAGCGCTTTCGTGTGCAGGAGCCGGTGATTGCGGAGCGCCTCCGGGTCACCCTTGAGCATCTGCACAATGCCCGGTGCACCCTGTGCCACGTGGAGAATAAATTCCCGGTCTTCCTCCGGAGTCAGTGCGAGGAGCGGCGAGAGCTTGGACTGCGGAAGAGGGTGGAACCGCAACATACGCATGCGGGAAATAATAGTGGGGAGGAGGGACTGAAGGGATGCGGTGGTGAAGAGGAAAACCACCGGAGCGGGGGGCTCTTCCAGAATTTTCAGGAGGGTCGTAGCGGCGGCTTCTTGCATGCGCTCGATGGAGCGGATGATGCACACGCGGAATTTCCCGGCAGGTGTTTCGTACAAGAGTTCCTGCAGCGCACGGATATCTTCGATGGAAATGGTGTCGGTCTTGGCGGTGGGCTTCTTACTCCGATGCAGCTGCGGCGCGTTGGACGTTTCGCCGATCCGCTCCCAGTTCTCTGATTTCTCTTCGATCCAGAGCTGATCGAGGACGAGAAGATCGGGATGGGTGAGGCGCTCGCAGTCGTGGAGGACGTGCTTCCGCTCCTCCGGACTCAATCCCCACGTGAGGAGATCCGCTGCGAACTGATGTGCAACAGTCATCTTCCCCAGGTGTATGGGTCCCTCGAAGAGGTAGGCATGCGATACATTGCCGGTCTCTAGGTCCAGCCTCAGCGCCTCGCGGATGTCTTCGTGGCCGATAATGTCTTTGAGCTTCATGTTAGGGATGAGAGAGATATTATGAGAACTACAACGAAGATCTTAAGCGAAGTATAGCCTCAAAATTGCTCCAGCTTGGAATGTGAGTTCCGATATTGCAAATTCGATGATGTATTGTAAGATAGTATATCTAATGGGAAACCCCGCGTTTCAAACCTCATTGGCCTCTCCGGAAACTATCAATCTTGGTAAAGACGATGTCGAAGCTCTATTTCCTATTGTTACGAGAATTGAATTGATGATGGAAGAGCATCGTAGGAAGCATACAGGATTGCTTCAGGGTGTGGTTGCGATCAATGGAGCCGCTCCAACGGTTGGGAAGACCTGGGTTTCATGCAGACTTATACAATTACTTCACAAGAAAAGGATCGCGACTGGGTCTATGGGAGGTTGTATCGATGAGGATAATACACCAACGATGATGGTGCGGATGGACCAAAATGCAGAATTTTATAGTTATACCAATGGTTTGATACTTTTTAATGCGATTGATGATTGTTCATTCAGAAGAAAGGGGGATGTTGGGAAAATACGGTCTCATTTTGACAGGCTTATTACTGAACTCACTGCGGCTTATCGCCCGCCTATTCTGTGGATTGGTATTGATCGTCCAAATAATCAATTTTCAGAAAAGTATGTTCTTGCAGATTTTCTTATTCATAATATTGGCGCTAAAGACAGGTGAGAGCATTAAGTATTCTGGATTCTTGTTATATTTGAGAAGGCTCATTCCTATCACCATTGATTTTGAAACTGGGATTCGTGAATCCCAACTGCGATTAAATTTCCTTCCCATGACACTTCTTATATTTTTTTCCTGAGCCACACGGACACGCATCATTTCTCCCAACTCTCTGCGCACTCGCAGCCGTCGATTTCGTATTTTGAGTTTTCAGTGCCGCAGACAGCGCCGGAGCATTCCCCTCGCTGATGGCTTGTAACTTATCGGTGGACGCTCCACCAGTCAGTGATCCCTCGATCTGTCCTTCGTTCGTCTGGAGGTTCTGCATTTCTTCCTCCGTTTGCATTTGGAAGACACGCGGCTCGAAGGCGGCGAAGTCGACTTGGAGGAGGGTATTGACGATCGTCCGGTCGATCGTCGCGATGAGCTGCTGGAAGCGGCGGAAGCCCTGGTCCTTGTATTCGATTAATGGATCGCGCTGAGCGTAGCCGGCGAAGGCCACCTGTTCGCGGAGATGCGACATGTCGTCGATGTGGTCCATCCAGTGCGTGTCGATGGACTGGAGATTCACAATGCGTTCGGCCTGGGCGACGGTATCGGGCTTCTCGCTCTTGCACTTCTCCTCGTAGAACGCCTGGACGGTTTTGGTGAGGGCTTCGGAGAGTTCGTCGCGCTCACTGAAGGTCTGGAGTTTCTCGAGCGTGATCACATCGCCGAAGGATGGGTGGAGCGCGATCAGGTTGTCGCGGATGGCGGTGAAGTTCCATTCCGTCGGATCGTCATTCGTCGAGTGCGTCATTGCGAGAGACCGGATTTCATTTCCGATGGCAATGAGGATGTCCTCGTGGAGGGGATGGGGTTCCGGTGCAGACACCGCACCCACGGAGGGGTGCTGCTGGGTCATAATATTTTGGTTTCCTTCCGACTCCGCGAGCCGTTCCAGGATCTTCTGCCGGCGTCCGTAGATGATATGGCGGTGCTTGTTCATCACGTCGTCGTACTGCACCACATGGCGGCGGATATCGAAGTTGTGGCCTTCCACCTTCTTCTGCGCGCCTTCGATGGAGCGCGACACGATGCCGTTCTCCAGTGGCACATCGTCGGGAACGTGCAATCTCTCCATCATGGACTTGAGCCGGTCACCGCCGAAGAGGCGCATGAGGTCATCCTCCATGGAGACGAAGAACTGGCTTTCTCCCGGATCGCCCTGACGTCCGGAGCGGCCGCGCAGCTGATTATCGATGCGGCGGGCTTCGTGGCGTTCCGTGCCGAGGATGCAGAGACCGCCGACCTCAGCTACACCTTCACCGAGCTTGATGTCCGTTCCGCGTCCGGCCATGTTCGTCGCGATGGTGATGGAGCCCTTCTGCCCCGCGCCCGCCACGATCTCGGCTTCCTTCTCGTGCTGCTTGGCATTGAGGACGGAGTGCGGGACGTTCTCGATTTTGAGCAGCGCACTCATAGCTTCGGACTTCTCGATGGACGTCGTGCCGATGAGCACGGGCTGGCCTTTGGTGTGTTTCTCCTTCGCGATCTTCGCGACTGCCTTGAACTTCGCTTCCACCGTCCGGTAGATCGCATCGGCGCGGTCATTGCGGACCATCGGCATATTTGTGGGAACAATGATGACGCGAAGCTTGTAGATCGATTCGAATTCCTCCTCCTCAGTCTTCGCCGTTCCCGTCATGCCAGCGAGCTTGGAAAAGAGGCGGAAGTAATTCTGAAAGGTGATGGTTGCGAGGGTTTTGGATTCGCGCTGCACTTCCACGCCTTCCTTCGCTTCGATCGCCTGATGCAGGCCATGGCTGTAGCGGCGTCCCTGCATAAGGCGGCCGGTGAATTCATCCACGATGATGATCTCACCGTCCTTGGAAACGTAGTCGACGTCGCGCAGGTAAATCGCATGCGCTCGCAATGCCTGCTCGATGTGATGCACTTCCGAAAATCCCTTGTCCGTGTAGATATTTTCCACTCCAAGGAGCTCCTCCATCTTCTTCACACCATCTTCTGTGAGGACAGCGGTGCGCTGCTTCTCATCTTTGGTGTAGTGCGTGGTCTCTTCGAGATTCTTCACCAGGATCGCATACTGCCGGTACTTGTCCGTGGATTCCTCCGCTGGCTGGCTGATGATGAGCGGGGTCCGCGCTTCGTCGACGAGAATGGAGTCCACTTCGTCGACGATGGCGTAGTGCAGTCCGCGCTGCACCTGACGGTTGAGTGAGCCCACCATGTTATCGCGCAGGTAGTCGAAACCGAATTCGTTGTTCGTTCCGTAGGTCACATCACAGGCATAGGCGGCCTTCCGTTCGTCATTGGTTTTCTCGTGGACGATCGTCCCCACCGTGAGTCCCAGCGCTTCGTAGAGCATGCCCATCCACAGCGCGTCGCGCTTGGCGAGGTAGTCGTTCACCGTCACCACATGCACGCCTTTCCCCGTCAGTGCATTGAGGTACACCGGCAAAGTACACACAAGGGTTTTGCCTTCCCCCGTCCGCATTTCCGCGATATTGCCCTGATGGAGCACAGCTCCTCCAATGATCTGCACATCGAAGGGCACCATGTTCCAGATGAAGGTCTGCTTTCCGAGTGTGGCGGTCTTTCCCTTAATCAGTTCACATGCGCGGATGACAGCGGCGAAGGCCTCGGGGAGAAGGGCATCGAGGGACTCCCCTGCTGCAATCCGTTTCCTGAATTCCTCTGTTCTCTTGGGCAAATCTTCGAGCGTCAGCCCCGTGATCGCCGGTGTATTTCCTGCAGCGCGCACCAGCGGCACAATCGGACGAAGCTTTTTGAGCTCCTTCTCATTCGGGTCGCCGAGCATACGGTTCATGACGTCGATAACACCCATGTAGAACTAGAGTAGCAGAGTGACTGGAAGAATCACGAGTTCCTCAGACTTTCTCCAATGCAAAATCCGCACGTTCTTCGCTGGGAACAAGAGAATCAATTTTTCTCTGAATTGCCTCCTCCAATTTGTCGATCATCTCCACCGGTGTGATTTGAGGAGAAACATCAGATACATCGATGGGAACTCCCAAATGTATCGCGATCATTCTGAGAACATGCGCAGCCGACGAACTGCAGCGAGTACGGAAAGAATTGTGACACAATGCGGCTCTGGTAACTTTTTTGGTTGGTGAAACAATCATGATTTGAGTAGGGAAAGA
>JBAWYM010000002.1:0-63938 GCA_037143575.1 Candidatus Peregrinibacteria bacterium | reverse complement strand
TCCAAAGGACCGTCAATCTGACCCCCTTTGCGGACAAATGTTATGGCGAGGTACATTGAGTTTTCAGTCTGATATCCATGTGTAATACTCATCACATGTCGGTCCCTCTCTTTCTTCGGCAAAATTTCAAATGGCATTTGGCAGGGAATTTTCTCGCGCATGTCCTTCTGCTGACGGCGTATCAAATACGCATCTGGTTGAGCCTTGATTGGTGGTCCGGATACGTAGCTTTGCCTTGCGGCCCAATGGTGTTTCATAAGGCAGTGTATTTGCCTCTGAAAATGTACGCCGCCCCGATGTGCTCTTTGGTAAATGCGGCCGGAAGCCCATCTTCATCTGTTGATGGTTTTGTGTTTGTTTTCGTTTTCTTGTCGGTGCTGTTTTGGAGTGTTGTCACTCTGGGAATCCATAGAATTTCTATGGGGTTTTTCTCAAAGAGAGAGCAAAAAACGGGCGTGAAATACATCGAGAAACCCTAGCTACCATAGAGCGTTGGAATCCACTCACATTCATCGCGCACCGACCGAACTTCGAGGAGAAGAGCTTCATGACGGTGGCGAGGAAGAAATAAGGCGATCTTTGCTCAATTGTCATACAAACGCCTGCAATAACCATTGGTTTTATATTATATAGATAATTTATATAGATGATATATAATTGTAGATATCACCATTTTGATATAATCTATTTGTAGTTCTATCCTAAATTTATGTTCAGAACGTACATCAGCAATATTAACGGCCACAAGTACCTCTATGCGTATGACAGCATCTTCGTGACGAAGGGCAAAAGTGTGCAGAAGAAAAAGCTTCTTGGCAGGCCCGATGATCTGGCATTGGTTTCCATCCGCAAGAAAGAGTTCGCCGAATATCTGAAAAATCAGGAGGCTGTTGAGCGGAGCAAATATTGGGGAGGCAAAGAAACGCATCAGGAATTCTTCAAATACGTATCGATCAGAAGCATTGAGGAGCTACGAACTTCTCTACTGAGGTCGAAACAGGAAATTGGAACAATCGGTCTGGACTTGATGGAGCAGAATTTCCGTGTAGATTTCATCTACAACTCCAACAAGATCGAAGGGAGCAAAGTCCCATTCAAGCAGGTAGAGGAGCAAGTGAAGAGGCCGTCGGAGAACGTCAGCCAAGAAGTGAGAAATACGCTCAAGGCTCTGCATTACGTGGACAGCGATTTCTTTGCATTCACTCCCAAAAGCGTCGTGGAGCTGCACAAAATCCTGCTGGGGCACGAACCGGTAAAGCAGGGATTACGATCGGAGGAAGTGGTGGTGAATAACCTTCCGGTAGCCCAGTGGCAATCGATTGAAGAGAAGCTCAAGGAGCTCTTCGCGTGGTACAGGAAGAATGAGGGGAAGATGTATCCGCCGATGTTCGCATTCGATTTCTATTACCATTTCGAGCGCATTCATCCGTTCATCGACGGCAACGGACGAACGGGGAGATTGATCATGAACCGCATTCTCAAGGATCATCGCTATCATCCGATGATTGTCTGGAACAAAAAGCGTGTGGAGCACATGACGGCATTCGCCAAAAGAATGGAGGGAAGACCGGAGCATTTCTACAAATTCATGGTCGATCAATTCGTGAAAACCCACGAGATCTATCTGAAGAAATTGGGCGATGCCATCGATGCAGGCAGACTCGTGGAAAAGTTCTTCGCTCCATCGGAATACAATTTTTCCTGACCGATCTCATACCATATTGCATAAGAAACGATATGAATGCCGGCGTAGCAAACCGCCACAGCAATAACAAAATGGATCAACCAACGTATCCACTCAATTGCGAAGCCGTATCACAACACCGCCCCAATCTCCTCCTTCATCGTCTCCGCCGCCTTCCGCGCCGCTTCCTGCCAATCTTTGTCTTTGGAAGCGAAGATGATGGCCCGCGAGGAATTGACGATGGCACCGGTACCGTTGACGAAGCCGGGGACGATATCCGTCGCCGTGCCGCCCTGCGCGCCGTAGCCGGGGATGAGGATGATGGCATTGGGCATCAGACTCCGTGCATATTTGAGCTCCTCCGGATACGTCGCACCGACGACCGCGCCCACCGATGAATAATGCGAATTCGGACCGAGACATTCCCCGCCCCAGCTCTGCACCAGCTGTGCCATGTGTTCGTGGACAGCTTCATCGCCGATCGGTAAATCCTGCAATTCCCCGGAACTGGGATTGCTCGTCTTCACGAGGACGAAGATGCCTTTCTCATTCTTCTGACAGCGGTCGATGAAGGGCTTGATGCCGTCGGAACCGAGGTACGGCGAAACGGTGAGCGCATCGATGGGACTGTCTTTGGAGAGGTACGCATCGGCGTAGGCTTCGCAGGTCGGGCCGATGTCATTGCGTTTGCCGTCGGCGATCACGAGGAGTCCTTGGGACTTGGCATACGCACACGTCTCGAAAAAGACCTTCATGCCTTCCCAGCCAAGAACTTCGTAGTACGCCATCTGCGGCTTTACGCACGAAGCAAGATCTTTGACAGCATCGATGATGCCCTTGCCGAAGGCGAGCACGCCGGCTGCATCATGGGAGATTCCTTCGGGAAGTTTGGAAATATTGGGATCGAGCCCGACACAGATCGGGGAGATGGATGCGATCTTCTTGATGAGGGAATCTGCGAAGTGCATAGAGAGGTTGGAGAAGACAGAGAGGTTAGAAAGGCCTGAAAGGTTATCCTCGGGAGAAGTATATACGTGATTTTCTCAATCGAACCAGATTTCCAGTGGGTCCATCAGGTGAGCATATCGCAACGATGACCACGGCCAGCCCTCCGGATCGGCACAGAGACCGTGGCGCCAGGCGTTGTATTGGACGTAGGTGAGGGCAGCGGAACGTTGGGTGGCGTCGCGGATGTGTTCGTCGTGGAAGCCGTTTTGCCAACGGATTTGATCACAATGAAATGTGGAATCCCGCCCGTTCCGCAGGTGGGGTTCATGAACAACTCTCAAATGATGTTCGCCATCCGTCACCGTAGCTGGGGTTCGCGAACCCCAGCTACGGTGACGGGCCCCGATCAAAGCATGAACATCTCTCGAACTGTTCCGCTTGAACGAATGCATGAACGCACTCACCCCCTTCTCCCCCGGCCTCATCACAATATGCACATGATCCGGCAATATGCAGAACGCAAACACCTCCGCCCTATACAAATTCTTCGTCATCACCAAATTATCGATCACTATCTCCGGAACTCCCGGCAACGTACACCACGGAATTCTCCCCTTCGCATTCGTCGTGATGTGAAACGTGCCGTGCTGTTCGTAATGACGCTGTGCCATACCTATTCATCAATACTCTGCCGATACTGCAGCGCCTCCGCGATATGGCCCACCTCAATCCCTTCTGACCCTTCCAGATCCGCAATCGTCCGCGCCACCTTGATCGTCCGATGGTAGCTGCGGGCCGTGAGCCCCAAACGATTGACCGCCTGCAGGAGAATCTTCTGGGCCGCATCATTGAGCGGACAGAGCGTATCGATTTCCTTTACTCCCATCTGCGTATTGGTGAGAATCGGCAGCGCAGAAAATCTCTGCTCCTGCTTCTTCCTCGCCGAGAGCACGCGGGTGAGAATCGCCGAAGAGGTTTCTCCGCTTTTCCCAGCCGGCCGCTGCAGATCCTCCAGCGGCACCGCCTGCACACTCACTTTGAGATCGATGCGATCGAGCAGGGGAGCGGAGATCCGTCGATGGATCCGCTCGGCACTGCCGGCGGAATACTTCGGCGGATTCATCGCGGCGATCATCGTGAAGTCCGCGGGGAAGGTGACGGATCCCTGTGCTCTGGTGATCGTAATGTGCCGGTCTTCCAGAGGCTGCCGTAGCACTTCCAGAACCTGCGCCGGAAACTCCGCGAGCTCATCGAGGAAGAGGACGCCCTTGTGCGCGAGGCTGATCTCTCCGGGGCCGGGCGTCTGCCCGCCGCCGACGATGGACACACCACTCGCCGTATGATGAACGACCCGAAACGGCCGACGGGTGATCAGCGGCGTGTCTTCCGGCAGAAGATTGGCGACGGAATAGACTTGAGTGACCTCGATGGATTCCTCCTGAGTCAGGGGGGGAAGGATCCCACGAAAAGCTCGCGCCAGCAGTGTTTTGCCGGACCCCGGCGCTCCGCAAAGTAAGACATTGTGCCCTCCGGCAGCCGCGATTTCTAGTGCTCTCTTGGCCTGCTCCTGCCCGCGAACATCCGAGAAGTCCGTGAGGTCCCGCAGAGGATCTTCTGCCGCACACGCAGCCACCGGAACAGGAGGTACTTCCCGGTCCCCGAGGAGAATCTCGATAACCTCCTGAATGTGATCCGCGGAGATCACGCGAATGCCCGGAATGAGCGCAGCTTCCGGCGCATTCACGGACGGGACCACGAGCGACGTGATGCCATGGTTCTTGCACGCGATCGCAGCAGAAAGCACGCCGGTGACGTGCCGTAGACTCCCGTCGAGTGAGAGCTCTCCGAGGAACGCCGTCGTCTTGAGAATGTGTTCGTCGACGGTCACGGCTCCGCTGACGAAGAGGACACCGAGCGCGATCGCCAAATCGTAGCGCGGGCCGGCCTTGCGCAGATCCGCCGGCGCCAGATTGATGGTGGTAGTCCTGCCGGTGGAGACGCGGTAGCCGTTGGAACGTAAAGCGAGCACCACTCGCTGCTTACTTTCTTGTACGGCAGTATCACCCAACCCAACGATGAAGATCTTGCCCTCGCCGGGGCCGCAGCCGACCTCGACGGTGATCTTCTCGCTCTGGAGTCCGACGGTAGCAAAGGAAGTGAGCTGTGTGAGCATGGGGGTGGGGAGGATGAGGAGAGTGTACGATAGTACACCCCTTTTAGTATAGGAAAGTCAAATGGACAATCGTACACCTTTCGCATGTTTGAGGCTCT
Organism: Candidatus Peregrinibacteria bacterium; assembly: GCA_037143575.1. Classification (GTDB taxonomy): domain Bacteria; phylum Patescibacteriota; class Gracilibacteria; order Peribacterales; family Peribacteraceae; genus JBAWYM01. The sequence continues at coordinate 59,035 of JBAWYM010000002.1, read as the reverse complement.
TCTAGAATGGAAAAATCCTTGTCATCCCGAGCCCTGTCGAGGGATGACTCGCATGTCATGGTGCGACAGGGCTCACCATGACATGCTCGTAGATGTTCATGATTTCCCTCAGTATCCTATGTCCCGAAACACCGACCTCGGCCGTCTCGGCGAAGACCTCGCCTGCCAGTATCTCCAGGGTCTGGGATTCCTTCTCCGCGGCCGCAATATCCGGATAGGAACCCATGATGAAATCGATATCCTCGCCTTCGATCCGGAGGACCGTGTTCTGGTATTCGTCGAAGTTAAAACACGATCACGTTCAGATGAATATTTCCGACCGGAGATGAACATTGATTACCGCAAAACCAAGGCGCTCAGGCGAGCCGCGAGACGATGGGTTGCAGATCATGCATTCGAAGGAGGATATCGCATCGATGTCGTGAGTGTGGCGGACGGAAAAGTGGTGGGGCATATCCAAGAACTGGCGTGGGAGTGATACGGCTGCGCATTTCGGTTGATAGGATGATGGAATTTTTACAGGCGAGATGCTGTTAGGCAGTGGGAAAGGAGTACGGATAAACCGTTAAAAATTCCGAGACGCCAAAAAAACTAGTGTTCTGTCTCCAAGATTTCTGGGCAGCCCCACGGACTTAAGGCAATAAGGTAAAAAGAAAATAGGGCAATACATAGAGAACCTTTTGCCTTTCGTGATGCTTCGATTGTCCAAAGAACAACGAAACAGACCACGAGAAGTCAGAAACGAACAACCAGAAACTATACTGGTGCCAGCACCCCTTCCATTTGAAAAACCTCAACGACGGGCATAGAGAGAGCAGAAGCGATTTTGAAGGCGAGGAGCACGGAGGGATTGGTCTGCCCGCGCTCGATGGACATGATGGTCTGGCGGCTCACTCCGGTGCGCAGGGCCAGTTCTTCCTGCGTCATACTCTTCTCGAAACGAAGTCGGCGGATGCAATTTTTGAGGGCGATGGTAGTCATTGGAGGGGAGGAGCGGAAAGCGGAGCCAATTCTACGGGCTCGCCACAGAAGATCAAGCCCAGTTTTTCGGAGATGTTCATCTTGATGAACATTCCAAAATTTATTTCATGAGGAGAAGGACAAGGGAAAGCGGGAAGAGCCAGAGTGCGAACCACGCCAGACTGTGGGAGCGCACGAACCGTAGTATGAAGAGAATAGCGAGTAAACTTGCCACGAAGGAAGCGCAGAAACCGGTGAGAGTAATGGGGAGCGGCGGGAGTTGTGCTGTGCCATTGAGCACATGACGGAACGTGAGAAGCACCGCACCGGCGATGATCGGCACAGCCATGAGGAAGGAGAAGTCTACGGCTGCACGACGAGTGAGATGCGAAGCGCGACCCGCGGCGATAGTGAGGCCGGAGCGGGAAAGGCCGGGGACGAGTGCACACGCCTGGGCAATGCCGATGGCAACAGCATCCAACGTGCCGATGCTCGATCGTTCACGACGCTGTGGCAATCGCTCAGCAAGAAGGAGAATGACGCCAGTGATCGCGAACGAAACCGCGATAAACATTCGCGACGATGCAACGTGCTCGATGAAATCCTGGAAGAAAAATCCGACGACGGCGCCGGGGATCGTCGCAATAATCAGGAGAATGAGCAGGCGAATGTTCTGCGCATCCTTCCGAAAGGGGGAGAGCGCAATGCTCCACCAGATGCGGAAGTAGCAGACGACGAGCGCCGCAAGCGAGCCGGCATGAAGGACGACATCGAAGGCGAGGAGGTTTGCCGGGATTCCCAATCCAAAGAGGCTCTGTGCGATCGCGAGGTGGCCGGAGCTGGAGATCGGGAAGAGCTCGGTGAATCCTTGGAGAAGACCGAGGAGGAGCGCGGAGAGTGTTGTCATAAGCGCAGAATAGCTGCGGAAGAATCGCGGGGAAAGTATTGCGAAGGAACTCCTGTATCGGGTATGACGTATCACAGCTTGGTCATCTCCTACGTCATGCAGTTGATGTCAAAAATGGGGAATAGGTATTGCGTTTCTTGATGAAGAATACTATAGTAAAATACTAATTTTTTTGACAATTATGCGAGAATTTCCTAAAGAGAAGGCAGAAGTCACGCTTCTTGCTCAAAATGCAGTAGCCCCAAATATACTGGGGAATAATGCGGCGCAAGATCCGAACATCATACGAACTCTCCTTGCCGTCACTGGTGCGGCACAAGGGATTCTGGGGACGAATGGGAGCGGAGCCTCTATGACCAACGGAGGCATCGCTTCTCCCTGCAATTCTCTTGCATCATCAGGGCAATCGAATGGGACAAGTATTGTACTTTCTTCGCTCGCACAACAGACGGGGCGTGAAGATACAGTGGCTCAAGATATACATCTCCAAAGCACAGAAAACCCTGTAGAGGTTCTCGAACCTAGGCGGCAGATCACAGAACTACAAAAGAAAATTGATACTCAGAAAAAACACATCGAGGATATGAGGCACGATCTCAGCAATCTTGCGCATGATCTCAAGTCGCCTCTTACCGGTGTGCTGGGTGCTTTAAGCCTATTGCAATTAGAATTTGCTGAACTTCCGGAAAGAACGACAGCGGATCTCCAAGAGATTGTCGAAATTCTCGTCCGGCAATCACAACTTTTTGTGCACATGATCGATACATTGAAATTGTTGGCACATGTCGGAAGCACCGAAACCCTTGTGACCTCAGTTGCTGCATATGAAGCAGCTACAGCTGCTCAAAGCCAAATTTCCATGCATATCAGTGGGGCCAGCGCAACGGTCAAAATCGAAAAAAATCTCCCAAATGTCTTGGGGAATTTTGGTGCCCTTGTCCGAATATTCCAAAACCTCATCAGCAATGCCATTAAATATCATCATCCCGGAATGAACCCAATAGTATCGATCTCATGCGCAATGATCAAAGAAGATGGCCAAGATCTATGCCAATTCTCCGTCGAGGATAACGGCGTGGGAATATCTGAAGAACATCGAGAAGAGATATTCCAACCATTCCATCGTCTGAAAGTTACACAAAAAGTTGATGGCACCGGCTTAGGGCTCGCAAGTACCAAAAGATTGGTGGAAAAACTCGATGGAACAATATGGGTAGATGCTGCACCAGACAGAGGGAGCATCTTCCGATTCACTCTCCCCCTTCCGGAGGAGCCCATCGATTCAACCGATACTCACTTATCTGTGGCCCGTTTGCCCAAACATTCTTACTGAAAAGCTTTTTCGTATTCCCTTGTCATTGCATCACATCTCTCCAGGAACGCCACCGATCAACTTTGCCTCTTACGCTAGACCTTCTGTAGGATTCGATGAAATGACGCCATCTCCTTTCCACGGCATCTTCTCCTCCTTCGGGGCGGGATCGTCGTGGGATGATGCTGCGTCTCCGCTCTCTGGCAACAAGCAGACTTCTGTGCAGCTGCAAGCCGAAGAGGCGCCGCTACCGCCGCCCAAAATGCCCTCCGTCGGGCAGATCGCCGTGGATATTTACGAGCAGGATTCCTACTACATTATCCGCGCACCGCTGGCTGGGGTGAAGCTCTCGGATCTCGATATCGAAGTGGATGAGAAGGTGCTGACGATCCGCGGCAAGCGCCCGATGCCCGATGCGATTCCGAAGGATCAGTACTATTTGCAGGAGTGTTTCTGGGGAGAATTCTCGCGGAGCATTACGCTCCCGTGCATCATCGATCCCAAGAAAGTGAAGGCCACATTCAACCGCGACTCTATCCTCAAGATCATCGTCCCCAAGGAAGAGAAGGTGAAGGTGGTGAGGATTATGGAGGGAGGGTGAGGAGGTTTGAAAGGTTCTAAAAGTTCTAAGGGTTGTAAAGGTTTTGGAAAAATGAACCTTTGAAACCTTTATAACCCTTACAACCTTTCAAACCTCCGATCACCGCCTCCCTTTCTTCGCAACTTTCCTCTGCCGAATATTCCTCAGTCTCGCCGAGACCTCACTCTTCATCCCCTCCAATCCCTCGAGCACATCCTCGCCACCCATGTAGCGCCAGTCCACTTCGCCGAGGAGCTGCGAGAATTTGCGCAGACACTTCTGCGTCTCTTTGCGGCGCGTGGGATTCTGAAAGTTACCGACGCGCAATCTCTTCCAGAGTTCGATTTGCATGGCATAGAGGTCATGAACCTTGGCGAGAGCGGAGGTGGAGACAGTCATGTGGGTGTGGGAAGAAATCTGGACATTGTAGCGGATTCCGGTCTTCTGTGCAAGACTGAGGTTGTAAAGGTTCGGAAGGTTCTAAGGGCTGTAAACATGTTTTCTTCCAATCCTTTCGTCCTTTAGAACCTTTTCAACCCTTACAACCCTTACAACTTTTAAAACCATGCCTATCACCCAAGCCATCCTCCCCGTCGCCGGACTCGGCACACGCTTCCTCCCGTGGACCAAAGTCGTGCCGAAAGAGCTCCTGCCGCTGGGCACCCGCCCCATCATCGCTGCGGTAGTCGATGAATGTCTGGATGCCGGCATCACGGATATCTGCTTCGTGATCAGCCACGGCAAGGAAATGATTCCGCAGTATTTCTACGATGATCCCGCGCTGGAGGCGGAGCTGAAGCGACGGGGGAAGGCAGACCTTCTGAAGCCTCTCGAGCGATACCGCGACGCACACTTCCACGTGGTCTATCAGGAGGAACAGCTCGGGGACGGTCATGCGATTCTGCAGGCCGCACCGTGGGTGAAGTCCGACATGGTCGCCATCCTCTTCGGCGATGACCTCTTTACGGGCGCTGCCCCTGGTATTCAACAATTGATCGACGCGCAGAAGAAGCTCCCCAAAAAAGAATGTGCGGTACTCGCGGTAGAGAATGTCCCCCGCGCAATGACCAGTCGCTATGGCATCGTCGATCCTGGAGAAGCCCTTCCGGAACATGAACGCATCCACAGAGTGAAAGGACTCGTGGAGAAGCCGGATTCCAAAGATGCACCGTCCACGCTCGCTATCGTCGGCCGCTACCTCATTCCAAGTTCAACATTCGAAGCCCTGCCAAAAGTGGAAGGTGGAAAAGACGGCGAGATCCGCCTGATTGATGCGCTCATTTCGCAAATCAAGACCCTGCCGATCTATGCCTGCGAATGTGAGGGAACCCGCATCGATACCGGATCACCGGAGGGGTATGCGAAGGCGGTGGAGCTATTCAAAGTGCCGAAAACTAGTTATTAGTTATTGGTTATTGGTTGCTAGTTTCACGCAAAAAATGCTCATTATTGAAAAAACTAATAACTAATAACTAGAAACCAAAAACTACTTCCCCTGGCACCGGTACCCGAACGGCGGCACCATCGCCGCACGCTTGAAGGTATAGTTGCTGCAGCTGGAGATATCCTGATTGGACATCGGCGATTCGTAGCCCGGAGGAGCAGGCACATCGTGATAGTACTGGTAGTAGGTGTTGCGAGTGTAGGGATGGAGCGCGAAGCTCTTGGCATTGGATGGAAGGGTTTGGTAGAACGTCGAGGAATCGTACGGATAGGTCTTGATAAATCCGCCATGCGTCTGCTGGAGCCACTCGGTATCCCAGTCGTACGGCGACTTCGTCATGCTGAATGTGGACGGAAGGACCGCGAAGAGGGTGATGAAGACGGCGATGGTGGAGAGGTGGCGGGTGAACATAAGTGTATCATGATAGATGAGTATTGGTATATGTCAAGCACCCTGCCGTTCAAATTCTGGAGATAATCGAGAACAGGGGAGAAACCGTCTTACGTATTATATATGCTATCACGTTTATCAATGTCATAAACGACATACACACCCTGATAGCGATAGCAGAGAATCCTGATTTTCCCGGACCTGACACGGAAGTGCCCCGGACTACCCTTGAGAGGAAGCATATCGAGCGCCACAATGTCTCCGGAGAACAACGCTGCCAATATCTGTGTCAGCTTCTTTCGGATGTGCCGCGGTTGCTTCGCCAAAAACTTCTCAATTCTGTCCACAGCTCATTTTTTGGTACGTGATTTCTTGCTGAGCCTACGTTCTTCTCTTTCTATCTTTTTCGAAGCTGCTTCGAATCTGCGCAACAGTTCCCCGGCTTCGATCCCACGCGGGAAGTGAAGACCATACGATCCATCTTCTCGTTCATAGTAGACGATGTCCTCGACGGGCATAATCACCAAATTTCCCGATATGTTCTCTTTGGCTAGAAAATTCTTGGTCGGATAACGATCCCGCCACTTCTTGGGAAGGGTGACGGCACCGTTGCCCCACATGGAAAGAGTAGTGGAAATCATAGGAATACTAGTAATACTCGAATATCGTACCACAACAGCACCCTGATGATCAACACGGTTTCATGGTGAAAAGATAGGAAGGGTGTCCCTCTAAAACGCCGGCTGAATATTCGCGATCACGTGATCCATGACACCCTTGAGGGCAGTGTAGTTGTCATCATCGAAAATGGTGCAGTGCTCGAAGGTCGGCATACCCCAGTTGGGATCTTGCGCATTAATATCCAGAATGAGCGCATGATCGCTCGTCCGCAGAGGAATAAAGAATGTATAGCCAAAGCTACAGGTCTGCATGTTGGGATCCGGGTGCGCTCTGTTATCTGACGATAGGAGCTCGCCGCTATAGCCGCCCCCCGTACTCTTCACTCCCTCCGGAAAGGAATGACGATCGAGATACATGGCCTTCATACGCTCGGCCTCCGTCTTACTCGCCTGGGTCACGCTCATGAACACCTGAAATCCCTTAAACCCACTCGGGCCGAACATGAGCGATGTCGTTCCTTCGCCGCTTGTCGTCCGGAGGCTATCGAGAAACAGAGGATAGGAAATGATCTCCTGAGTGGTAAAAAACCCGCTGAATGTTCCGTAGCGAACCGCATCCGAAGTTTCCCCGGACGTGCTGGCAAACCTCCTGCCACCTTCTGAATTGAGAATGATGGATGTTCCGGCTGCAGAAAGACCTGCGACCAGAAGAACGAGAAGGAGAATCTTGACCCGGAGGAACCGCATGGAAGTGGGGAGAAAGAAAAGCAAGAGAATAATACCGTGTTATTCCCCTTTCTGAAGTAATTCGATCTCGTCTCTCAGATCGGCCGCTTTCTCGAACTCCAGATTCGCCGACGCCAATTCCATCTGCAATTCCAATTCATCAACGAGCCTCTTCTTCTCATCTTTGGGAATCTTCCCGTGATCGTGGCGCCCACGCTTGAGCTCCATTTTGGAGTGGGACTCTGCTATGTCACGCACCGCCTTCTCGATGGATTTGGGCGTAATGCCGTGCTTAATGTTGTATGCCTCCTGCACCGCTCTGCGACGGTTGGTTTCGGCCACGGCATCGTGAATCGCCGGAGTATCTTTGTCGGCGTAGAGCGTCACGTGGCCGTTAACGTTACGGGCGGCGCGACCAATCGTCTGAATGAGGGCATCGCGCGAGCGAAGGAAGCCCTGCTTGTCGGCATCGAGGATCCCGATGAAGCTCACTTCCGGAAGGTCGAGCCCTTCGCGCAGCAGGTTGATCCCAACGATGATGTCGATCTCGCCGGTGCGCAATTGTCGGAGGATTTCGATGCGCTCCATGGTCTCGATATCGCTGTGGAGGTACCGCACTTTGAAGTCGGCATCCTGCAGGTACTGCGTGAGATCCTCGGACATTTTCTTGGTGAGCGTCGTCAGGAGAACGCGTTCCTTGCGCGCAATCGCTTGGCGGATTTCCTCGGTGAGGTCATCGATCTGGTGCTTGCTCGGCTTGATGGTCACCGGCGGATCGAGGAGGCCTGTGGGACGGATGATCTGCTCGGTGAGGCACTCCTTGGGCGTATGGAGGAACTCGTATTTTCCCGGAGTCGCCGAAACGTACACGCCCTGATACACGCGTGACTCGAACTCGTCGAATTTGAGCGGCCGGTTGTCGTGGGAGCTGGGGAGGCGAAAGCCGTAGTCGATGAGTGTTTGCTTGCGGCTGCGATTGCCCTCGTGCATCCCGCCGATCTGCGGAATCGTAATATGCGACTCGTCGACGAAGAGCAGGAAATCCTTGGGGAAGTAATCCATGAGCGTCGAGGGCGGACTGCCCGCTTCTTTGCCTTCGAGGTAGCGAATGTAGTTCTCGATGCCGGTGCAGTAGCCCGTCTCCTTGAGCATCTCGATGTCATACTCGGTGCGGGTGCGGATCCGCTCGGCCTTGGCCATCTCGGACCGCTCGAGGAATTGCTTCTCGGTAATCTTCATCTCCGCGAGGATGCCCTCGGTGGCCTGCTCGATCTTCTCCTTGGTCGTCACATTATGCGCAGCGGGGAAAATCGTCACTTCATCCATCTTCCGCACGAGTTCCCCGGTGAAGCTGTCGACCTCTTCAATCGAATCAATCTCGTCGAACGGTAACTCCAGCCGGATCGCGGTATCTCCCCCCGGCGGAAAGATCTCCACCATATCACCGAGAACGTGAAACATGCCCTGCTTAAATTCAATCCCGGATCTGCGGTACTGGATATCAGAAAGGCGCCGCAGGAGCGTATCGCGCTGCACGGGATCACCTTTCTTCAGCGTAATCGCGAGAGCCTCGTAGTCGGTGACGTTGCCAAGCCCATAGATGCAAGAAACGGAAGCGATGATGACGACATCGCGGCGCGTGAGCAGATTCATCGTCGCAGCATGGCGAAACTTCTCGATCTCCTCATTGATGGACGCGTCCTTCTCGATGTAGGTATCGGTGGCGGGCAGGTACGCCTCGGGCTGGTAGTAGTCGTAGTAGGAGACGAAGTACGAGACGGCGTTATCGGGGAAAAACGACTGGAACTCACTGCACAGCTGCGCAGCCAGAGTTTTGTTATGCGCCAGAACCAATGTGGGCCGCTGCAACTCCGCGATGATATTGGCCATCGTGAAGGTCTTGCCGGTGCCGGTGGCGCCAAGCAAAGTCTGGTGACGCTCACCCTTGGCGATACCCTTGAGCAGCTGCTCGATCGCTTTGGGCTGATCGCCAGTGGGCTGGAAGCCGGAGACGAGGCGGAAGGGTTTGGAATCTGACATGACGAAGCAGTGTAGCGCATTGAAGTGCTATGGGAATGCATTATCCAAGAAAAAGGGCTAAGTCTGCCTGACGCCAAACCATTTCGACTGATGCATCATTACGAAGAGCCAATCTTAGGCAGCGTCAGAATCACCTGGCGGATTTGAATCCACAGCCTGGGACCATCTAACTTGTTTTCTCGGCCATGTCGAAATCAGACCTTTTTGATAAGTCACCGAAGCTTTCGGATCCTCGGCTAACAGGCGAGCAATTTTTAGCTCGTTGTCACCCATCGTGACGTCTATTGGGGTACGCGCTGCAAACCCATCTTTATCCAGCTCAGCGAATGTCTTATCAGTAATTTCTCTGATGACAGGCCCCCCATCTCTAAACATCTCACCTATTTTTTCAGGGTTAACAGCAGGCTTCCGTATCGCGATTGGCTCTGAGGGGATGGTCACATGATCTACTATTCTTCGTTGTTCCATTGAATATTGGAGAAAAGGAAAAACCTTGATCATTGTAATGAAGGGAAGTTGACAAATCAAGTAAAACTTCTTAATTAGCTATTTCGTTCTTTAAGCTCGTATCGAGCTTCATGCCTGCCTTCCTTTGCGCTACCCTTCACACATGATCGACCTCACAGATTTACGTGCCCGACCCGATGTCTACCAAGACGCCGCTGACAAAAAGAATGTGCGGGTGAACATCGAGCAATTCCTCAAGCTCGATACCCTCCACCGCGATCTGCAGAAATCTGTGGATGACATGCGCGCGGAGAAGAATGCTGTGAGCAAGAAGATCCCGACGATGAAAGGGGAGGAGAAAGCGACGGCGCTGAGTGAGATGAAGAAACTCACGGAAGACATGAAAGGCAAAGAGGAGCAGTTCACGACTGTGGAAGTCGAGTGGAACGCGATGCAATTGATGCTTCCCACGATCCCGCTTGCGACAACTCCTGTGGGGAAGAGCGACGCCGATAATGTGGAGAACAAAAAATGGGGCCCTTCGACAGGCTCAGGACAGGGAGATCCCTCGACACTTCTCAAAATTGCCAATCCCAAAGACCACGTAACCCTCGGCGAAGACCTCGGCATCCTCGATATCCCGCGCGGAGTCAAAATCGCCGGAGCGCGGAGTTACTTTTTGAAAGGTGATGGTGCACGACTCCACCGTGCAGTGCTGCAATTCTCGCTCGATCAGCTCACCAAGAAAGGCTGGGTGCACTTCACGCCGCCGTACATGGCCAGCTACGCCTGCCTGATGGGAACCGGGTTCTTCCCCGGAGCGGAAGAACAGACATACGCTGTGGGTGCGCAGGAGCAGAAAGACGGGCTGGTCCAACCCGACGGAATGTACATGATCGGTACATCGGAAGTGTCGGTGGCGAGCTATCACATGGATGAGGTGCTCAAAGAAGTGGACCTGCCCAAGCGCTACGCCGGATTCTCCCCGTGCTTCCGCAGAGAAGCCGGAACGTATGGCAAGGATACGAAGGGTCTCTACCGCATTCATCAGTTCGATAAAGTGGAGCAAGTCGTTCTCTGTCGCGCCGACCAGGAAGAGGCATTGGCCATGTTCGAGGAAATCCGGACGAATGCGGAAGAAGTGTTGCAAGCGCTGAAATTGCCGTACCGCGTGGTGGATGTGTGCACCGGAGATATGGGCAAGGGCAAGGTGAAGATGCAGGACATCGAGACGTGGATGCCCAGCCGCAAGGGCTATGGTGAAACACACTCCTGCAGCTACCTCGGCGACTTCCAGGCGCGACGGTTGAATATTAAATACGAGGACAAGGATGGGAAGAAGAAGTTCGTCCACACGCTCAATAACACGCTCATTGCCTCCCCGCGCATCCTGATCCCAATATTGGAGATGTATCAGAATGAAGATGGAAGTATCACGATACCGGAGGTGCTGAGGGGGTATATGGGAGGGCAGGAAACCATTCAATGACCAATCTGTAATTGTGGTTTGGTTATTGGTCCTTCCCTGGTCATTGGGATTTGGTCCTTGGTCATTCGCTTCGGCACTCTCATTCCATTCAACAATCTCCCCTTCCGTGCTATACCTCCCCCAATGCCCTCCTCCTTCCTCATCGCCGACGATAGTGACTGGAAGAGAAATTTCCTGAAGATCGTCGTACAGGAAAGCGGAATCGATACAGCAATCATCGAAGCACCAACCTCAGAAGAAGCCATCGATCTCATCGAGGAATCCGTGGGAATCACCGCCGCCTTCATCGACTACAACATCCCTTCGGAGAATGGTCCGGAGATCATCCGCGTACTCAGAGAGAAATTCCCGAAGTGCCACATCGCGCTCGTCACGACAGCCGACGGAGAGTTCTTCCGCAAGGAAGCGATGGACGCCGGGGCCGATGCCTTCGTGACGACGTCGTATGGGGAGGATGTGTCGAGGGAGAGGCTGCTGGAGTTGCTCGAGGAATGGATGGGGAGGCTGTAGAAGCAACAGAAGTTATAGAGGCCTGATAGGTTTATTCTTGGTAAGCTGTCTGGCGTCTCTCACCCCTGCCCCGCGAAGCCCGGCAGGCGTAGTGGGGTCTCTAACCTTTCTCTGTGCAGGTCACCCCTTCATCACCACAGGCAATCACTCTGGCATTGGAAATCCTTGCTCAAGGCGGGATCGTCGCCCATGCGACCGAGACCTGCTACGGCCTTGCGTGCGATCTCACCAATCCGAAAGCCGTGGAAAAGCTTTTCCAAATCAAAGAACGCGCCTTCGATCAGCCGGTGAGCGCGCTTTTTCCGACGATCGAAGAAGCTAAGAAATTCGTGGAGTGGAATGACGAAGCGGAGAAACTCGCGAGAGAATTCCTACCGGGACCTTTGACTCTCATACTCCCGTTACTGAAGACAGCTCCCACACTCTTCGTCCAACTAATAACTAATAACCAACAACCAACAAACTCTACAATTGGCATTCGTGTCTCCTCCCACCCTCTCGCCACCGAACTCGCTCTGCGCTTTGGTAAGCCCATCTCCACGACATCGGCGAATATCCATGGCCAGCCGAATACGTACAGCGCGGAAGAGATTGTGACTCAATTCGAAGGGAAAGTGGTGCAGCCGGATCTGCTTATCGATAGCGGCGTCCTGCCCAAAATCCCACCTTCAAAAGTGATTGTCGTCGGTACGAATATTATTCTCAGAAAGTAGGACATTCCTATGCAGTTTCGCTGGAACTCAGTATGATTTTGCTATTCGAAGCCCTCTGTCCCAAGTCCCAAGTCCTTCGTCCTCCGCTCTATGCACTGCCCCCACTGCAAATGTGACGACACGGCCGTGATCGATTCTCGTATCGCGGAGGATGGTCATGCGATTCGCCGGCGACGGGAATGCCCCAAATGCAACCACCGCTTCACCACATTCGAACGGCAGGAGCTTTCGTCCCTGATCGTCGTGAAGCGCGACGGAACGCGCGAACCCTACAGCCGGACCAAGCTGGAACGTGGCATCTGGCTCTCCTGCACCAAGCGACCGGTCACGCAGGAGAAGATCGATAAGCTCCTGACGACCCTCGAGGAAAAGTGGGGAGCGAATAAGAAAGAAGTGGGCACCTCGACCATCGGCATGGATGTGATGAAGGCGCTGAAGAAACTCGACCAGGTCGCCTACATCCGCTTTGCTTCGGTGCATCGGGAGTTTAAAGATGTGGAGGAGTTTAAGGAGGAGGTGGGGAGGTTGTTTAAATAATAAGCTGTCATGGTGAGCGGAGTCGAACCATGACTCGAAGCCAAGAGCTTGAATTTTCCGAGTTGTGAGAGGGAGGTGTACGAATGTTTCTTCGAACATCATCCCTATTCTCGATACGCTCCTTCCATGAAAGATTATTACGTCTACATTCTGCTATGTGCGGATAATAGCTACTACACAGGAGTAACCAACGATTACCAACGACGATTGTATGAACATCAGTCCGGCTGTGATCCAACATGTTACACATTCCGCCGACGTCCGGTGCGGTTGGTGTATGTCGGCATATTCGGAGACATCAATGAAGCTATTTCGTGGGAAAAAAGAGTAAAACGATGGAGCAGGAAGAAAAAAGAAGCGATCATCCGCGGAGATTTCGAGGCATTACCGAAGCTATCGGAATGCACAAATATGACACATCACGCCTACCACCACATCTCCATGACATTCCGGGAGGTCATAAGGGCGATACTGAAGGATTTTGAATGAGGACGCAAAAAATGTCGTAGTTCGACGCGGCTCACTATGACATTTTTTGCTATAGTCCCTATAGAACTTCAAAACGTCGATCTCTGCCTCGTATTCCTGCCTCTATTTTTCCTCCCGTTCTATGCTCCGCACCCACACCTGTGGCGAACTCCGCCCCACCTCCGACAAAGTTTCCGTCACCCTCTGTGGCTGGGTCCACCGTCGCCGCGACCACGGCGGATTGATCTTCATCGATCTTCGGGACCACTACGGATTTACCCAGGTCGTCATCGATCCGGAGAATAAAGAGACGTTTGCGATGGCCGAGAAGATCCGCTCCGAGTGGGTCCTCAAAGTAGATGGCGTCGTGCGCAAGCGTCTAGAAGGGGCTGAGCGCAAGGAGAATCCGACGGGGGAAATTGAAGTGCTCGCCAACCAAATCGAAATCCTCAGTGAATCGAAAACCCCTCCCTTCGAAATCGATCAGGATAAAGACGTGAATGAAGATCTGCGCTTGCAATACCGCTTCCTGGACCTCCGCCGTCCTTCGCTGCAGAACATGATGATGAAGCGCGATCAGTTCATCACGCACATCCGCAAGTACATGCATGGATTGCAGTTCACGGAAGTGCAGACTCCTATCCTCGCCAATTCCTCTCCGGAAGGTGCGCGTGACTACCTCGTCCCCAGCCGCATTCACAAGGGCATGTTCTATGCGCTGCCACAGGCTCCCCAGCAGTTCAAGCAGCTCCTGATGGTGGCCGGTCTCGACCGCTACTTCCAGATCGCGCCGTGCTTCCGCGACGAAGATCCGCGCGCCGATCGTCACCCCGGAGAGTTCTACCAGCTGGATCTGGAAATGAGCTTCGTGTCGCAGGATGATATCTTCGCAACCGTCGAACCGCTGATGGTGGAGCTCACCACGACCTTCAGCGACAAGAAGATTCAGATGTCGCCCTTCCCCCAGCTCACCTGGAAGGAGGCGATCGCGCGCTTCGGCTGCGACAAGCCCGATCTGCGCTACGGCATGGAGCTCAAGGATGTTTCTGAACTCGTGAAAGGCTGTGGCTTCTCCGTCTTCGCTGATGCCATCGAGAAGGGAGGAACCGTGCAGGCACTCCGCGTCCCCAAGGGCGCAGCATTCTCCCGCAAAGATATCGACGGGCTCACGGAGACGGCCAAGATCTACGGAGCCAAAGGTCTCGCGTACATCCTCGTGAAAGATACGGAACTCTCCTCGCCGATCGTGAAATTCCTCGGCGAAGAATTGGCTCAGAAAATTGTGAAAGCAGTAGGGGCAGAATCCGGCGATGCGGTGTTCTTCGGCGCGGACAAGTGGCTCACCGCATGCAAAGTCCTCGGGCAGGTGCGCATCGATGTCGCCAAGAGACAACAGCTCGCGGACTCCAAGAAGGCGGCGTGGGTGTGGATCAAGGATTTCCCGATGTACGAGTGGAACGAAGAGGAGAAGAAGATCGACTTCTCGCATAACCCCTTCTCCATGCCGCAGGGAGGGATGGAAGTGCTGGAGTCCAAAGACCCACGCGACATCCTCGCTTTCCAATATGACCTCGTGTGCAACGGATTTGAAATCAGCTCCGGCGCCATCCGCAACCATCGGCCGGACATCATGTACCGCGCCTTCGAAATCGCCGGCTACACGCACGAAGATGTGGACAAGAAATTCGGCGGGATGATCCGCGCCTTCCAGTTCGGCGCGCCACCCCACGGCGGCATCGCCCCCGGCATCGATCGCCTGATGATGGTGCTGTGGGAATGCCCGAGTATCCGCGACATCTACGCCTTCCCCAAGAACGGCCGCGCCCAAGACGCCATGATGGGCGCCCCGTCAGTAGTGCTGGAAAAGCAGCTCAAGGAGCTGGGGATTAAAATTGTCGAAGAAACGGTCTGAACCTTGATTAAAAGGATTGTAAGGATTACTTGATGACGCTCATTCGAAGATCATCATGAGTATCCGGTAATCCTTGTAATCAAGGTGCAAATACCGTTAATGGCAAATTGCCGAGAAAGCGTGATTCTGCTATACTAAAGGGAAATACCCACATCCCCACCCATGATCCACAAACACCTCTCTCTTCTGGCCATTGCTGTCGCGCTCCTCATGCCGATCTCCGTGCTTGCCACGCCTCCGCTCAGTGTCACCGGGATCGGAGCGGTGAAGCAGACAGATGGGAAGGTGCGCATAACGTGGCAAGCCGTTCAGGGCAGCGATATCGCTTCCTACAGAATCTATAGCAGCCGCATGTCTATTCTGGAGAACGACGGTGCGTACGATGACTTCGAAGCGACCGACGGACCGGTGACGGAGAAGATCCTGCAGGATTTCGTCCCGAGTGCCGGCAAGACATACTTCGGTGTCATGGCAGTGAACAAGGGCGGGGAAGAGAGTGCCTTCTTCATGGAAGAAACCTCGCTGAGCTTCGAACGTGTCTCTCTATCTCCCTCCTCTGCTCCGAGCACGACAGCCACGCAGAGCCTAGATCCCTTTCAGACTCCCTCTCCGGTGTCTTCGGCTCCGGCACTCCCGACCAAAGTATCAGCCGCGGTATCGTCTTCCTCCGCTGCAACCATTGTAGAGCCCGTTCTCTCTTCTTCTGCTTCTACTCCTTCTTCCGTCGCCATCAGCATTCCTCCTGAAGGGCCGCTCCATTTACTCTCTGTAAAACCCCTCTCGGCGACCCGCATCACTCTGGAATTTTCTCTGCCCATTATCACCGACCCCGAAGCTGCAGGAAAAGCGATGACCATCGGCGGACCGGGGGGGACCATCCTCCCCATCGAACAGATTACCATCGACGGCAGCACGATCGAACTTCAGACTCCGCGACAGACAGCGGGGATGGTGTACGAGATCCAGATCGGCGATGCTCTCAAGGGAGAAGGAAGCAGCGCGCTCGATGCCGTGGAACGGACGGCGTTCTTCCAGGGACACGACACCGGCAATCCCCCTCCGCAAACAGAACCGACAGCACAGGAGCAACAGCTCCCTCCTGCTGGCATGATTGCGGATTTCCTCGATTTCCGCATGGAAGCGGTGCCGGACCCCAGTGCTGAGGGGAAATTCCTCGTCACCGTCCAGTGGACGTATGCTCCCAATGCACCCGCTGATGCCTCGGTGATCGTTCGCCAGAGCCGCGATGGCGGGCGCACATTCAGTCCGCCGCAGTATCTCAAGCGCACCATGACCGGCGTGCAATTCCCGGGAGTCACACGTGCACCGTTCGGTGTGGGCGTCGCACTGATCGATACCAAGGGTCGCCCCTCCATGGGCCGCTTCAGCGAAGTCTTCTCGAATGCCTACACCAATGCGCCGCACACCCTTGCCTCCATTATCCCAGTGCAAAAATCCTCCAGCGCACTGCCTGGAAGCGGACTCGGAGCAGGGCTACTGCTCACGGCAATGGCGGGAGGAATCGCAGGGTGGAGGAAGGCGAAGCGAGGACGAGCGTGAAAGCATCTCCCACGCCCCCCTTGTCTAAACCCTGATTAAAAGGATTACTAGATTCTCATGATGATCTTCGAATGAGCGCCATCAAGTAATCCTTACAATCCTCTGAATCAAGGTTCAGACAATGGGCGACACGGCAGCCTTTTTCTGCTCAGATACCCTGATATGTCCTCCCCACCTCCCGACCCGGCGCGTCTCCTCAGGGACAAGCTCGAGGAGCAGAATCGCCTGAAGCGTGAGGAGGATCTTTTGCGAGTGGAGGAGAAACGTAAAGAGCACAAGGCCGAAGAGGCCAGACAGCTTGGACGCGATCATGAAGCCATCCTCCAAGGGGAACAAGAGGAACGAGAGAGTGTCGCAGCGGGGAAAAAGTGGAAAGAGCAACGCACGGTGAATGAGCGAGAAGTCGAAGAGATGAAGAAGAAAAAGGCCGAAGAAGTGCAGTACTGGAAGGAGCAGGAAGAGAAGCATCATCAGGAGGAGAAAAAGCAGAAGGAATACATGGACGAAATGGCGGCGTCGAACGCGCACATCACTGCCCTGCAGAAACGCAAAGATGACGCCGAGCGCATGCGCGACGAAGCGCGTCAGGAGAGCGACCGGACGATGGCCCGCGCGCGGCTGGAGATCGACGTGTGGGAGCGCAAGGAACGGGAGAAGGCAGCTGCTCTCTCAAGAAAGAAACGTGCCGATGCGGACAGCGAAGAGCACCGACTCAAAGAGGAAGCACAGGAAGAGGCGAGAGCGAAGAAGGCGAAATTGATGATGGAGGAACAGGGGAAGAAGCAAATGAACATGAGTGATTTTTCCCGAAAGAAGAACATGGCAGAGTCTCTCCCGGAACCCGCCCGCTCTATGGAAGTCCGTTCAGTGGAACAGGAGGAGCGCCAGAGCACCGAGAAGATCGTCCAGGAATACCGCCGAAAGAATCAGGAGACAGATACCGAAGGCACAAGGCACTCTCAGGAAGCCGAGCTCCTCTGCCGCCGCAAACGCGATGATGCGGCGCTGGAGGAACGGATGCGCCTCGCCGCTATCGAAAAGGAAGGCCAGGAACGACTGCGCGCGGCCGAGCGGGAGGCAGCCAGAGTCCGCGACGAGACGAACGCCCGGGCGGATCGGGTGGCGATGGGGACGGAGAAGATCTGAGTATCAATGGCGCATGCTTCTCGCCGAGCTGGACGGCAGGTATAGTGAGGCAGATGACTATCCGAAAACAGATCGGCGGAATCATGCTCATCGTTTGCCCGCTCTTTGTTCTGTTTTCCGTATATACACAGAGCATAACGATGTTGATCGCCGCAATTATTCTGACCATCCTCGGAGAAGCCCTTTGGCATTTCACGAAACCCTACGATGATCTATTGCTCTACCCTCTGAGAAGTCCTGTGAGCATCATCCCCCGAGTATCTCGAGAGGTAAAAGCATTCTGTGTCGTTTTCTTTTCTCTATTTTTTCTCGCACCTGTCTTCTTCTTCATCACGACGAAAGGATATCAGGAGCCCATGACACTCAGAATGCTATTGGCTATTGCCGCAGGTGTAGGCGGATTATGCGGATCAATACTGTATTACAGAAATCGATATGTCCCACTAGCCCTGCAATTAATGCTCCTGACTATCGGTGTCGATCTTATTTTGATCTTCACACATGTGAGACCGAGTTAGTGGCTGTGCCACGTGCGCCGCAGGCGTTTTACGTGGTGCCGAGGAGAGGACTCGAACCTCCAACCGCATAAGCGGACCAGCTCCTAAGGCTGGCGCGTCTACCAATTCCGCCACCTCGGCATAAATTATCGAGAGAAAGATCAGGAGGAGTATATATCTACGAGCGGTCCTGAGCATGTCATCTCGAGTGGAGTCGAGAGGCGAAGGGCCGCCACCTCGGCATGTAGATATAAGAGAAAGATCGACCAACGGGATAGTACCACACGGCTCTTGGTAGATAGTTCTCTCAGCCCTCAAAATCTCGATTTCTGCGGAGCGCGAAGAGCGCAACCCGTCTGGATCCAGCGACTGAAACACCCCGCATTGCCTTTCAATTTTCGAGGAGCTACCATTCCCCTCCTATGATCAAAGCAATCTTCGTCGATGCCGGCCACGGACTGGGACCCACGGGGGGCATCGATAATGGTGCAGCGGGGAACGGAACGACCGAGCGCAAGGAAGTGGTAGCGATGGCGCAGTCGTTGGCTGGGCAATTGTCGGCGGACCCGGACTTTCGGGGGGTACAAATCATCAAAGTGAGTGTGGATGAGCGGCTGATGCTCATCGATCACATCAAAGAAGTGAATATCCTCTGTCAGGAGAACCAGTGGAAGTCTGAGGACGCGCTACTCCTGTCGATCCACGTGAATGCCGCTTCCGATCCAGCGGCTCGGGGGCTGGAAGCGTGGTACTCCCCCAGGTTCCCGACGATGATCGATTTCGCCAAGACGCTCGTCGAGCAGGTCGCCACCACCACCGGCCTCCCACCGCGTTCGCGACCCGCGCTCATCTCCTCCGACAACCGCTGGGGAAGACTCGGGATCCTCGATGACACCCTGTGCGTCGGATGTCTCTTCGAGGCAGGATTCCTCTCCAATGAATTCGACGCCAAAGTTCTGACGGATGCCGCTCTGCGGGAGAAAATCGTCGACGGACTGCACAGGGCAATCCGCGTGCAATGCTCCCTCCCACCTCTCCACGGCCCCGCCACTCCACCCACGTCCTTCACCGATCTCCCCGCGCTCGCCTGGTACCGCGAGGATGTGAAGCTCTGCCTCCGCGAGGGGCTCTTCCAGATGTCGGCAGACGGCCTCTTTCACCCGGAGCGACCGGTCTCGCGTGCGGAACTGGCAACCGTCCTCGCGCGGCACCTGCGCAGTCATCATGGGATACAGGGATGATTGAGTAATCGTAAACCTTTCAGGCCTTTCGAACTTCATCCAAACCTTTCCAACCTCCGTCATGGATTCCTCCCTCCTCACCAGCGTCCTCGGCAAGTACCTCAACGGTGATGCGGCGTACATCGCCGTCCTCACGTTCTTCCTCTGCGAGGCGATCTTCTCGGCCTTCCCCATCGAGCGCAGCCGCATGAAGCAGCTCACCTCCCTCCTCATCGGAGGCGTCCTCGGCTTCGTCCTCCTCAAGAATTCTGCCCCCGTCGATAATCTCATACAGGGCCTTCTGGCCGGCGGCGGTGCGACAATAGTGGTAGCCAAGTTCAAAGGAGCGTCGTCATCAGACACGGAAACAGTTACCGTAATCCCATCGGCCCCCGCTCCTGTTACCGCCACGGTAATGCAAGAGCCTGCGGAGCATCTGTAGCAGAGGAGATTTCACCGAACGGAGAGTCCGGCTAAAATCCCCCTGTATTCCTGTATTCCCGTAATCTCCCTCAGTAATGCCCCAAGCCTGCCCCCACTGCCGCCTCTCCTTCGAGATCCTCCCCGATGATCTCGCCCTCCTCGAGAAGCTTTCGCCAATGATTGCGGGGAAGAAAGAACCGCTCCCGCCGCCCACCCTCTGCCCCGACTGTCGCCAACAGCGCCGCATGGCCTTTCGCAATGAGCATCATCTTTACCGCCGCAAATGTGACGTCACCGGCAAGGATATCGTCTCGGTCTTCTCCCCGGATTCACCCTTCAAGGTCTGCGAGAAGGATTACTGGTACGGTGATAAATTTGACCCATTCGCTTACGGCCGACCATACGATTTTTCCAAACCATTTTTCGAACAGTTCAGGAATTTCCTCCTCGAAATCCCACTTCCATCACTGCGCGTCGAGCTCTCCGAAAACTGCGAATTCAACAGCGACATGCGCGAGTGCAGCAATTGCTACCTCTGCTCCCGCACCCATCAATCGCAGGACATGCTCTACACCTATCACGGCAGCCGGAGCAACGATTGTGTGGACTGTACACAGGTCAAGAAATCCTCCTTCCTCTACGAGTGCGTCGACTGCGTGGAATGCCAGGATAGCCGCTTTCTCTTCTCCTGCTCGCACTGCGCGACATCGGCATTCCTCCTCGATTGCCACTCCTGCATGGACTGTTTCATGTGCTGCAACCTTCGCAATAAGCGCTTCTGCTTCCTCAATGAACAGCTCACCAAAGAACAATACGAAGCACGACTGAAGGAGTTCAACTTCGGCTCACGACATATGGTGGAACTGGCGGAGAAAATGTACCGGGATATTCGCAAGAAGGCGGTACGAAGGGCACTGACGAACGCCCAATGTGAAAACGTCACCGGCGACAACCTCCTGCACTGCAAAAATTGTCATCAATGCTTCGGTACGCTCGACAGTTCGGACGGACGGTACTTGTGGGATGTGAATTTGTACCGCGATTCGATGGATGCCTATACGGGCGGGAGAAACAGCGAGCTGCTCTACGAAACAACTTCCGGGGCGGCCTCTTACGATGTGCAATTCTGTGGCCGAACATCAAATTGCCAGCAGATTCGCTATTCCCTCTTCATCAATTCCTCGAAAGATATCTTCGGCTCCGTTGGGCTCAAGTCTGCGTCTCACTGCATTCTCAATACGCAGTATTCCGAAAAAGACTATGCCGCCCTCCTGCCCAAAATTATCGCACAGATGCGATCGACCAAAGAGTGGGGAGAATTCTTCCCGGCTTCCTGCGCGCTCTTCGCCTACAACGAAACGGCGGCACAGGAACAGTATCCGCTCACCGAAGCACAGGCAAAAGAGCGTGGTTACCGTTGGCACCAGGATGAGCCCCGCAATCCCAAAGATCAGATCTACTCTGTCCCCGATACCATCGACCAGGTGCAGGATGACGTCACGAAGGAACTGCTCAGGTGCACGACATGCGGGAAGAATTACAAGATCGTCGCTCAAGAGCTGACGGTCTACCGTAAGAGGAAAATCCCGCTCCCGGTCTGCTGCCCAGACTGCCGATACGATGCACGGCTGAAGGCCAAGAATCCCTGCAAACTGCGCACGGGGAAGTGCACCAAGTGTGGCAGCGACATGATCACCACGTACCCGGCGGATACGGATATGCAGGTTTGGTGCGAGAGGTGCATAGCCGAAACAGCGAACTAAAATCCGCACGATGCAATGCTCTGAAGTTATGATTCCCTCCTCCCTATTTTGGTTTCGCAGATTCTGCGATGTAATGGGCTCTCAAGCTCTTAAGAGCGCTGGCGAAATCTTCGGGCTTGCTCGTGACATTCCCCAATGCATCAAAGGTGATCACCCCGCCAGGATCTTTCTTCAATTGGCTGAGAACCACATTATTGAACTTCCCCATATTCACTAACGAAGGAACGCCGCCGGAAGCGCTGATTTTCAACTCCAATCCAACTGGTAGGATAAGAGAGCAACCAAGGCCTTTCAAAAACTCTGCAAGTGCCGAAGCCCCTTCGCGATCCTTTACGAGATCCGTTGCCAGAAGAGTCCGAAGAGCATCGACATTTTCCCGGATATCTTTATTGGATTGTTCGGCGCCAGTCTTCATCAATTTCAACTGATCAACATCAGTGGTGAGCTCCTTGAGCTCTTTCTGCGCTTTTGACAGGGTTGCTTCGGCGGTGGCGAGAGCGGCTGTATCAGCAGGCGTTGCAGATGCTGCGGCGGCCAATCCCTTCTTCGTAACGACATCTCCTTCTTTGCCAGCCACTTCCCTCTGCTTTGTTCCCTGCAGGCCTTCTTTAGCTGCAATATATGCATCAACAGATGTGCCTGGAGCAACCTTCATTTCGCCCAAGAGTTTTGTTCTTTGGGCAGTTACTGTGGCATCCTCAGGAGCGGAGCCAGCCGACTCGGCAGCCTTCGCTGCTGCGGCTTCCTTTTTCTTTTCTCCGGGCTTCTGGACAACACCCTGCACCTGCTCATAGAGATTGGCCAAAAAGGAGAGGGCACCCATTGCCTTGTTCAGTGCGAGATCGAACGCATCCCCCTGCAGCGGCGGGAAGCGCGCTTCCGGAGAAAGCTTCTTATCGAAGACTGCTGCCTCATTACTCACGTCTACCCCCGCCATCATCAGCTTCGCGAGCATGAGATTCTTGTCTGCTTGAGTCGGATTTGGTTTTTCATCGAAGTTCTTACAAAGCCCAAGGGCATGACCAGGGATCTTTGCATCAGAATCTTTCCGCTTCTCTGCATTCTCCTCTCCTTTGATCAACATAAATTTTCCACGCACCTTCTTCATGAGCTGTTGAACGCCTGTATCTCCCTTGCAGTATGCGACGAAAGAATCCACCTTCCCTTGTATCGCCGTATCTTTAATATCTCTACTCTCTTTCTTCCCAGTAAGCACGAGAAGCGCCAACACTCTATGTTCAAGCGGGATTGCCCGCATCGCCGCTGAAAAATTTGTGAACCCTTCGAGAATTCGCGAGCCGGGCACAGCTTCCTTCGCAGCTTCTTTAATCGCACGAAGCATATCCTCTGGGCAGCCGGGGAGATTATCTTCTATCATTTTCGCCGTCTCAGGGGTGAGATAGCGGACTTCCCCCACTCCAATGGTCAGATTTTTTGTCACCGCATCTACGTTGAGCGTCACCGGCGCATTCGATGCCTCCATTTTCCCTTGGACTCTTGCGGCCAGAGAGGTTAATTCAGCTACGGTCGATGCAGAAGCCTTATCTTTATCAAACAAAGCTTGTGCCAATGACTTCATGCCCGCTTCGAATGATGCCTTTAATTTAGCCCCATCATTTTCTGCGGCATCGATTTTGAATTGTTGTATCTGAATGGCAAGTTCAGGCTTATCGGGCAATCCCGCCAGTAGTTGTTTTTCCGCCTTTCCTGCGACATCTTTCATCTCTTCGACTTGAGCTTTGGGAACCTCAACAAAGAACAATAGTCGCTGTTCGCCGAATAATGAAGGGTGTTTGCGCATCATGCAGTAGTGGAGAAAGCGGACTCCAGGGAGTCAATTTTGGCCTGATCATCATCGCTGGAATTCCTCTCGACGGACGCGATGAGATTGCGCTTGAAGGAATGGACCATGGTCTGCTGCTCGGTGAGGTACTGCGCATAGCGAACGTCGTACTCTGCGAAAGCCTTCTGGTAGCGCTCGCCGCGGGCCTTCTTCTGCTCGGGCGTCTCATCCTTGTACTTCTCTCCCATGAGCTCAATTTGATCTGTCACCAGATCGGGCTCGATCTCTCGCATGATCATGTCGTACACTTCCTGCCCGGAGGAAGGGAGCATAGGAACGACCGAGGTGGTGGTTTGTGTTTGGCCTGTAGTGAGCGGGGTCGAACTAGGCATATGATGTGGATTTCTGATTAGTATAGCATTTTTGGGAGGTGGGGGGAAGGGGGCACCATCACGAAACCTAGCGCGCGATGCCTGTCCTGAGCATGTCGAAGGGCTTCGCGCGGACTTGTTGATAATGCCTAGGAAACCTTGAACTCTTGATTGTGTCATGGTGAGCCGCGTCGAACCATGACTCGAAGCCAGAGCCCAATTTGTCGCAGTTCGACGCGGCTCACTGTGACAAATTGGCAGTTCTTCAGGGGTTCTCTGGCGCTATGCCTTCTCCAACCTCCCCACCTCCTTCGTCAGCGCGGCGATCCACTCCGCTTCGGCGTGCCCGAATTTGTCCTGATACTCTGCGAAGTCATGACGCAGACGCGTGCCCGAGATTTTCCAGCGGGGATTTTCACTGAGGAGATGCATGATCTCTTCGGCGGTCACGCGCGGAGCGAGGGTGAGAACGAGGGTATCTTTGCCACCGTCGTGCTCCAGTGTGACGCGGGGCACACCGGCGTGCCTGCAGGCGAGCTTGAGACGGAGGACGGCGAGGAGGCTTAGGACCTGCCGGGGCGGCTCACCGAATTCCGCGTGGAGATCGGCTTCGAATTCTTTGAGAGTCGGCAAATCCTCGCTTCCCGCGAGCTTCTGGTAGACGGAGATACGCTCCTGCTCCTCGGTGACGTAGAACGCCGGGATCATCGCTTCCACCGGCAGCAGCACTTCGATGGCGCTCATCTCTTCCACGTCCGCTTTCTCCCCGTGCTTCAATTCTTCAACGGCACCTTTCAGCATGCGCAAATAGTGACTCACGCCCACAGTCTGCATCGTACCCGACTGGCTCGCACCGAGAATTTCTCCGGCACCGCGGATCTCCAGATCCCGCATGGCGACTTGGAAACCGCTGCCCAGTTCGCAGGCTTCCACAATGGCGCGTAAACGCTTGCGGGCATCCTCTTTGAGCTTCTGACCGTGGTAAAGGAAGTAGGCGAAAGCTTGTGTGGAGCTACGACCCACACGTCCACGCAGCTGATACAGCTGGGCCAGGCCGAAGTGCTCGGCTTCGTTGATAATCAGCGTATTGGCCCGCGGCAAGTCGATGCCATTTTCGATAATAGTCGAGCTGACGAGGATATCCACTTCGCCTTTTTTGAATTGCAGAATGCGCTCCTCCAGATCATCAGCTTTGAGCTGGCCGTGCGCGACGATAAATTTCCCTTCGGGGACGAGGAGCCGGAGCTTATCGGCGAAGGCATCGATCGTCTCCACGCGGTTGTGCAGGACGAATACCTGCCCCTTGCGCTTGAGCTCGAAGACGATGGCGTGCCGCATCAGAGACTCGGAATACTTGCGGACCTCGGTAATGATGGGGAGACGGCCGGGAGGAGGAGTAGTGATCGTCGTGATGTCGCGGAGTTTATGCAGACCGAGATTCAATGTGCGTGGAATGGGCGTCGCCGTGAGCGTGAGGATATCCACGGATGCGCGCATCTCTTTGAACTTCTCCTTCTGCTTCACTCCGAAGCGCTGCTCTTCGTCGATGACCACGAGCCCGAGATTTTTGAACGCGATATCATCCTGCAATAGTCGATGCGTACCGATCACGATATCCACGGTCCCCGCCTTCAGTTTCTCAATCGTCTCCTGCAATTCCCTGGGGGAGCGGAAGCGGCTCATCATGTCGATGCGCACATCGAAGCCCTCCATGCGCTTGCGGAAGTTGTGGTAGTGCTGATCGGCAAGAATGGTGATGGGCGCGATGACAGCAACCTGCTTGCCGTTCTGCACGGCCTTGAAGGCGGCGCGCATCGCGACCTCCGTCTTCCCGAAGCCCACATCTCCGCAGATGAGACGGTCCATCGGATGGGGACTCTCCATGTCTTTTTTGAAATCTTCGATGGCCTTGAGCTGCCCGGGCGTCTCTTCGTACGGAAACTTCTCCTCAAACTGCCGCTGGATCTCGCCATCATCGCCGAAGGCATGCCCCTTGGCCTTGGCACGCTTGGCGTACACCGCAAGAAGCTCCCGGGCAATCTGCTGCGTCTCCTCCTTCGTCTTGGCCATAAGCTTCTTCCATTCCCCGGTCCCGAGCCGCGTGAGAACCGGCTCCTGCCCTTCTTCGTAGACGAACTTGCTGAGTTTGTCGGCCTGATCCACCGGAACGAAGAGTTTGTCATTCTCGGCATACGTTAACGCCAAATATTCCCGCAGCGTCTCATCCACCTCCTTCTGCGTCATCCCCTCGAAGTGCCCGATCCCGTGCTCCATGTGCACCACGTAATCGCCTGGGACAAGGGACGTGATGAAATCGAGCGCGAGCTTCTGGATGCTCTTCTCGCGGCCCGCTTTCTTGAGTGAAAAAATCTCGCGGTCGGTAAGAAGCGCAATCTTGAGATCCGGATTCTGGAGGGAGTGGGGCAGGAGATCCTCGGGCTCGGCATGGATCAGCGTGAGCGCACCATGGCGGCTCCCGCCGCCGGACTCCACAATGATGTGCTCCTCATCGCAAATCTTCTGGAGCTCCTCACTGCGCTTCGTCACCACGAGGATCGTCCAATCCTGATTGAGCTTGTCGCGGACGTCATTGAGGAAATCTCCGAGCGTGTAGAACTTGAGGACCGACAGATACCGTAGATGGACATGGCAATCGTCAGTTTCGGGGAACGGCGTGAACCGCAGCCCCTCCACTCCCATCGGAAACTCAATATCATCCTGATCGTTGACGACGAGGAGGGTCTTGGCGGGAAGTTGTTTGGCCAACGGCGCTGTCCGTTCGTAGAGCAGAGGGATGATCGGCAGCGTCTTCCCTGCATCGGTTGTGAGCGATAAATCCGCGCTATCGACGGCAAGGATCTTCTCGACGCGATCGCCATCGAACGATACGCGGTAGGGATGATCGAACTGGATGGGGAAGATATCGAACACATCCCCAATGCGGCGGTATTCCCCGGGAGACAAGTACAAATCGGCGCCATGGCTGTACCCGCGCTCGATGAGATCTTCGACGAAACTTGTGAAGGGAACATCTTCGCCAACCTTCAGATGGATCGTGCGCTCGAGGAGCTCAGAAAAGAGCGGGAAATTCCTCTCCCACGTTTCACGATGGGCAATGAAGGTGGTGGTTTCCTCCGCGTGCATCAGCCGAAGAAACACCTGCAGCGCGCCGGGGATCACCTCCTCATTCTCATTCTCCACAGGGTAAAGCATGGCGACCGGCTGCTCGAAGAAGTTGAGCCAGTGCCCCAGCGTCTCACTCTCTTCCTCCTTCTCGTTCACTAGTAAAGTCGATGTCGGGCGATGATCGAGGAGCGCAGCGAGGACGAGCGCCTTGGCCGTCTCGTTGGATGCGCCGGACACGACGAGACGCCGCTTGGCCGAAAGCAGCTGAGCAAGTTCCCGATGGGTACTCTCCCCAAGGAGGAGGGATGGTTTCATGGACGAATCGAAATATTACTATGCCCGATCCGAAAAAACCGGACGCGGGTGAATGCATGAGAAACGGCTGCACTTGCAGGAATCAACGCCTGTCATTCTACAGGAAGACCTATGAGGGACAAGGAGATTCTAGTGTTTCTCTTGTGTGGGGAGGATGCCGGAAAGCTCTGATATTTTATAGAAGTACGAGTGAGCTGCAATACGCGAACATCATTTTGACGCATAGAGTTTTCGCAACGGGACAACTCATGTATTTACTTCGATTCTTTTGCTGCCCTATCACCAAGTCCCAAAGCGGTAAGCGCAATGAGCGATCGCGCCGCTTTCACTGTCTGCTCACCGCAATCGCTCAGCTGTTGCGCAACCTCAGCCTGTAGCTTGCTTGCGTGAACCTTTGTCAATCTTGCTTGTAATTTTGAGTTTAATTCCTCAGCAGAGCTGCATTCCCCTAGCATCTGTTTAAATGCTGCCACTATTCTTTGCCGATTTACTAAGGATTGATCACCTTCCATAACATGTACATTATACATTATTTCATAATAATAACAAGGCCTAGAAACGCGAAAAACCTACAAATTTTGGTGGATGTTCGCTCCGCTCCCAATTGTACTGTCGCCGTACTTCCCCCTTCGCCTGCGGGCTACGGGGGACAGGTCGCACACCCGCAAACGTTATATGACATTCCAATTTTTTGGGTGTCCCCCCACATGTGTTGTTGGTTGTGGATTGTCTGTTTTTTCGCCGACGAGGAGTCCGAACGAAAGGAGAGAGACTTTGAGAGAAGAGGAGGGTTGTATGGACGCTGGAGGAATGGTAAGAACGAGGGGAAATGATGATCTATTCTCTTTGCCGATATTATTGCCCTCGGACACAACGAACATTGGCAGCGGCAGTCTTAGCACTGATGCTCGCGTCGCTAGTGAGAAAATTCACGTAGAAAGCGTAAATGGTATTCACCGGGCGAGTCGTAGAAGACCAGTAGTTGGAGGAAGCTGTGGCCGGGAAAAATGTTTGATTGATAAAGGGGGTTCCGGCGACCTTTACGCCGGTAATTGCACCGGCTTCTTGGATGGTGAGACTGAACAGTTCTTTTACATTTGGCAGCCGCCAATTTACATATACATCACCACTGTGATCGGTACAGTCACCTTCCGTGGTTTTGTCCCCTTGGTACGTACCGTCATTGCACAGTCGAAGATTCTCGCAATAATTAATGGCCTCGGTAACATTCCCTGCTGTTTTCCAAACTAACGTAACAGCTGACCCGGCAGTACACGTATTTGCCTTGTTGGTATCCGACAGACCGGCGGGACATTTTTGCCACATCAATCCCGTTGCTGCGTCGTTTACCGCAACATACTGACCATTCACTTCCACATTGGCATAGCTCAAGGCCGTGCCTGTGTGATAATAACCATCTTCGCACGTGCCGGTTCCGCCATCCGCGCATGTTCTGGAAGTTCCGTAATTGGCGGTGGTTTGACCGGTGGCCGGGACCGTGGGAGCCGCTGAATACGTCCCGGTAACTCCAAAAATAGATACAGCATTTTTGATGTTGCCGACAACAAGATTGGCATCTCCGACGCAGGAGCCTGCTCCATTGTGGTACCCGGCGGTAATGGCGGTGTCGGAGGTTGTGGGCGTGATCGTCTGGGCTCCCACATTCGTCATGCTGCCCGTGACTTCTCTACCGTCAACCCACGCTTTCTTGGATGCGAGAATATCACCCTCAGTGGCATCGCCTGTATCCTTCATACACCAGCGATTGCTGCCGTTGCCGTTGTCGTCATAGGCATTCGCGACCTTATTGGCAGTCGCATCGAAAGTTTCCGTGGCACACGCGAGAACCAGGTTGCCCGTGACGCCGAGGAATGTTGATCCCGTGAAAACCTTTGTGGCGGTGATCGTCGGAATCGCGTCGTAAATCTGCGTGAGTGTTTTGAACGACGCGTCCGGAGCACCGGACGGAGCGAAATCATGATCGCCGGCGGTCGCCGTCTCATTCGTCGTGAGACGGGTGTAGATATCGGTGAGGGTGTAGCTCGTCGCGGCGGGAGAAGCCGAAGGACGCAAGCTCCCTGCGTAGGCGACGGTGGCCAGAGCGAGAAACAGAAGCGGGGAGGCGAGGAGGAGTTTCTTCATGCATGATGTATGGAACGAGACAGTACAAAGTCTATCACACACAAATGCGACGGACCGATCGTCCCTACTGCAAAGTGCTATTTGTGTGTGTTGTTCTGTATGGTGTTTTCCTCCCCCCACCCAAAAAACGGATCGGTCATAGAACAGCGGGTGTGCGGCTCCAAATTGTACTGCCGCAGTACTTCGCCGTTAGACACCACGAAAAGGCCTCTTGACAATGCGCCTTGCGTCTATACCTTATTGGGTATACTATGAATGTCTTCTGCCTCCAGGCCTCCGCACACCCCGAAGCCTTCGCATCCTTGATCGCGGAGCTCATATCCTCCTCCCCACGCTATGACCCCCTCCCCCCTCTCCTCCAAGCTCTCTAAAGTCATGCGATCGGAGAGCTTCCGTGCCAAATCTGCTCACCACAAGCGGATGATTCTGCTTGCGGAGAAAGTCTACGGCCGCAGGAAGGATCTTGGCCTCTCGCAGGGTGAACTTGCCGAGAAAGCCGGGACGACGCAGAGGATTATCAGTGAGCTTGAAAATGCATCGTACGCACCGGCAAGCGGCATTGGCATAGAGCTCTATGACAAGCTGGCAGCAGCGCTGGAAATCGATCGAGACTACCTTTTGTCTGATAACATCGATCGAAAGACATTTGAGTTGTATGCGTATATCGGATCGAAGCTGAGTTGGAATTGGGACATTATGCAATTCATGAAGCTACCGTATTTCGTCGACCTGGAAGCAGTGAACAATCTTGGATTCCAACTCTCCAATCTATCGTACGTACGGCATAATTTTGGTCCATTCGATAAGAATATGTACGTCTACAGAAGCCTGTTCGAAGGCAAATCTTTCGACCTGCAATTTTCCTACATTCATGATTTCATTGATCTCATAGAGCAAACTCTCGCTTCCTTACCGGTCAATAATGGAGAGAGGCTGAAGAAGCTCTCGTATGAAACGGCGCCCATGAAGCGGCTTGGGGCAACGCTCGGAGGCAAAGAGGGATGGAACCAGAAGCTGATTTTGAATGCCAGGCAGTAATAGGCTCTAGGAACCTCCTTCATTAATCATTGCCCAAAGGGAAATTCTGAAGAAGAATGGGCACATGCCGACACGTTCACCTTGGAAAATCCAATACGCAGCGATGTGGACGCTCGCGCAAAAGTATCTGGAGCAAGGCCTCAACAAGAATTTCGTCGTGCACACCGAAGGAGTAGTTCATGCGATGGAACTCCTGCTGAAAAAAGAAAAAGGTGATCCGGATATTCTCATACCAGCCGCGATCCTCCACGACACCGGCTGGGCCAAGGTTCCTGCGCAATATCAACGGACGACCGATAAGAAAAAGAAGCTCCGCGGAATGCAGCTGCATATTGCCTTGGCACCCGCGATCATCAAAACGATCCTGCATTCACTGAAGTATCCAGCGAAGACGATCGAAGAAATTGTAGGGATCGTTCAGGCGCATAAATTTGCAAATCCCCGACTATTGAGCAGGCGCCTGCTCATCGATGCCGACCAGCTCTCCGATGCCTTCCGGGAACAGTTCACCACCGACGCGAAAGAATACGGCGTGACCCCGGAGCAGATGTATGGCTTCCGCATGCGGGATAACCGGTTCTACACCGAAACGGCGAAGAATATCTTTCGGAAAGAAATGCAGGAACGGAAAAGAGAGATCGTAAGAGAGAACCTGTGAAGTGCTATTGATACACCCCTTGTCGGTGCGCCACCTCCAAAACAGTGACGGTGATGATTTTTCTTTCGACGATGTAAAGAATGCGATATGGCCATACGCG
The DNA here is from genome assembly GCA_037143575.1 of Candidatus Peregrinibacteria bacterium. GTDB lineage: Bacteria > Patescibacteriota > Gracilibacteria > Peribacterales > Peribacteraceae > JBAWYM01. The sequence continues at coordinate 27,838 of JBAWYM010000002.1, read as the reverse complement.
CAGTGTCCACAGTCCTATGAGATCTCCCTTCAGTCGTTTTCCCGCAAATGGATTTTCCCGGAGAATATCGATCGCGGCACTCACACGTCTTTGTATATCCGCGGAGAGTTTCTTCATGTCTTTTCTTGCCTGTGAGTCAATGATAATGCGATACGTCACAATTTAAGGCTTTTTTTAAATACATCGAAGTCCATTGTATCCAGCTTTTTCCCTTTCTTGATCTGCTTCAGGGTACTAATGAGGCGCTTGGAAAGCACCGGATCGGACAAGATTTCCATCGTCTCCTGCCATCCTTCAAACTCATCGAAAGACATCATGATCACCTTCGGAAGGCCGCCAAGAGTAATCACCACAGGAGCCCCCGGACGCTCAGCAGAAGCAATCATCATGTAGAAGTTCTTCCTGGCCTCGGTAGCAGTCATGTGCTTATGCATACGTACATTGTAGCGTACGCTTTGAATTTCACAAGCTTTTTCTGGATCAGTAAGAATTTCTGCGGAGGAGCGTTGCTAAAGCCGAAATGACATGCACTCAGACAATGCGTAGTCAAAATCACAGAGTTTTTTCTTTGCCGTTGAATTTCGGAAACTTCGAATAATCCTATTCATACCTCTGAATTACGCCCATCTCGCGAGCTCGTTAACCGGCGGTTAAACCGCCGGTTAACGAACGTGCCGGAGGATGAGCCTCAATTGCCTCAGAGATACTCAATTGTATTCTGGCTATGTTTCTCCACAGGAATTCTTCCTGATCCCTTTTCCTCATCCCTAATAACCAATCCCCAATCCCTATTCCTCCTGTAGCCTTAGTGGCATGATCAGATGCAAGAACCGGTCATTGCCCGGAAGACGGAAGACGGCTGGATGCATACTATCACTTAGGGAAAGCTCCACCTCCGGCTGATCCGCATGGGAGAGGAACTCAAGAATGTAAGAAGAGCTGAGGGCGATTTTGTTCGGCTCTCCCTTCACATCGATGGAGAACGTCGCCTCGTCGCGGCCACCCTGCGTCTGGGGCGTCTTCACGGTCACGCTGTCCTTCTGGAAGGCGAAGGTAAGATTATTATTAATCTCCTTCGCGAAGTAGTGCATGCGCTTCATGATGGGTGCCCATTCACGGGTCTTAAGCGTGAGGGATGTCTTCTCCTCTTTGGGAATGATCTGACGGTAATCCGGGAAGCGGCCTTCGATGAGGCGGGAGAGGAGTCGGGTGCCCCCCACCTTCAGCTCGATCTGCTGGGGGCTGAGGGAAACCTCCACAGGAGGAATAATTTTTTCTCCCTTCTCCTTCTTTCCGTCTACATTTTCTTCTTTGGACTCCGCTGTATCCGCCCTCTTCGCTCCGATGATCGACTGGAGTTCCTCGAGAACCTTTGTAGGAACGATGCAGGAAATATCTGTGGATGCCGCTGTGGTGGGAATCTTGTATTCCGAAAGACGATAGCTATCCGTAGCGACGAAGGTAAGCACTCCTTTTTCCGCATGAATGAAGACACCGGAGAGTACGGGACGGAGCGCAGTTTTAGTTGAAGCAAAGGTCACCAAATGCAGAGCGTCGAGGAGTGGGGGCGCATCCAATGTAAAAGTGATTTGCCGATCAATTGGTGTAATCGTGGGATATTCCGAAGCTGCTTCCCCTGCAATCACCGTCTTCGCATGCTTCGATGTTGCTTTTAATTGTGTTCCTTCACTGGTTTCCAAAAGAACCTCATCGTCAGTGTTGTATTGTGCGAAGTTGAGAAAGGCTTTTGCTGGAACAGTAATCGAGCCCTCATTTTCGATCGACGCCTCGAAGCTGGTGACGATGCTCAATTCCAAATCCGTCGCACTGACTTTGCAGCGCTTGCCTTCCACTTCCAAAAGAATATTACTAAGAATGGGAAGCGCCTGCTGGCTACTGATCGCACGACTCACGAGAGTGAGAGCACTAAGAAGATCTTGAGTTTTGCACAGGAGTTTCATAGAGGTGTACGGTACTGAGATAATAAGTAATAAAGAATACAGATAATCCGTCATCATAGTACCCCCTTCCCTTCCAAAGAGAATACACGCTGTACTCTGTGGAGAACGAAGGGAAGAATTCTAGTGAAATGGCTTACGGTTGCCGAGGGGAAATAGTGAAAGTATGGAGAATCCTGTGGAGGGGGTGTGGAAAACCTGTGGACAAGTAAACCGGGGAAAGGCTAGTAAGCCTAACATCATACATATTGGCTTCATGGAGCCAAAGAACAAGAGCGCCATGGGAAAACTCTTCCCTGATGTGGAGCAATGGTAAGGGCGGTCTTTCCACAGGGATGTGGATAACTTTTGTGAACGGGGCAAAGAGCTCCACTCTTCCATTTCTCATGATGAGTGCGTTGTCGCAGAAGTGATACGAGTGGTTTATGGTCTCCCTTGGGGATGGGGAACACCCTCGCCTTTAGGCGACTCTTTAGTCCGAGACCTCATCGTGCCACGCTGATAGAATAAATCCGTACCGCAAAACATCACACGTCGCGTACAATCAATGCATTGGAGGACAAGTATTTCGAGATAAAGTGTAGACCATATGATCATGAATTGAATTCGACAAGATGGCTTTAGCCTCCCGTCATTCTTTGCGCTTCAGCGCATAGTGGTTGAACTCGTTGTTCTCTGGACAGTCGAAGTGTCACGAAAGGCAAAAAAGCAAGAAATGGGGGAGATTGTGCCATCTTGCTTTCGGCCTTGGAGCTGTTCGGAAATCTCGGAGATACCCCTTCCTATTTCTCTCACTACAATATTCCAAAGAGCTCTAACAGTGTTTTCCCGCAACCATACTGCTGCGCACCCTGCGTGTAGTACGGGAAGAGGCCACGTAGCTGCTGAAGGAGAGAGGGATGCTGTCCAAAATAATACATTGTTTTGCTCTCAGCGACATCAATAAGTTGTTCGCACGTGCATCCGTAGGTATCGCGGAGGGTATATGGGCTCGTACGATTGCGCGGACCGGTGGTAAACACATTGCTTACACCCGTCACCGCATACCGGCCCTCCAGCATACTCTCGGTAGGAGTCCCTTCGGGCATATATGTTCCCGGACACAGATCCACAGCATTAGTCACGCCATCGCCATCATCATCCCCTGCGCACGCACCACGATGGTCACCATGCGCGGCGTGTGTCGCCCAGCTTGATGTTTCGATACGGAGATCCTCGGTTTGCGAAGGATTACTGGGAGGGAAGTGGCATATCAGGATCGATGATGCGGAAGGCAGTGATGCCGCGCTCCCTACAGCAAGGGATGAGGATGAAGAAGAGGATTCTGTAACCGCCGCTGCGCAAGATCCACCTGCACTGATGGGCTTGGTAATATCTACGAGTACGACGGCATCCTGGAAATCCGCCGTTCCATCGAGGCTCTGAAGCTCTACAAGGAGAAGGAGTGAACGCTGCGGCAGGTGTTTCACCTTCCCATTTTCCAGCATACTACTCAAGAATGATTGTAATTGGCTAGGCGAAGTGAGGAGGCCAATCGATGGGAGAGTTTCGCCGGGAAGGAACGCACGGATTCTTCCCTCGATATCTCCCAATTGTGCGGTCTTTTTGAAGAGCGTAGCGAACCGCTCCTCAGCATCGAGTGTGATCACGGATTGTGCGGGGACATCTCTCAGGGTCTCTTGATCCCCTGACACAATATCAAAGTAGCTGAAGAGGTACCTCCAAGAAATTCCGCCGTCGACACTCGCGCGAAGCCGGATATGTGCGGAGTTCCCCGTCGTGCCGAAAAGTGCATGAGAACCCAGAATGGAGAAGCGAACATCGGCCTTCTCCTGCAGAACAATACGCCCGCGGCTATCGCGGATGAATGCTGCGGCACAGGCATCCGGCTCCGCACCATCTGCAGCAACCGCAGACCCCGCTGAACTACTGTTCCCGGATAGGGATCGCTGCCAGTGAATGAGTAGGGCATCATCCTCACCCATCACACGGCTCTGCAGCAGGACAGATTGATGGTCAGAAGCGAGCGTGGCTTCATCTCCTCCTACGCCATCATTGACAATGCCGTCGAAGGGATTCTCCAATTGATGGATGCCTGTGTCATTTTCGATCCCCGTGATCGTCGCTCCTGCGAAAACAATACGGGCATCGGCAATCTCCTTGCCCATGAGATGCGATCCATGGAGGAGAACACGCACTGTACCACCGGCCAACCTCTCTGCTGCAAAGCCTGGAACAGCCTCCAGTAGCGGAGCAAAATCAATATTGTCCACACCGGCTGTCGCGAGGGGTATCCATTGCCCATCGGCGAAGACTATCCCTTTGTTCCCGACGTACGTGCTCCGCCCCAAATCCCCACTGATATTCTCTACGCGTTCGAAGTTGACGGAGAACTTGGGGTCGTCGACAGCAACACAACTCCCGGGCTTCACCGCGAAACGGATGAGAAGCATCGCATCATTGAAATCTGCAGAACTCTTCGACAGGCCCCCAATTTCCGCAAGCAAGAGGACCTGATCTTCATCGATGGCAATCTTACCGCTACTATCCAGATGAGCACGAAGAGAGGCGGGAAGAGCCGCCCTGTTTTGCATAGCATCAACATCCGGGAGACTGTCTCCATTACGGAGGAGAAGAATATGACCAAGGTGATCATTGGATTTGAAGGATTTGCCGAAGAGCCATCCCTGTCGACCATTCACCCGGAAGACGATCTGCGTTCCGGAGGGGAGATTTGCGATGGTATCCGTCTGCCCTCTGGCGAGAGAGTCTCCTTGGAAGAGGGATGCCCATACATGCCCTCCATCCGTACTTACAGATACGGTGATCATGGAGTTTCCTCCCCCCGCCGCAGCAAAGAAATTTGTGACGAAGTTGCCATTCATGAACGTAAAAGCGGATCCGAGGACTTCCACCGACGTATCGACAGTTTCGGAGAGCTCGATGGTACCATCATTCCAGAGATGAAAACTCTCTCCACAAAGGAGTCCACTCTCCACATAGCCCTGGCTGGAACCCGCAACAGAAGAAACCTGAGAGGAGATCCCTGCTCCCCCCAATGAAGAAGATGCCAAGGCATAATATGCCGAGAAAGAAGATATCGCTGTACTCTGCTCCATGCCCGCAGAGGAAGACGAGATCGGGGAAAAGGGAATGGTGCTAGGGCAATCCCTCCATGTCCAACCACACACACCGTCAGCAATCTGTACACAGATCGCACCGGAGAATGTCCCATCATTACAGGAGACGGGCAACCCCCCAGGAGCACCGCCGGCACACGCATTCACATTACAGGCAATGGCGGAAGAGGCGGAAGAGGCGCTAGCCGCCTCGGAGGCATTATGGAGATCGCTATCGATTATATTCTCGGGTGTGATCGGAGGGGGGATGAGGCCGGAAGCCACAACCGTCCCATCTGCCGAGACGGTAAGGATGCGCTGTTCTAGGCTCCAGTTCGAAGTGAAGATGATGTCTCCAGTCTGGTTAGGAATCCCGGTCACACGTTGGAACGTCACTTCTGTGAGTCCGGACACGCGAATGGATTTGGGGAGAGGATAGGATTCATCGAATTCCACATCGCGTACAGGATACCCATCTCCACTAAAGAGCACGCCTTCGGCAACAGCAAATCCCCACGTCGCATTCTCCAGCCCCGAGCGGGACAATATTTGAGAACGGGACAGTGCCTGCATCGTCTGTTCCACGGCGATCCCTAAATCAGAACGTACGACGTAACTGCGATAGAGAGGAGCAATAATCCCCGATGTCACGGCAATGATTCCGATGGTGAGTAGCGTCTCGACGGCAGTGAACCCTGACCGCTTTGCAGGTTTGTTCTCTCCTCGCCCGGAGAAGCCTGCAGGCGAAGATGGATGCCTTTCTGCTTTTCTGGAAATAGCAGAATGTGCGAGCTCCTGCGAGAATGTTGCGGAAAGTATGGAGTCCATGAGATGAAGGGGAAAGACAGAGAGAAAATTGTTCCTGTGGAAAATTATTTGCCGAGACTCCCGACGACGCTATAGATAGGAATAATGATCGCGAAGGCGATAGTTGCGACTATACCTCCGATCGAGAGAAGAAGGATAGGCTCGAGAATCGTGGGAAGCTTCTCCGCAGTTTCCTGCGCTTTTCGATCGTGAATTTCCGCGATTTTCATAAGAACATCCGCCAGCGATCCGGAGCGTTCTCCGGTCATAATGAGCTGCTGAACTGAGATCGGCAGAAGGGAGCTCGTCCGCTTGATGGCAACGAAGGTTTTGCTGAATGAATCTCCTGCGAGAATGTGCTCGTAGACTTCGGCATAGAATCTGCGATAGGCGACAATATCGGTGACATTGACCAGCGATGAAAGTGTATCGACGAGGGGCACTCCTGCACGGAGCAGTCCACCGACGATCACTCCGAACTGAGCAATAGTGGCCTCACGCGCGAGAGTACCAACGCCAGGGATATGATAGACAAGCCACTGAGAGACCGAACGGAATCGTGTGAATTTTGCGAGGAGAAAAAAGAAAACAACGGCGGAGAGCGTCAGACTGACAATGAGGATCCCGTGTGCTTCAAAGATTTTGGAGATCGCAATAACAACGCGGGTCGCAAGTGGTAGGGGGACGTTGAGTGAGATGAGGACCCCGACGAGATTGGGAAGAACGAAAAGGCCAAGTCCCATGACGAGCACGAAGATCATGACAAACACGACACTCGGATAAATCATCGCCATCTGCACTTTCGCCTTGAGCGCACGATCTTTCTCCTGCTGCTCGGCGAGGTACTGCATATTCCGCGCGAGATTCCCCCCTTCCTCTCCGATACGGATCAGCGAGAGCTCGTAGGGTGAGAAGAAATTCTGATCATCCATCGCTCTCCAGAGGGGTGAGCCACTCTCCACTGCTGTCGTAATGGCCCGAATGATCTCCTTCATCGGTTTGGAACGTGTTTCGAGCAATTGTGCCTGGAGCGCATCTACGAGCGGCAAGCCCGCGATGATCATCATCGCAACATTTTCAATGAAGAGGCTGCGAAGTTTCCCCATTCCCATATTATTCAAAGAGGCGAGATTCTTCTTGAATGTAACCCATCGCGATTTCTTCTTGTTCGTGGGAGAAGAAGCATCTGCAGGCATGCCGGAAAGTGTGGGTGTCTCAATCGTGGTGCTTTCCATAGAGGAGGTTAGGAGAATGACTATCATTTTTTTCACCAGCGCGGGATGCCTGTTCTGAGCTTGTCACATGGGAGTCGGATCGAAAAACATCCTGCGGGGTTTCGCGGGAAGGGGTCGCAGGGGACACAACCGATGCAACATTCACCAGCGCCAGCGCTGGTGGTGCCGCCACGCGCAGGAGCTCCTCCACCGTCGTCACACCCGAGAGGACTTTATCAAGACCATCCTCGAACATAAGCTTCATTCCTTGGCGATGCGCGGTATCATTGATCGTCGAACTCGAAGAGTGATGCACGATAAGGTCTTCGATCTCCGGGGTCACCACGAGCAATTCGTAGATGCCGATGCGCCCGCGGAATCCGGTGCTGCTGCACGCGTCACAACCCTTGCCACGATAGAGTGTGATACTCTTATCGGCCGGGAAATATTGTTGTGCTCCGAGGAAGAGCTTTTGCGCTTCAGTACCTGTGATCTCCACACTGAAGCGACAACGCGGACAGACGCGGCGTACGAGACGCTGGCCGACCACGACTTCGAGCGTTGAGGCGAGGAGGAACGGTTCCACACCCATTTCGAGGAGGCGCGGGATAGCCGTGGCGGCATCATTACTGTGAAGAGTAGAGAGGACGAGGTGCCCGGTGAGTGCCGCGTTGACGGAAATATCCGCCGTTTCGCCGTCACGGATTTCGCCAACGAGAATGATATCCGGGTCTTGACGCACGAGGGCACGAAGTCCCGAGGCGAAGGTGAGATTGGCCTTCGGATTCACTTGAATGTGGTTCACGCCGGTCATCTTGTACTCCACTGGGTCTTCGATGGTGGAGATGTTCACGTCAGGCGTATTACGCATTTTGAGGAGCGCACTCAACGTTGTGGATTTTCCCGATCCCGTGGGGCCGACCGTGATCACCATACCGAAGGGTTTATGCACGGCATCCTCGAGGATCGTCCGGTAGGCGGGAGCGAAACCGAGATCCGTGAGCGTGAGGGAGCGAACGTAGGACGCAAGGAGGCGCATGACGATTTTCTCTCCTTCGACGATCGGCACGATAGAGACACGGATATCCATGGATCCGTGCGGAGTGGGGAACCGGATGGCTCCGTCCTGTGCAGCGAAGTGTTCGTCGATGCGCATCTGGGATGCGATCTTCACGCGGTTCACCACGCCCTCATAGTGCATCTTGGGAATGCGTCCGGCTTCGTGCATCACGCCATCAATGCGGAAGCGAACGATGACGACTTTCTCCTGTGGTTCGAAGTGCACGTCGGAAGCGCGCAATTCGATGGCATCACTAATTATTTCCTCGAGGATTTCGGGGGCTACTTTCTTCTCGTGCTCGATAATAGCGCTGAAGCGCGTAGTGAGAGGCTTGCGATAGTGCATCCACGCCGCCTCGATGCCGGACTCCGGCGAGTACGTGAAAGTGACAGACCCAGCGAAGGGAATGCGCTTGGGAGCCTCTTTTTTACCAAACGAGAACAAGGTCATACTCTTCTTTTCCTCTTTGGGTTTGCCATCATCCTTTACCGGCATCTGCGCTTCTTTCTGCCCGATATTCAAACGGATCGCTTGTTCCAGAAGTTCCATACCGGGATCTGACGTCGCTACGATCACGTGATCTGCGGCATATTCCGTAACAATCGCATGGAACATATGCGAAATTTCCTCGGGCAATGTACTCACGACATCGGGAGGCGGCAGGTGAGCCTGTACATCATAGAAGGGAAGCTTGTAGTGCTCCGCCATCGCGCTCTCGAAGAGATCCTGCGTGAGGAGTCCCTGATCGAAGAGTACCGCTAGAAGCGGCATTTTTCGCGCTGCTACAAGCGCTAATGTGCGCTTCAGCTCATCTTCGGAGAGGTAACTCTGATTGAGGAGAATTTGGCCAAGATCGAGATCGGATAGTGCCATCAGGATGAAGCGGAAGAGGAGGAAATAATGGATTGAACCTGCTTCACAATCTCCATGATCGGCGTATTGGATTTCACGAAGTACCCTACCCCTCCGAGCTGCTTGGCCCGCTCCTTATCCTCATCCTGCCCCAAGTTTGAGAGGATGATTGTCGGGCAAGAGGAACCCTGCTTGCGCAATTCTTGCAGGAACGTAAACCCATCCATTCGCGGCATGATCAGATCCAGAAGAATCACTTTGAAATCCCCCGCCACCGCCACTTTCAATGCCTCCTCACCATCCATCGCAATCGTCGTCTGGAATCCCTCATGTCGAAATTTTAACTCCAGCGCATGCGCTAGCGGCCGCTCATCCTCCACGATGAGAATGTGCGGACCTGTTGGCGCAGCAGGCACACCGGTTGTAGGTGTTGCCGAAGGCACGGGAGCCACAGAAGGAGTGGGTGTGGGAATGTCGGGCATGGATGTGTCTTTTCATGGTAATTATAGCAGAAAAGGGCGCTTTGGACAAAGGGATATTTGGGCTAGGAAAATACGAGAGTTTTGAGGAAGAATACGGGAGAATGAGACTACGAGGCGCAAGCGTTCGGCGGTCCTGCCAAAATTCTACGAATCGTTCTCCAATTCTTGCCTTTTCTGTGCGTTGAAACGCGAATAATTCCACAGATTTTCCCCCAATTTCCTCAGACGTATATCCAGAGACATTGCCTGTATCCCCAATGCATTGGCTACAGCAAAACGTGCTTCTTGTTTATCGAGCTTACAAGAAAGTTCTTGACCAAGATAAAACGACTCTTCAGAGAGTTTGTCAGAAAGTGCATGAGATTGCACTATATCCCATAGAGTACTTCCCGCTACCAAGAGACGATTACTGACTTCAAAGATTTTCTGAGGAGATGCAGAGGTGGATTCAGTCAATAATCCTTGAAGTATTGTGAAATTTTCCGTCATTGAATTTATCAATTGTGCAGCTTCTCGACTGTAGCGCTCAACATTGCCCCCCGCAGACCAGTTCGTCTGGATCCGTGCTGCGATTTCTCCGCTAGTCTCTGTAGAAAATCCGTCAAGAACATCCTGTATCGCATCGTGCATATTCTCCGAACGATATCGCAATTGAGAGGCTCTATTGTCGCGAGATTCGCGCCGCATTGACTCTGATGACGGAGATGATGGGCGAAGAATTTCTACTGGGGAGTGGAGCACCATAATAGAATTATTGATTCTATTTCATATATTGTCAATATGCGAAACCACTCTATCGAAATTGACAATCCCGCATGTATCCCTACTCTTCCTGCGAACTCCCCGCGCTTCCAGTAGCGCAAACGGAGATTTTCATCTTCTTCACCCCTCACATTATGGGATCCGAACTCTTCCTCGAGCTCTTCGCTCCGGTCATCGCCGTCGCAGGACTCCTCTATAGTCTCGTCTTCTGGAAGGCCGTGAAGGCCGCTCCGGATGGCACTCCGGCGATGCAGAAAGTCGCAGCGGCGATCTCCACCGGAGCACGCGCCTTCGTCCGCCGGCAATACCGGACCATCACGATTCTCACGGTGGTCGTCTCCGTAGTCATGTTCGTCATCTACGGCCTCACGGGAGGTGCAGAAGGATGGGCACACGGTGCGGAAGTCAGCGGGTCATTCCTCCTCGGAGCATTCCTCTCTGGTCTCTCGGGAGTCGTCAGCATGATCGTCGCCACGAAAGCGAATCTGAAGACCGCCGGAGCTTCCGAGCACGGTCTCAACGCAGCATTGAAAATGTCCCTGCGCGGTGGAACGGTATCGGCTATCGTCATCACCGCTCTCTCGCTCCTCGGCATCAGCGGACTCTACCTTTTCTACCGTCTCGTCTTGGGAGTGGACGCAGGAGCGATCCCCACCCTCATCGTCGGTTATGGCTTCGGAGCGAGCTTCGTCGCCCTCTTCGCCCAGCTCGGCGGAGGTATTTATACCAAAGCTGCAGACGTGGGAGCGGACATTGTGGGAAAGATCGAAGCCGGCATTCCGGAGGATGATCCGAGGAATCCCGCCGTCATCGCGGACCTCGTCGGAGACAACGTTGGAGACTGCGCCGGTCGCGGTGCGGACCTGTTCGAATCCATCTCCGCAGAGAATATCGGAGCGATGGTCCTGGGAGTCGCCGCCTTTGGCCTCCCCGGTATCATGTTCCCCTTAATCCTCCGCGCCATCGGTCTTGTGGCCGCCATCATCGGCGTCTACTCGGTGAAAGCGAAAGACGGTGAATTGCCGATGCAGGCACTCATCCGCGGCTTCTGGGTCACGACCGTCCTCACCACGATTGCTCTCGCCGCCACCACGCGCCTCCTACTCAACCAAAATGGTGAGTGGCTCTGGTTCTTCTACGCCGGAGTCAGCGGTGTGCTCACCTCCGTCGCCTTCGTCTACATCACGGACTACTACACCAGCAAGCAGCATCGACCGGTGCAAGCCATCGCGCAGGCATCGCAGACCGGCCACGCCACAAACATCATCGCCGGCACGGCCATCGGCATGGAATCCACCGCGCTCTCCGTCCTCGCGGTTTGCGCCGCGCTCTTCACCTCGCATTGGTTCGGCGTGCAGTCCGGTGTCGCCAATGGCGGCGTCTACGGAACGGCGATCGCGACCATGGGCATGCTCGCTGTCGTCGGCTACGTGCTCGCCATGGACATGTTCGGCCCTATCACGGATAACGCCGGAGGCATCGTGGAAATGAGCAAGGCTCCCGAATCCTACCGCCTCGTCACCGATGAGCTCGATGCTACGGGCAACACGACCAAAGCCCTCACGAAGGGCTACGCCGTGGGCTCCGCCGCCCTCGCCGCGTTCCTCCTCTTCTCCGCGTACATGCAGGAAAAAGGCCTGACGTCTGTGGATCTCTCCGATATGAAAGTCTTCATCGGCGCCTTCCTCGGCGCGATGGTCGTCTTCTTCTTCACCTCCCTCACCATCCGCGCCGTCGGCCGTGCCGCAAGCGTGATCGTGGAGGAAGTCCGCAGACAGTTCAGGGAGAAGAAAGGCATCATGGCCGGTACGGAAGATCCGGATTACGCCGCAGCGGTGGATATCGCCACCAAGAGTGCGCTGCACGAAATGATCCTCCCCGGTCTCGTTGCCGTCCTCGCCCCGATCGTCATCGGTGTCGCGCTCGGCAAGGAAGCAGTCGCCGGTCTCCTCATGGTCGGCACCATCGTCGGTGTCCTCATGGCGGCCTACCTCAATAACTCGGGTGGAGCGTGGGACAACGCCAAGAAGCTCATCGAGTCCGGCCTCTACGGCGGCAAGCGCAGCCCCGCTCACCAGGCAGCGGTCACGGGAGACACCGTGGGCGATCCCTTCAAGGACACGGCAGGCCCATCCCTCCACGTCCTCATCAAGCTCTTCTCTACGCTCACCCTGGCACTGGCGGCGCTGTTCATGTAATCGGAAATAAAAACCGTAGGTGGGATTCGCGAATCCCACCTACGGTTTTTTGGTTGAGCCAAAGACAAACTAACGACAAAAACACACACACCCCCTTCTCCCTGCTCCCAATGCTCTACAAAGGGACGTTCTCAACACGCCCTTGGCAGAAGAGGGAGAAGGCGGGGATGAGGGCAGGAAGAGGCATCGAACCATGGCATGCTTTTGCAATGGGCTCGTGGCGCTGTTCATGTAATTGGTATTCAACAATTTCCGCAGCCAAGGTTCGTCAACCTCGGCTGCGGTTTAAATGATGAGTTAAGAAAAAAGATTGCCGAAGAACCTCTACCCCGAATTGCTTTGAACACACCTCGATAAGGGGTAAATCTTCCAGTGAAAATGCCGTGCCAAAATTATTGACATAACATATTAAGTGTTGAATCATAATAACATGTTCTTGAAACCATTCGACCAACTGGAGATGATCCTTGTAGCGGATGCAGAATCTGTATCTGAAGACATCATCAGAACAGTTAGAAAAAAACTAGAAAAAATAATGAAGCTATTTCAATGCAGGGGTATGACCTTTACCAAAGGTCGCGATGCTATCGGCATTACCGGAGCAAAATTGCCTGATCCTTGGGATGGAGATGTATATTTATCTATCCGAGATCCCAAAACCAATACCTTTGCAGTGGCTGCGAAGATCCTTGCTGCTGTAACGAAGGTACTTCAGCAATCACCTATAGAGAAACCATCATTTTTCCACATATTTGGAGTCATGAAGGAAAATCGACAGTCGTGCAATAAAACAGTGCAGGCTTCCTGCGCAATTGATCGAGAGGAACAACTGCCATTAGTAAAAATGATTCGCGCTCTCACAAGGCGCACTGGAATGGCAGGCATCACAATTTCAAGGCGAGGATCATATTCGTCAAAGGACATTGTACAGATCGCAGTACATGCATTCGGGCAGAAGCTCACACCAGAAACGCTCGCAGAAAAGAGCAACAGGATGTTCGAAAATGTTCTGGGAGAATTTCAATGCGACAATGACTTCAAGCCTATGACTACACCATAAGGAACCTGATGGCCCACTGGCGCTGGCGGCGCTGTTCATGTAATCGAAATAACAAGCCAACCGCAGCTTGGGTTCATGAACCCAAGCTGCGGTTTTTTGGCTGAGCCAAAGCCTTTCATGGTGAGCCGAGTGAACCACCGGATTTCTTGCAGGAGTGACACATGATCAGTTCATGAGACGAAGCACGTACAGGTATGAGAACAACAAAAACACACACAACCCCTTCTCCCTGCTCCCAATGCTCTACAAAGCTACGTTCTCAACACGCCCTTGGCAGAAAAGGGAGAAGGCGGGGATGAGGGCAGGAAGAAGCATCGTCTTCCACCAAACGCACTCTTTCTGGTTCGACAAGAGACACTGATGTCGAAACCAACCGTAGGTGGCGTTCACCTGTAGTGAGCCGCGTCGAACCATGGCATGCTTTTTACAACCTTAACAAAATCATTTTTACTCAGAGACTTTTGACTGTCTTTCAAACAACGTTCGCAGTTGCTGACCAGTAGCAAAACATAATTTCTTGGGATCTTTGGGGTTCAAGAATGTGGCACCTCCATCGGATGTCCTTTCAACAATGTGGACGGTGATATTTGGATTTAATTTTATGGTGATATCGGATAGTCTCGGCGGTCTATTGGCAACCTCGCGTCGGCACACAAGTGGAAAAACTTCTGCGCCATTATTTCCCTTGGGCTTAAGGAAAATCTGATCTCCAACATCGATTTCTAAATCTGACATTTGCGGCACTCTATTCGCCTGAGCTTGAGCGTCAACAAAATGGGGATGATTTTTCCGGAGAGGGGTGTGGAGATATTCACTCATGAGATTCGGTGCGTGGGGACTGATCATTTTTGAAAAATATTTTTCGCTCGCCAAGCCCAGCGACTTGCTGAAACCCTTCGGCTGCATTCGATCTTCCAGAATAACCGGAATCCCCCCAGAACATCAGATTCCCGAGAGCAACGATACACCGACAGGATAGGGAATGACGCATATCATCATCCATGAGGCTCAACTCTTCGGTCCACCTGTTCTCTGCGCGCAAGGGCTGCGAATCCAGGCTTTCGAATTTCACGCGGTTGAAAAGTCTCGAGAGAAGTTTCCTTCTTTCGGTGACAGGTTGCTCAATCAGGATATCGCTAACGCCGAGAAGCAATCCCTTGAGTAAGCGATCATCGACATTGCTAAATGGAGGATTTAAGTAAGTAGTATCTCCAGTCATGATGTTCCCCGAAATCCGATCCCGATAATTTATCGTTATCGGATGAAGCATTAGTTCGATTTTATGCATTGCCTCTGCCTCGGGTTCAAACATTAGATCAATAATGGCTTCTGCAACTTCATGAAGCATCTCACGGATGCGAATCTCCAATTGTCTCTCCTGTTCTTTCGGAATCGGCTTTCGGTCTACAAGCGCAGTCACCCTTTCGCGCAGTTCGGTCGCATGAGCCGGTGAAGGAAGAGTGATTGCCACGGTATGTTATTAAATACTATTTAATGTATATAGTCAATTTCTCTCTTAGACATTTTCTCTCATGGAAGAGTCCTCTTGCTGTACCCTTCCCCCGTGCACAAGCGCGCCCTCCTCTCGGTCAGTGACAAACGCGGAATTGAATCCTTCGCCGCAGGGCTCATCAAACTCGGCTACGAAATCATCTCCACAGGAGGAACGGAAAAAGCGCTCCGCAAAAAGAAAATCCCCGTAACGTCTGTGGAGAAAATCACCGGATTTCCCGAGTGCTTTGGCGGACGACTGAAGACACTGCATCCCCTGATTTTCGGCGGGATTCTTTTCAAGCGTGAAGATAAGGAACAGGTGAAGGAGGCGAAGAAGCTTGGCATCGAACCGATTGATGTCGTCTGCGTGAATCTGTATCCGTTCGAAGAAACTGCGGAGAAGAAAGATGCGAAGCGCGAAGAACTCATCGAACAAATCGATATCGGTGGGCCGAGCTTGCTGCGCGCCGCCGCCAAGAATGCTGCGAATGTCACCGTTATCTGCGATCCAGATGACTACGATCGAGTGCTGCAGTCTCTCACTCTCGATCTCCCAGCAGAAGATCGCGATCTTCTGCTGGGATTGCGCAATGAACTCGCCGAAAAAGTCTTCCTCCACACCGCGACCTACGATACCGCAATTACGAAAACACTCTCAGGAGGTGAGCACACCGGTGTGCTCCTCACCAAGAAAACCCTCCTGCGCTACGGCGAAAATCCGCATCAGTGGGGTGCATTTTATGAAATCGCCGGCAATCCTCCAGAGTGGAAAGTTCTGCAGGAAGACAAAGAAAAAGGCATCAGCTACCTCAATATTCTCGATGCCGATGGCGCGTGGAATCTCGTCTGTGAATTTTTGGAACCTACTGTCGCCTGCATCAAGCACGCCAATCCCTGTGGAGTCGCTTCGCACAAGAAGATCGCCGAAGCGTTCCAGATCGCCTACGACGCCGACCGTCTCTCCGCCTTCGGGGTGATCATCGCTATGAACCGGACCTGCTCTGCAAGCATCATCGAAAGAATCCTGGAGCAGAAGATTTTCACCGAAATCATCATCGCACCGTCGTATGAGCCGAAGGCGCTGGAGCTTCTCAAGAAGAAGCCGAAAGTCAGGGCTATCGGGCACAGTCAACAGTTAACTGTTAACAGTTCACAGTTCACAAGTTACCGTTCAGCCCTCGGGGGCATGCTGATCCAGAATCTCGATACGCGGGTCATCACCGCAAAAGACCTGACGTGCGTGACGGAGAAGAAGCCGACGAAGGAGCAGATCCGCGATCTCCTTTTCGCCTGGAAGGTCGTGAAGCACGCCAAGAGCAATGCCATCGTCTTCGTGAAGGACGCGGTAACCATCGGCATTGGTGCAGGGCAAACGAGCCGCGTCGACGCAACGATGATCGCCGCCCGAAGAGCCGGAGAGAAAGCTAAGGGCGCGGTGATGGCGTCGGATGCGTTCTTCCCCTTCCCGGATTCCGTGGAAGAAGCGGCCAAGCACGGCATCAGCGCCATCGTCCAGCCGGGAGGATCAGTGCGGGATCAGGAAGTGATCGCGAAGGCGGATGCGCTGGGCATCACGATGGTATTTACGGGGGTGAGAGGGTTCCGCCATTGATGATGAAAAAGGAACTCCTGCGCACACGGCTGGGATTCCTCTGGTCGACCATCGTGCCTGTCGTACTTAATAGCATATTCTTCATAATCACTTTGTGGCATTTCTTCGCTCCGCACAACCCGGGCTACACACGCTTCCTCATCTTCAGCGGCCTCTCGGTCCTGCCGCTCTTTTTCGTCATCTACTTCTTCTCGGTCATTCCCTACAGTCTGAGGTATGCCCTTCGCCTGCATGCGGGACATCCTCTCACGAAAATCTTCCTCGCAGCTTTCATGCTCATCGTCAGTCTGCCGTTCATCTTCCTCTGTTTCTGGATGTTCATCGGCTATGTGTCCCTCGCTCTCTCATTCATGGGATCCATGTATACCATCTTCTCTGTCGTATATCTCGGAATCATTCTGTTCCATAGAAATATGCGCGTCATCGCAGATATGATCCGTAGTTTTCTCCTCTTCTTTGGAATCAGCTTCATGACGCTCCTCCTTGTCGCCCCTGCTCTGCGTATGCTTATCCCCGCTGTCGCTCACGCCCAAGAAATACATATGCAGATCCTTGGGTACACGAGTGGAGGCGCTGAGCTTTTCATGATCGGTTGTCTCTTCGCAATCGCGATGAATATCCGCGCGATTGTGCTGGTGATCAGAGAGACATTCCCCATGCGTCATCGATGGCCATGCGTGGGATAGAGCGAAGTATTACACACCCCTATACACCTCTTTCCTGTGCTTCACTGTAAGGATAAGGATGATTTCTAGGGTGCATCCCTCCAAGCGAAAAATTGCGCGGTAGTCGCCGATGCGGAAACGAAAGAGGGTATCAACCGGATCCCATAACCGACGTGCAAAAGATAATGGTACTTTCTGCTCCGCATACCAGTCGATTTTGTCTGCAATCCTGCGAGCAATATGCCTGGGAAGGCGCTTCATACAGAGCTCTGCTTCATCGGTATAGCGAACACGCATGGCCTAATTATAATCCTAAACGTTTGCGAAGTTCAGCCGATGAAATCGTTTTCCCTTCCTTTGCCTGCTCAAGGCTTCTCTGGATCTCCGGCCAGAACTTTTCCAGGATCAGCTCATCCTCATCGATCGGCTCGAAGCGCCCCATGGGCACTTGGTGATTCATGACAATGAAGCACATCTTCTCCTTCTTTGCCTGCTTACTGAGCTTCGTGATGTTCTGCCGAAATTCTTTGATGCCGATTGTCCGGGTGATCATGGGAGATGGGGAAGGGATACTTTAAAGTACCTAAAGTGTACCCTTTTGGTACACATATTTCAAGACAGACTATGGATCCGCGTATTATAAGCTTAATTCCGCGTGTGTACCCATTCGTAAAAACCGAACAACCCCGGATTCAAACCGTGCAAGAACGATCCAATTCTGCCGCAGATGAATGTCCCAAATACCACTGAGCGAACCTACAAGTACATGGGCTTCATACTTTGGCGCAGGTGGCCACGTCTCTCTGATGGTGAGGAGAAAATCTTCAAAGGGTTGCATGCTTTTCCCTGCCTTGCGCCACCGTTTCATGTCTTTCAAAAATGTGCGGGTGAATTCATGTTGCAGCATAGAGAGCTTTCAGGGCATTTTCCGGAGTAGAAAATGGTCCAATGACATCATCTTTGAGGGCAGCGGAAACGATTTTGTGTGTGCGGGGTGACATCACACGAAGCTTGGGTAGGGGAAACGGCAGAGTCTGCTGGAGAGTCAACTGTGTGTAAAAGAGACGTATGGCCGATGAGGAATCCAGCCCCAATGCTTCGAGGACCTTCTCTGCGCCCCGCTTGAGCTTGGCAGGAAGACGAATATGGAGATTGGCGTCGGATTTTTTGCGCATACACACAGTGTAACCGTTTGTGTTGTCCTCTGCAAGAGTGGATCATCAAGGTATGAAGGAGAGAAGTCCTCTTCATCGATTCCCCACCGCCTCCCCCGCACGCCCCCACACAAAGTAAAAAAATGATCGCAATGCCTCGTACATGCCCTTATCCTGGATGATGACACCATCCATGGTCGATGGCGTGAGGATGGCGAGCTTATCGTCGTAAATGACGAAGAAGGAATCCAGCTGAAATTCATCGGAAGGAATGAATTTCGCTTCCATGGGAGAAGCCTCAGGCGGATCGAGATAGGCTTTCTGGATGTACTGATGTGCCCCCGGCGTATCGAGATACAGAAACTTCGTGGAAAGCTGCAGGCGATATTTCGTGGGGAGGTAATCGCTGGCGACGTACGGGCCAATCACCGACATCAGTGCTTCGATATTGGCGTATTCCAGTGTTTCCGTTTTGGACGTAAGCACATCCAGACAAATTTGCTCGTACCCTTTTTCGCCATGGAACGAGCGGATCTGAATGCCCCGTTGCGCCATGCGGAAGGCATCGTCTAGGGAGGGAAGAACCCGGGAGAGCGCACGCTTCTTCTGAAGGAGTTCATCCTCGCGCATATCGAGAATCACGCTCAGACGACCCGGAGATGCTGCGGAAATTCGACGACGCTTGCCTTCGAGACTGCTTTGCAAAAGCTGCATCGCCTCAAATTTCTCCACGATACTGTGGACGGTAATGCGATTGAGCCCTGTAGCGTTCGCAAGTTTGGAAACCGTTGTCGCCCCTAACTTCAGCGCCGCGAGATACACATTCGCTTCGTTGCGGGTAAAGCCGAATTGTTCGAGTTCTGGAATCATAATGCATTCTTTTTCACGGGAGAGCCGGCCCGCGCTCCCTCTCCTCCCGCAGGGGGAGAGGGTAGGGTGAGGGTTCATATGTAGATACTCATCTACGCAATAATATAGAACTGCGTATTGTAAATAGAAAGTCCTATTTTGATCATAGGTATTTGTAGAAGAGTGAGCAACTCATGAGAATCCCTGTTAGGGAAATCCGTAAAGAACTCCTACTGTTTCCTTATGGAAAAGATCTGCGTCCACTGCCGGCAACCATTCACGATCGATGCAAAAGACACCTCGCTCCTCGATCGCGTCTCACCAATGGTCGCGGGAAGGACATTCCCTATCCCTCCACCAACGCACTGTCCCGACTGCCGTCAGCAACGCCGCCTCGTCTGGAGGAATGAACGGAACTTGTACCGCCGTACATGCGACTTCAGCGGAAAATCCATCATCTCGATGTACCCGCCGGATGCGCCATTCAAAGTCTACGATCAGGAAATCTGGTGGTCGGACAAATGGGATGCGAGGTCCTACGGACGCGACTTCGACTTCAGCCGCCCCTTCTTCGATCAGTTCCGGGAACTGCAGCTCGCGGTCCCCCGCAATGCCCTCGTCAACAAACAGAGCGAAAATAGCGCATTCACCAACCACTCCGGCAAGAATAAGAACTGCTACTGGTCCGCGATTACCTTCGAGAGTGAAGATATCTATTACAGCGACTGGATCGTGGAGCACTGTCGGGACTGCGTCGATTGCTCGTACCTCCTGGAAGGCTGCGAGCTCTGCTATGAGACGTACTACGCCTGGGGCAGTTACCGGGCCTTCTTCTGTGAATTCATCCGGAGGTGTGAGGAGGTGTGGTTCTGCTTCGACTGCTCAGGCTGCAAGAACTGTTTCCTCAGCTGCAACTTGAGGAACAAGCAGTACTGCATCCAGAATGAGCAGCTCACGCCGGAGGAGTATCGCAAGCGCATGGCAGAGATCCTTCCGCTCTCCCATTCCCTTCTCCGGAAACTTCGCGAGGAATACTGCATCATGAAAGAACGGCGCGCGATGCATCCTGCCATCTTTCAGCTGCAATCCGAGGGCTGCAGCGGCGATCTCCTCTTCACATCCAAAGACTGCGAGAATTGCTTCGACTCCATCGGCATGCGCGACTGCCGCCATTGCTTCGACGGGATCGATGCCAAGGACTCGCTGGATGTCTACCACGTCGGCTGGGCGGAGCTGATGTATGAATGCCACGCGATCAGCCATGCCTTCCAGTGCATCGCCTGTCACTTCACCTACGACTGCAAGAATTGTTTGTACTCCGACTGTACCCAGAACTCCCACGATCTCTTTGGCTGCTGCGGTATCAATCAGGGCTCTTTCTGTATTCTGAATAAGCAATATTCGAAAGAAGAGTACGAAGCGCTCGTGCCGAAAATTATTGATCACATGAATCGCACCGGAGAGTACGGAGAATTCTTTCCGATGGCGTTTTCTCCATTTGGATACAACCAATCCCGGGCACTGGAGTATTTTCCGATCACCAAAGAACAAGCTCAGGAAGAAAAAATCCCTTGGTCAAATTACGAACCGCCTCAGCCCGAAACTGGAATGATTATTGATGCGGGGAATCTTCCGGAGCGCATCACCGAAATCACCGATGAAATTCTCCACTCCGCCATTCGATGCGAAGTGACCGGCAAGCCCTTCCGCATCATCCGGCAGGAGCTTGATTTCTACCGGCGCAACGGGCTTCCATTACCGCGGCGCTGTCCGGACCGGCGCTATATTGACCGCTTCACGATGAGAAAACCGAAAAGGCTCTGGAAGCGAAATTGCACGAAGTGTGGAAAGAATATTGAGGCAGCTTTCGCGCCAGAGAGACCGGAGAAGATCTATTGCAAAACCTGCTACCTCACCGAAGTATATTGATGAATAACCCCGCACTCTGATACTGCTTCGCTTTATAAACAGCATTTTTCGGAGATATACTTCATTACACAATACCGGCGAAGCTACGCCGATATTTGAGGATAGCTTCCATCAACCATTGATGATGTTTGTATTGCGGAGCCGTATGAGGGAGAGGTATCACGGAACAAATTTCACCGTGAACGGACCTACGGCTCCGGCGGGGATCTGCACACGGGCCTTTCCATCCGCGCCAATAGCGGCTGTTCCCAGCGATATGCCATTCGAGAAAATTTCGATTCGAGCGCCCTCAAACATTTCTCTGGCCTGGGAAGATTCATCAAAGTGAGCCACGGGATCTGCGAAAGAGCTGATGCTGAACTCCACGGCAACGGGAGTGCCGAAGAGGCTGTTCTTGGGATCAGAACCATCCAATAATTCCAGACCTATCTCAAAATTGTCCGGCGTATAGCGCGTCATTCCGAGGCTCGCATGAGCACGATCTATACAGAGCACACGGAGATCCGTTCGAGCAAGGATCTGGGAAACTTTCTTGGAAATTGCCAGTTCAGACTGACGCTGACCTTGATCATCATCTGTTCCCAAGAACGACTCACAACGAATACAAGCCGGAATAGCGAGCACGGCAATCAGCCCAAGCCGCGCCCAAGCACTGGATTTCGGAACAGAAATCCCACAAGAAGATCGCGATTGATAATCCGCCGGAGAAAGAGCTTCAGAAGGTTGTTCAGGCATAAAGGTCATAAATGGAACCATCTCCTACAAACCTCGTCTTCCGGCAAGTGCTTCCCTCAGTGTCACCTGATCTGCAAACTCGATATCGGCTCCCATCGGGAGGCCATGAGCTAAGCGGGTAATGACCGCAACACAATGCTTCAGTCTCTCGCGCATGAAGCTTGCGGTCGCTTCGCCTTCCACATCCGGGTTCGTCGCCACGATCACTTCCTGAATCGTACCAGCCTGACAGCGATCTACGAGCTCTTTCAACTTCAACTGCTCTGGCCCCATACCGTCAATCGGGGAAATGACGCCGTGAAGCACATGATAGACACCCTTGAACCCCGACCGCTCGAAGGCGATGACATCGAGGGGATTCTCCACCACGAGAACGATGGCATGATCGCGGGAAGAGTCTCTGCAAATGTCGCACTCATCGTTCAGTGTCACCATCTGGCAGCTACGGCAGTATTGCAGCTGCGTCTTGAGCTCGAAAAGGGCCTTCCCCAAATTCTCCGGTGATGCTCTGGAACTTCGCAGCAAATGAAACGTGAGCCGTTCGGCCGATTTCTGCCCGATGCCCGGGAGCTTACTGAATTCATCGATGGCCTTCTGGATTTGGGGAGGGAGGAGGGACACAAGAGAAGTATGCAGGAGAAAGGAGCCAGGTTGAAGAGAAGCTGAACGAATTTCTTGTCGAAGAGCTCCGTACTGCTACAGTGATGCACTTCTATGCAGCCGATATTTCAGTCCGTTTCCGAGCATCACGATATATACGATTCGCAGTTTCTGCGAGTATGTATTGCGGAACAACATAAGGTTACTGACCTGCAGCTAAGAGAGCAGAATCCATATTACCGTAATCCGTGGCTCGTCCCCTGGTATCTGGCTCCCAAGTGCAAAGATACCACGCTCCGGATCGACGATTTCGCCGCCGATGTCCGAAGCCGCCTCGTGCAAGCACTCACGCAGGACATCCATGAACGGCATGCATCCGCTGCCGACGAAGACGCTCGCATGCGTTTGACCAAGGAAATGAGCATTGATGATATCGGTCGGGCAGAACAATTCCTGCGCTACATCTCGCATACGATCGTGCAGCATTCCGCGTCTCTCCATACTCAGAAAATAGAAATCGCCGATTTTTTCCGCCTGATCCGCAGCGATTTGTGTGCGATATTTCAGGAGGACAAACTCTGCTACGTGGCCGTGACTCCAAGCAACCCTGTCTGGCAAAAAGGAGCACCCACAACTCTCGCAAACGGTGCCGCCGTACGGCAGACCAGATCCACCGTACCCGGCAGAAAGCTCGCGCAATTCCTCGCAGGACCAACGCCGAATATAGAGAATGCGAAAGGGCGTATCGAAGAGTATCTGCTGCAACAGCAACCTTTCCTCCTCTCGCTCGATCCCGGGAACTGTGTCCGATACGCGATAGAGCTGCGACGAAGCCTTCATGGACTTCTCAAGCATAAAGAAGTGTTTTCTCACGGAAAAAGGAAACAGTGTATTACGGAGATTATCAATGCGTGGGTATCCATGCTTCCTACTGATGATAGAGAACCGCTCATGAGTATGGATGATTCAAACCGTACCATTGAGCAGATCATCGCCGAACATTTTTCACCCCAAGCACTCTCCACGAAAGAGCTCTTCGAGCAGAAACGTGATGCTCTTGAACAGCTCACGCTACAGCGCATCAGTGATGAAATGAATGACGAGCAGGAAACCACATCGCCGGAGCTCAACCAACTCTTCGAAGTGTGGAAACAGGTCATGACACGTCTGCGGATTGCCGCCTGCGATTACCCGTCCCTCGGGCTCATGCTCCTCGCAGACAATGCGCGCTCCGCTTCTCTCGAAGAATTTCGGGCGAACATCGGTTCGGTTCAATAATTTCCCGTCCGCTTGAGCACGCGTTCCACCTCTCTTTCTTTGATATGCTGCCGCTTGTCGATACTCTTCCTTCCGCGCCCGATGCCGATGAGGAGCTTGATGAAGCGGCCTGCGTGCACGGCGAGAGGAACGACCGTCAGGCCCTTTTCTTCCGTTCTCGTTGTGAGCTTGCGAATATCCGCACGGCTGAGGAGGAGCGGACGATCGCGGTGTTCGTCGTACGGCTCGAGCTTGGAGGTATGGACATAACGGGCAATGGATGCATTTTTGAGAATCGGCTTTCCGGAATGGAAAGAAACATACGATCCTGTGAGATTGATATGCCCCATCCTGCAGGACTTCACTTCCTGCCCCGTGAGCATCATGCCAGCTTCCACCGTTTCTAGGATCTCGTAGTCGAAGCGCGCGCGGCGATTTTCGGAGACGGTTTTCATTCGGAGGAAGTATAGGGCAAAATATACGTAGGACAGGAATATTCCTGTCCTACGTATATTTTGCCCACCCTGAAACAAGCCCTGGCCCTCTACGACTACGTCCTCCCCAAGGAGCGCATCGCCCTCACGCCCGCCTCCCCGCGCGACAGTGCCAGGCTCGTTACGTACGACCGGAAGACTGGAGAGAAAACCTGGACAACATTCCGCACACTTCCGAAGTTTCTGCCGGAGAATGCTGTTCTCGTCCTCAACGAAACCAAGGTCATTCCCGCCCAGCTCTGCCTGAAACGATCGAGCGGCGGAATGGTGGAAATCCTGTCGATCGGAACGAAGGAGGGGAACATCATCGCCTTCGCCAACCGCAAACTCTGGGAAGCAGAATTCCTCACCCTGAAGGGCAAGCTCGGCTTCACCGTCTCAGGAACATCGGGAAAATACTGGCTGCTCACACCGTCCTTCCCGCTCACTACACTCCAGAAGATCTTTGAGCGATTCGGCAACGCTCCCCTGCCACCGTATCTCCGACACTCACCGCTTTCGAGAGCGCTGCGCAAGCGCGCCTATCAGACCATCATTGCGAAGAACCCCGGATCGATCGCCGCACCCACCGCCTCATTGCACTTCACAGAGCGTCTTCTAAAGAGTCTCCAGAGAGAAGGAATAACGATCGCTCGAGTGACGCTGCACGTGCACCTCGGGACATTCTCACCCCTCACAGAAGATCAGTGGAAGAATGGCCTGCTCCACAAAGAACACTACGAGATCGATGCGCGAAACAAACGATTGCTGGAGAATGCGAAAAAGGCTGGCCGTCCGATCATCGCCGTGGGAACGACCGTCGCACGCACGCTCGAATCTGCTGCAAATGGAAGAGGCAAACTGCATCCTGTGAAAGGATCGACGCGACTCTTCATCCGTGAAGGATACCGCTTCTGCTTCGTCGATGGACTCATCACCAATTTCCACGTTCCTAGGAGCAGTCTCCTGATGCTCGTCGGGGCATTCATGGGACGCGAGGAACTCCTAAAGCTCTATGCTGAGTCCATCGAAAAGAAGCTCCGGTTTTTCTCCTTCGGCGATGCGATGCTCATTCTCTAAGAAGCCTCTGGAAACAATGGGCATATTAGGGTGAGCCATGTCACTGCGAACCGTGTCGAGGCCGAAACATGAATATAGCGTAATATTATAATAATTCCGTCAATATTCGCCAAATCTCCCAATATTTGATAATTACTTGACTTTAGAGCAAAAGACAACAATAATAGTCAAGTCAGCATCGACCTCCTCAGGTGATTCTCACGGATCAGCTGGTGGCGGACCCCTCTTGGGGCCGAATAATGGAAAAGCTGGCGACTTCTGGGCTCCCGCTCAGGCTCCCGAAAAATCGGAAACTCGGAATCCTGCTCGGGGGCCCAAATTTTTAGTGTGTAGTGGGTAGTTTGTCGTGGGTAGAGAGACGAAGCACCAGCATGTGAGTTGTTTACAATCTACTCATTACAAACTACCCACTGCTCACTCATCCGTTTGAATAAGCCACATCAAGAAGCTCAATATCGTAGCAGCACCCTCATAATACTGTCTCCGAAAAACATCACGATAACCGTAGCGATTGCGAGGAATGGCCCGAAGGCGATAGCGCTCTTGCGATTGGCACGACCGCGCACGAGCATGACAATACAGAATACTGCACCGATGATATAAGAGAGACCAAGCATGAGGAGAGATTTCTTCAAATCAGCGATGAGGAATCCTGATGCAGCAGCAATGAGAATATCTCCGCTCCCGACCCACTTTCCGCGACTCAGGATCCACTGCACTGCAAAAAATAGCGGTGGCAGGAGCATGCCAGTGATATCGATACCGCGCGTGGAGGTGGTATAGGCAGCAGCAAGGACAATGAGTGGAATAGAAAGGGCATCGGGGATCGTCTGCGTTGAGTAGTCTGTGAGCGAAACAAGAAGGAGAAGCCACAAAATAAATGAAAGAATGATGGCTGGTAAAGGCGCACTCGAAACGGTGAATGCGAAGACGAAGAGTGCAGCTGCTACCACTTCTGTGAGAATATAGATTAAAGCAATCGGATGACCGCAATAACGGCAACGGCGGCGAAGGAAGAGATAGCTAAAGACGGGAACGAGATCTCGCGCCGCAAGAATATGGTGACATTTCGGACAGCGGGAACGACCGAGAATGCTCTGCCCCTTGGGAAGCCTCGCGACAAGGACATTCCCGAAGCTCCCAAAAGTCATGCCGAGAACAATGGCCAGAACAATCCACGCCACACCTGAAGTGATAAGCATATCCTTCACTGTAGCGCCTCAAGCGCCTTGCCTACAAATTCCTCTCCTTGCGCGATCGCACAGTGCGTACTCCTGCAAACATTCCTGCAGTCAGCAAGACAAGCGTTGTACCGATTCCAGAACTCGGCAATCTTTCCCCGGCCATTTTCTGGATACGTTCCTCGCGTCGCTGAGCACTGCGCTGTACTGCAGGGACGGTAGTATCATTCTGCAATGGCAGAGAGTTTTGTGAAGATGAGCTCTGTACTTCCGACACAACCAGAGGAGGAGATGGAGGAAAAGAAGGCGGAGTTTGCAGAGGACCCGGTACGGTCACAGTTTGTCCATCATTCTGCGCCGGTGACAAATCCTGAGCGGCCAGACGCTGATACACCGCCTTTGATTTGGCGGCGAGTCGTTCATATTGTGCGACAGGCATATCCACTGTTGCCGTCGCTACGCCTCCTGGATTCTGGGCAACAATCTGCGACTGCGGCGCAATGAGCCATGCCGAGATATGCGGCGTAACGGTGCTGTAGGCTCCATAGAGGAGCAAAGCTACTCCCGCACCGATACCGGCACCGAGGAGCTGCTTCCAGAGAGAAGGGTAAGGCAGATCGCGGTCATCCATAGGAGAGATGTGGAGAAATCTCCATAGTATAGCGTATTTGAAGATTATGGACAATGTTCTTGGCGAGGTTCATGTTCATCCACTCAACTTCGTTGCATCCTGAGCGGGGCCGAAGAATTGGCGATTCCTCTATAGCACAAACTGCCAATTTCTATTCTCCTAACTTAGAGACCCTAATCCCGAATAACCAATCCCCAATCCCTCACATCCTGCTGCTCTTCCACTTCTCTGGCTCGAATGCCTGCAGTCGTTCTATAGGGCATGGAAAGGATTCGGCGGTGACGCCCTGGGGAAACTGCTGATCATACCCAAGGAGAATGAGATCGGGTTTCACGTTCCGTACACAAACGAGGTAATCCTCAGGATCCCCAAGAATGGCTGTCACGGCAGGATATGCCTCTTCAATACTCTTCCGTCGTTCGTGCTCCGCCTGCCTTGGCACGTGCTTCTTTATGCGTGCGACCGTGACATCACGCGCCACGACCACCGTTACCTCGCCGCGCTTCGTACCTTCCTCGATCACGAAACGATGCCCGGGATGGAGGAGATCGAAGGTTCCGAAGAGGAGGACGCGCATTAGTAAGTTATTAGTTAACTAGTTATTAGTTATTAGTTTACTACCCCATGCCCTGCGTTCAAGCGCCGCAGCGCGAGACGCAGTTCCTT
>JBAWYM010000001.1:0-73752 GCA_037143575.1 Candidatus Peregrinibacteria bacterium | reverse complement strand
AAGGAACTGCGTCTCGCGCTGCGGCGCTTGAACGCAGGGCATGGGGTAGTAAACCCGTTGTTATATCGGCAGCATCTCCACCTTGATATCCGGACGTTCGCGCTCCGGCTGTTCGCCCACTGCCAGCGGCTTGCCGGTCTCCGGGTCCACTTCCTCGGAAGAGATGATGAGGCGTCGTAAGGTCGTTCCTACGGGAGTGCAGGTCATGAGTGTCCCTAAACGGCGGTTGAGGGGCTGGGTGAGGACGTCGACGTTGCTGGGCTTCACTTCCTGTTTATCGAGAACGGTGTAGCGGTGCTTGTCGCCGTTGTAGTACACCCAGTATTCATCACCGGCGGACAGTTCCTGGAGGCGGGAGAAGACGGTTTTGTACTTTCCGGTTGCCCAAGGGTAGTACGAGCTGTGCCCGGTGAGGAAGAAGTTCCCTGCCTGCCCGGGATTGGCTGTGCCCGGATAATGAACCACTCCTTCTTGTAGGGATTGCTGGATGTCGGTTTCTACCTGGGCCCAGTCTTCCCGTAGCAGGGCATCGATGGACGGAGCGACGATGGGGACATTGAGATTGAGCTTGGGGACGATCAGGCGGTTATCCGGAGGTCCGACAGGAGGAAGGAAACTCAGGAGATCACCAGCAGACGGTCCGGCTACGGTGAGTGCAGGGGACTTCAGAAGAGCTTCCCGGAGAAGAGTGTTCTGATTCCCGTTGGGTTCACTCATCGAGAAGAGCTGCGCCATAGGATTGAGGTGCGCACTGACGATTTCCCAGAAGCTCTGGTAATTGAGCGCGACGAAGAGGGCTAGGAAGAGGGCAGTGAAGGTGCCTCCGAACCGAACGGTATCGATCATGAAGAGCGTCCAGCGACTGTAGCGCTTGGGTGCGTGACGCGGACGGATAATCCACACGGGTTGTGTGAGAAAGGTCTGCACACTATGGATTCCGGAATGCAGATCCTTCTTCACGGTTTTCCAGAGCGTGACCACGGACACCGTGCTGGCCTGATACTGGCGTGCACCCTCCGTAAGAAGTGAGGAGGTCTCTTCCACAGTTGCACTTCTGATGGTATTCAGGAAGTCAGTGAGATGTCGATACCGCACCTCGTCAAATGTATCAGTATTCTCTACAGGTAGGGCTTCAAATGAATTACTGACTGCAGATGTGCCACTCTCCTCCTTCAGGGATTTGTCAGGGGATTCATCGGAAAGCACTAATGTACATTCAGGCTTTCCTGAAGGGCTCTTCTCAAATTCAATCTCTGTAATAGTCTCTTGCTCTTCATTAATGTTCATTACGATTTCCTGCGGATGTTCTACAGAGGATTCTTGCTGTGTAGAAGTACGAAGATCCATCGGCAGAATGATGTTCCCGTCTTTATCGTACGACGCCTGATGCCGGTTATTGCGTGGGGTTGGAGCGATCAATTCAGTATAGCAGAAAACGATGAAGCAGAACAGGGGAAAGGTACCGTATGTTAGCCTTGTATCAGTACTTCGGGAAGGTATTCATGTTTCAATTATTCCTCCTCCCAATACCTCATTCCCTTGATAGAGGACTAGGGATTGACCAGGGGTAATACTCATCATGGGTTTCGTTGTAGTGAAGAGAAAATCCCGTGAGCGCTTTCGCAGCATTCCCTTCATCTTCTTCCCTTGCGATCGGATACGGGCAGAAAGCGAAAAACGGGAAGAATGCACGAGCTTTCCTCGAGTGAATGTGCATGATCGGATTAAAACTTTGTTATCACGGAGATCCCTTAATGGAGCGATAATTAATGCATTACTTTTGTGTTCTTTCTTGAGGACATACAGTGGGATCATTTGGCCCCCTACATGGAGCCCACGGCGCTGCCCGATGGTGTAGAAAGGCAGTCCTTCATGCATTCCAAGTGTCACTCCATCTTTCGAAAGGATGACTCCTGCTTTGACGCCCTTCAGATAGCGATGCAGGAAGGCATCAGGGGATTTCTCCGGGAAGAAGCAGAGATCCTGACTTTCGCGATAGCTGCTTCGATTCAAAGGAATCTGGAACTTTTCTGCTAACGAGAAGACCTTCTTCTTCGTGATGTTCCCCAGAGGGAGCAGCGTGCGCTTTAGTTCTTTCTGGGTGAGTCGATACAGAAAGTAGCTCTGGTCTTTCTTCTTGTCCGAGGCTTCCAGTAGGGCTGAATATGAAATATTACCCCTCCTTCTCGTAAGGATTCTGGCATAGTGACCGGTCGCGACATGCGTACAATAGAGCTTGTCAGCAAGCGTGAGCAATCGATCGAATTTGAAGTGGCGATTGCAGAGTATACAGGGGTTCGGAGTCAGTCCCTTCTTGTACGCAGCGATGAACGGATCTACCACCTCTTTCTTGAATTCTTTCTGCAGATCCAGGATGTGGAGTGGGATATTCAAGTTCTTCGCTACTTTCCGGACACGGGCAAAGGATTGCGCCGTACAGCACTTGCTCGGCAGAAGGGTAGCGAGTGCCGGTGCCTTCGGATCCTGCCAGAGGTGGAAGTGGGTTCCGATTACTTCATGCCCCTGCTCTTTTAGCAGGCAGGCCACCACACTGGAATCGATACCCCCGGACATGGCGACGAGGACGCGCATAAGATCAGTGTATCTGTTTCAGATCCATACGCATGGTGAATCATATGAAAATGTCATGGTTCGTTCCTCGACATGGCTCTGAATGACATCTTCTGAGTTACGTCGTCAGATATTTCTTATTCAGATGGTATGCGTAATACCCGACTCCGATGATAGCAAATCCGAGAAGGATCAACGCGAGTGGCCAGCCCAAACCCTCCGAAAAGTATTCGGATGTGATCTTTACGAGGTACACCATCAGATAGCCTGCTCCGACAATCAGGAAAGATCGGCTCTTGAGAGGAATGCTCAGGAACATGATCGCAAAGACAATACCGGGGAAGAGGAGCTCCCAAATCATCGATTGCTCGGGGGTCCATCCTCCGAGAGTCAGGGCAGCACCCAGAAATCCGAATGTCCCGGTGGCGAAGAGGAAGCCGGTGAGATCTCCACTGAGGTTCTTGCTACGGAATGATTGACCGAGGAGGACATAGCTGAGTCCTGTGAGGAGAATCCGGTACGCATAAAAGCGCCAACCGAAGTCCATACCGCTCGTACTCATGAGGAAGCTCGTGAAGGCGAAGAAGAGCCATGTGCCGAAGACCACTGAGAAGAAGAGGAACAGTGTGCGCTTCATCTGGAAGAATGATGCGAGATACACTGCAAAGAGGATGCCCGAGAGGACGGTATTGATCCCTGAATCATCCGTGGAGAACCCAGCCTCATTGAACGTGACGAAGATGCCGATCGGCAGGAGGATGGCGGAAAGGAAGAAGAAGGCGATGGAAAGACGGGAGGCCGCAGCGTTTTGGAGGAAGAGGACGGCCATGAAATACGCGGCAATACCGCTGCCGAGCGTGATCAGGATCCGAGCGATGGAGTTGAGATGTTCCCAATTCTGACCCAGAAGGATTACGAGCCCGAGGAAGATGATGAACCCGCCAAGGTAGTAGAGGATCTCGGTGAAGCGAATCCGCTCAGCCATGCCGTGCGGGTGAGTAGAAGAGCCTGCCTGGAATGCCTGATTCAATTCCGATTGCGAGAGCGCTCCTGAGCGAGCGAGTGCTGTCACTTCTGAGAGGAGAGCGTGCTTATCCATGGGTGTGAGGGGGAGGGATCGCTGAAGCTCATTACCAGAATGTTCAGAGCTTCGTCGAGAAAATGAAAAAGTGTATGCCTTCGATTACTGAGGAATCACCCAACCGAGGAACCGGAAATTCCAGTAGCCA
Organism: Candidatus Peregrinibacteria bacterium; assembly: GCA_037143575.1. Classification (GTDB taxonomy): domain Bacteria; phylum Patescibacteriota; class Gracilibacteria; order Peribacterales; family Peribacteraceae; genus JBAWYM01. The sequence continues at coordinate 69,952 of JBAWYM010000001.1, read as the reverse complement.
TTATCGATGTTTACATCGATCCTAAAGCTCGTGGAATGCCCTCGCATGTACAGTCGGCTTTCGTTATTGAATCCGAAGGGAAATCCACCGCCGTTACTGCTCTGATTTACCTGGTAGCCATCGGGAGACTCGGCATTCGGATTCAGCTTGAGCTTCTGTGCTTCTGCCAGGGTGATGATGCGACTCTTGCGGGTAGCGACGTCGAAGAGGTAGATCGCGGGCTCGGCATCCAGAAGATTGGAATCTTTCGGAGCATCACGATTGAGGCGTACCAGCTTGTCTCCGCGAACTTCCACCGTCCAATTGTAGTTGTAGTCGTTGGAGCTGGTGTACAGGAAATTGTAGGTTGGAGCAGGAGCGAAGAGCCCGGGAATATAGATGCTTCCTGCGACGAAGACGATCATGAGTACAGGAATGAGCAGGCCGATGATAAGGGTGGAGTTTTTGCGAATGTCCATAGAGTCTTAATGTACTATTCCGGTTGATTTCAGGCAAAGGACTTCCTCTTGACCCTCTCCTCGTCCATACTGCCGCCGTGATTGATAAAATTCGTGCATTGGCCAAGGAGTATCAGGATCTTCAGTTGTCGCTGCAAGACCCTGCAATCCATGAGGATCGCAAGCGCATCATTGAAATTGGCAGAAGACTGAAGTTCCTCGAGCCTCTCGTGGAGATCATTGCGCAGTATGACCGCGCAGAGGCGGCTATCCGGTTTGCCGGCGAGGTCCAAGAGAAGGAGCTTAAGGAATTGGCCGAGCTGGAAGCGTCTGAGGCGCGTGCTCTGCTTCCGGTGCTCGAGCAGAAGATGCGTTCATTCCTCGTTCCACAGGATCCGATGGACGGGAGGAACGTCATTCTGGAAGTGCGGGCGGGGACCGGTGGAGAGGAGGCTGCACTCTTCGCTTCGGAATTGCTGCGGATGTATCTGCGGTATGCCGAAGAGAAGGGATGGAAGACGGAGATGATGAGTATGACGGAGGCCGAGGGTGGGGGAGTGAAGGAGGTGGTTGTCCGTATCGAGGGACCGGTGTTCGGTGAGCTCAAGTTCGAATCTGGCGCGCATCGCGTCCAACGCATTCCATCGACCGAGAGCAAAGGTCGTGTGCATACATCTGCTGCGACCGTCGCTGTTTTGCCGGAAGCCGAAGAGGTGGATATTCAGATTCGTCCCCAGGACCTGAGGATCGATACGTTCCGCAGCGGTGGTGCCGGGGGTCAGAACGTCAACAAAGTGGAATCCGCCATCCGCATTACCCACATTCCTACGAATACTGTCGTTGCCTGTCAGACGGAGCGCAGCCAGCTGCGGAACCGTGAGCTCGCGATGAATTTGCTACGCAGTCGTATCTATGAATCTGAACGTGAACGGTTAGCAAAAGAACGCGGGGAAATGCGCTCAGGGCAGATCGGTACTGGCGACCGCAGCGAGAAGATCCGCACCTACAATTTCCCGCAGGACCGCGTAACGGACCACCGCATCGGTCAGAACTTCAGCAACCTCCCCTCGATAATGGAAGGAGGCATCGGGGATCTCCTTCAAGCGTTACGCGAAAAGGATGCAGAGGAGAAGCTGGCGAAGGCGCAGTGATGTTGGGGATTGCTACGAGACATCGTTCTTTCCGTTATGTAGCAGCACATGTAAGCGGTCTTCGATGTATCTTAGGAGTGATGAGAGATCCATGGATGCGATTTCCGACGGAGGTTTATCGCAATGGAATGCATTGTGATAGCGATCGTGGAATGGGGCAGAGAGCAGGTGATTTACCCAGTCTTCGAAGTGAATGATGAAGGCTTCGAGATTTTCATCTTCAATGATTTTGTGTACGTGCAGTGACGGGCGAAGCTGCACATAACTGGGGAGCCCGCATTCTTCTGATAGGGCATCATCCAGCGCCTGCCGCGCTATGGAAGCTTCCGTGATGTCAGTCTGTCGAAGGGGCATGATGTTCTATCCTCTCAGATCGTGCATCATCGCGATACGGAGATCAATGAGTTTCTTCGTGCCGATATCCTTCCGAAACCTCACCGGCCCCGTTACCTTTTCGCACAGTTCTTCAGCAATCTTCTCCGCCGCTTCCAGTGTATCTCCTATGCCGACGATTCCAGCGGTTCTGGAACCTCCGAGTGTCAGTGAGCCATCAGCGGCCTCAGCGATGTCTCCGTAGTACAGTCGTGCATTCCCTGGCATCGTGGGGAATGTGACGGCTGCGCCTTTCTGATCTTTGCTCACGGGGTAACTCTCCGGCGTGATGTACTTGCACACTGTTGCCTTATTCTCGAAGCGCACGAGGTCCTCGGTGAGCTCTCCACTCTTGATGGCTAGGCAGATATCCACGAGGTCGGAGGAGAGGAGCGGGAGGATATTGAGTGCCTCGGGGTCGCCGAAGCGAGCATTGTATTCGATCACTTTCACTCCTGAGGCTGTGGCGATGAAGCCGCCGTAGAGGATGCCGTGGTAGGGTTCGCCACACTGATCCATGAGGGCTTTGGCTGTGATCCGGTTGAGCTCTTTTGCACGATTGAGTTCCTCCGGCATAAGGAAGGGGAGCGAGTGATGGGTATCGGTATATGTTCCCATGCCGCCGGTATTTGGACCAGTGTCACCTTCGTAGGCTCGTTTGTGATCCTGCACGGCTGGCATGTCTACAACCTGTAGACCGGACACAAAGGAAAGCAGACTAAATTCCACTCCGACCAGTTTCTCTTCGATGACAACCCTCCCGCACTCATCGATACACTCTTTGGCATAGGCTAGGGCTTCTTCGATATTATTAAGATGTTCTCCCATCACTTTGACTCCTTTGCCACCTTTCAGTGCATCGTACTTCACCACGCACTGTCCGTGCAATTCTCGATCAATAAATGTGTACATCTCTTTCGGCTCAAATGAAGTCTGAACAAGATACTTTGGCAGAGATTCTTTGTCTACTTGTAATAGAAGATCTCTTGCAAAGGACTTGCTCGACTCTATTTGCGCCAATTTCTTCTTCGGAGCGACGGTTGGGATACCGGCGGCTTCCAGAGGATCAGCGAGACCGGCACCGATTGGATCGTCCGGTCCGATGAAAGCGATGTCCGGGTTCGTCTTCTTCGCGATCTCCATTACCCAGTCGAAATCGAGGATGTTTCCCACGTGAAGATCCGTGAGCTTCTTGAGCCCCGGATTTTGCGATGGGCAGAGAGCGATGATCTCCGGATGGTGGGAACTTCGGGCGAAGGTTTCGGCGAGGGCGTGCTCTCTGGCTGTTGAGGCGATGAGGAGGATTTTCATGGGAGTTTCTGGAAAGCAGTAAGGTGTTAGAAGTATGGGGCAACAGCGAACTATTTGCGATTTAAAATTTGCGAGTTGCGATATATTGATGACTAAATCGCCATTCGCAAATTAAGAAATCGCCAATTACACGAGTGCCAGCATCTTCTGCGACTCCGGCTCATCTTCATCCTGATAAGCATCGCGGGTCTGATTGCGGCCGCAGCCCATTTCCCTGAGGAGCTTGGGTGTCACTTCGGGGGTGGGGTACTTCTTGGTGAAGCAGCCTTCGCTGAAGGCGGTGATGCGGGGATTACCGTGTTGGATGGACTTGTGGAGATCTTCGATCTTGCCGTAGAAGAGTCCGTCAGCGCCGATGTACTTGCGGATCTCCTCGATGCTCTTGTCCCCGGCGATCAGTTCATCGGTCGTCGGGAGATCGATACCGTAGGGGTCTGGGGCGATGATTGGGGGTGCTGCGGTGGCGAAGTAGACTTTCTTGGCTCCTGCCTCGCGGGCGATCTCCACGATCTTCTTAGAGGTGTTGCCCCGGACGATGGAATCATCCACGAGGAGGACAGAGTTATTTTTAAACTCGAGCTCGATCGGGTGGAGCTTGAATTGGAGACTTCGCTTGCGCAGACTCTGCCCCGGCATGATGAAGGTGCGCCCGATGTAGCGGTTCTTCACGAAGCCTTCGCGGTAACGGACTTTGAGCTTGTCGGCGAGTCCTGCGGCACTGGGGCGGCCCGTATCGGGGATCGGAATGACGGAATCGATGTGGATGCCCGAGGCTTTGATTTGGGCTGCGAGGTACTCTCCCATGCGCAGGCGAGCCTTGTACACGTTCACTCCGTCGATGGTGGAATCCGGTGCTGCGAGGTAGACCCACTCGAAGATGCAGGGGGTGAGGATGCCCGGGTGCACGATGCGGCTGTGGAGGTGATTCTGGTGATCGATGAAGACCACTTCTCCCGGGCGGATGTCACGGATGAATTCGAATTCGAGCGCCTTCATGCAGGTATTTTCCGAGACGATGATGTACTCCTCCTTCATACCGAATTTCCGTTTGCCGAGCTGGAGCGGGCGGATGCCGTGCGGGTCACGGAAGCCGATGATGCCCTGGCCGCCGATGAGCGCAACAGCGGAGTAGGCGCCCTTACAGTGCCGGTACACACTCTTCATCGCATTGAAGATCTGATCGGGGGAGAGGTGACCTTTGGGGCGCTGATTCTTGAGCGCTACGCTGAGCATATTCAGGAGTGCCTCGGAATCGGAATTGGTATTGAGGTGGCGGTACTCGTGCTCCAAGAGGAACCGGCGCAGATCCGCAGAATTTGTGAGGTTTCCGTTATGCGCCAAAGCGATACCGAAAGGCGTATTCACGAAGAATGGCTGTGCCTCGAATTCACTCGAGCAGCCTGCCGTGGGATAACGCACATGCCCGATTCCCACCGTTCCCTTCAGGCGTTCCAGGGAGCGTGTGTGGAAGACGTCGCGCACCATGCCGTTGGATTTCTTCAGATGGAACTGGCTGTTGTACGTGACGATGCCCGCAGCATCCTGACCGCGGTGCTGGAGCAGGAGTAGCCCGTCATACAGATCCTGGATGACGTCGCGGAAGCCGGAAACAGCGATAATTCCACACATGGGGGTTAGGGATTAGGGGTTAGGGATTGGATTTGGTGAACGCGCAAGCGGGCCAGACGGAAGGAAATCCGAAAGGCCGAAACAGAGGGAAACGGTGTTTCCACGAAGAGATAGTACCGATTTGTTTTGGGGACGCAAGAAAACGAGGTGATGAATATCGGAATATCTGAATAACTGGACGGATATTCCGATAATCTGTTATTCCGTTATTCTCCGTGTTGTCGTTCCTTCGCCCTCACACAATTCCTGATTAGTGCCGCCACCGTCATCGGACCTACGCCACCAGGGACCGGAGTAATCGCTGAGGCTTTCTTCGAAACTTCATCGAAGTCCACATCCCCACAGAGCTTACCTTCGTCGTTCTTGTTCATTCCGACGTCGATGACGACCACTCCGTCTTTCACCATCGCAGCGGTGATCAGGTTACGTCTTCCTACAGCCGCAATCAGGATATCGGCCTGCTTGGTGATTTCTGCGAGGTTCGCGGTCTTGCTGTGGCAGAGCGTCACTGTGGCGTCACGGTTGAGGAGCATGATGCCGATGGGCTTGCCGACGGTATTGCTCCGTCCCACGACCACGACGTGCTTACCGGCAACGGGAATTTTGTAGTGATCCAGCATGGCGATAATTCCTGCCGGGGTTGCCGGCGGCAGGTGCTCGAATTCCTGGGAGAGGAACATCTTGCCGAGGTTATAGGCGCCGAAGCCATCGATGTCTTTCTTGGGATCGATAGCGCGGATGATCTGCGGAACGTGCTTCTGGAGTTCGCCGGGGAGGGGAACTTGGACGATGAATCCTGTGACGTCCGGATCGGTATTCAGCTCGTCAATGAGTGCCATCAATTCCTTTAGCGTCGTCGTTGCGGGAAGATGCCGGTGCTCATGGCGCATCCCTACAGCATCGCAGCTCTTGATCTTCTGCTTGATGTAGCTGGCACTCGCCGGATCGTCACCCACCTGCACGACCACGAGCTTGGGATCGAGTTCCTGGACCTTCGGCTTGAGTTCTGCGAGGAGTGCGTCGGCGGCTTCGCGGCCGGAGAGGAGAAGGGGAGTCACGGTTCTATGATAGGGATGGACGGGGGAGAGTGGAAGGGATGGAGCCCAGTTTCCGTAGCTGGGGTTCATAGTTCGACAAGCTCACTACAGGTGAACCCCAGCTACGGAAGCAGAACCCCAGCTACGGAAACGGCTTTCCTCTATACTCTCCCCATGCCCGTCCCCGTTACCCGCACCGAGCGATTCGCGGAACTCTTTCCCAAGGTTCCGAAGTTCAGAGCCCGGCAGATCGAAGAGGCAGTCTTTAGCCCCCATTTCAAGAGCTGGCAGGACGTTACCGTTTTCCCTAAACCCATGCGTGAGGTCATCGCGCGGGAGATTCCGTGGATTTCCGTGGAGGCTTCGAAGGTCCTCGAGAGCAAGCGCGGCGATACGTTCAAGGCATTGTTGAAAGGAAGCGATGGGCAGCTCTTCGAGACGGTTCTGATGGCCAATGCCAAGGATCAGTGGACGGTGTGCGTCTCCTCCCAGATTGGCTGCGCGATGGGGTGCGTGTTCTGCGCAACCGGAGCGATGGGATTCAAGCGGAATTTATCTTCGGATGAGATCGCGGATCAGATACGGTTTTGGAATAACTATCTGCTGCATTGTCCTGTCATTCCGAGCCGTGTCGAGGAACGAACCATGAACACGCATTGTCATCCTTCGACTCCGCTCAGGATGACAATGCTGCGCATTAGCAACGTCGTTTTTATGGGCATGGGTGAGCCCTTCAACAACATCGAGAACGTGAAGAAGGCAATTCACCTCTGGACGACGTATGCCGACATCGGTCCCACGCACATCACGCTCTCCACCGTCGGCATTCTGCCTGCGCTCGAGAAAGTCCTCACCGATCCCGACTGGCCCAATGTGCGCATCGCGGTTTCTCTTCATAGCGCCGATCAAAAGCGTCGTACAGCAATCGTTCCTTCCACTGTCCCCGACTTCCTCACCAAGCTCGCGACCTGGTGCAAGCGCTACGAAGTGGAGAAGGGCAATCGCCGTCACTACGTCACCTTCGAGTACACGCTGATCAGCGGCGTGAATGATTCCCTGGACCACGCCCGGGAGCTCGTGCGGTACATCAAGAGTGCCGGAGCGCCCAAGCTCAATGTGATTCCCTTAAACCCGGTCTCCGGCAAAATTTACTTCGCGGCGAAGCGCGACAACATCGAGGCATTCAAAGCCGAAATCCTGCGGCATGGATTGGATGTCACGGAGAGGAGGACGATGGGGGAGGATATTGCGGCGGCGTGTGGACAATTAGCCGCAGCGGAATGACCAAATCCCAATGACCGCGGAATGACCAAATCCCAAATTCCAATGACCAAGGAATGACCAATGACCAAATCAAAAATGATATAACGTCTCATTGGTGCTTTTGATTTGGGATTTCCCTGGTCATTGGTGCTTGGTCCTTGGTCATTCGTCATTCTTCTTCGTCGCTTTCAAAATAATATCCGCCACCACTTCCAGCTCCCCCGACGTATCAATGACGATAATAGAAGGATCTTCCGCCGCCAGCCTCCGGTACTCCGCATAGACCTTCTTCTGGAATTCCGCTTTCTCGAAGGCATCGGTGGATTCCCGTCGTGCGAGGCGCTCCTGAAGCATTGCGAATGGCGGCAACAAGAAAAGCTGAATATCTGGTTTTCGAAATGCGGCATTCATTTCTTCCAGAATGGCGCGGTCGATGCCGAGAGCCAGACCGTAGGTGATGGTGGATGCGGCATACCGGTCGCTAATGACGATCGTGCCATTCTTCATGGCCGGTTCGATGACATGTTCCAGATGCCACGCACGATCTTCGCAGAATCTTCGCTGAATCGCCTCCGGATCGCTGAGATTCCCTGCCCGCAGGTCAGCGCGAATCTGCGCACCGATGGGCCCGTCCGTAGGTTCGAATGTTCTCAGTACTGTGTGCCCTTCGCGCTTCAGGCGTTCTTCCAGGATGACACTGTGCTTGGTGGTTCCTGCACCATCGGGGCCTTCCAGGACGATGAAGAGGGGCGAAGTCATTGGGGGAAGTATAACGGCGAATGGAAAATGGATAAATTGAAAATGATTTCACAGTCATTCTGTTCTGAGTGTCATGCTGAGGAGTCCTGAGCGAGCGCAGCGAAGCGAAGGACGTCTCGAAGCATACTCGAAGACGTGTCCTCCTTCGAGACGTCGCGCTGCGGCGCTCCTCCTCAGGATGACACTTTATCCGCTCACCGCTCGTTCACGCCATCACCGCTCCCTGACCGATCAGTGGCAGGTGCATCCTGCGTGACGGGACAGCACGACGCTTCGGGCGAACATGGACCGGTGCTTCCTCGTACTGCTTGGCGATGTAGGGTGCAACGATCCGGAGGTCCAGGTACTTGCGGCGGATGAATGTGGGCAGATCCTGGAAGTCCGCAATACGACCGCGGCACAGCACGCTCCCGCACAGGCAGTCCATTTCCCACCAGCCGCTCTGCTGCATAGTGGAGTAGTCCCAGCTCAGTTCCTGGCCCTGCGCGATATCGCGGATGGCGTAGCACATCAGGCGGCCGTCCTCTTCCCGGAGTCCACAGTTGGGATTGCACGAGTGATTGATGATGTCATCCAGATCGCCAGACGGTCCCATGTACAAATCCTCGTCCACCTGTGTGTAGTGGTCGAGTACGGAAGAGTACGGCTGGGGAAGTTCACTGCGAGTGACGAGGGGGCCGGTGAACTCCATGATGAGGTCTCCGCTCTGGATATCCGATGACGAGAAGACTCCATTTCCTTTGTGGGCGGTAGCGCCCAAGTACAGTTCATTCATTTGCGGCGAATTGTAGTAATCTCATCCCACGATGCAATAAAGATGGGTTGTACTTTTTGGATGTCGTATTTTGATTGAAGTTCGCTGGTTGGTATTCGCAACGGAAAATGAGAACGCATCATCGTGATCAGTCCTGATAGATGCACCGAACAACCATTCGACCGACTTCGGGAAGGAAAATGAATTTGTGTAATCCGAGAAAGAACATTTATCGATGAAGACAAAGCTATCGTAAAAATCGGATGTGGTGATCTGCACTGATCAGTTCAGACCATGGCCGGCTGCAGGCGCATCGTCTGCTTCTTCTTCCGGGCTCTTACCGGCACGAGTTCACGCTCGACTTCCGGAGCAGGAACGTTGAGGTGGCCGAAATCCTTGGCGATGTAGGGCAGGACAATGCCGAGGCCGAGGTACTTGATCATGAGGTGCTCGGGAAGATCCCGGAAGTCTCCGACGACGCGCCGACAAACGGGGCTGCCGCACGCGCAGTCCATTTTGTAGCTGCCGTCATTCATCACCGTGGAGTAGTCGAAGGAGATTTCTGTACCTGCGGGCAGGTCGCGAATGGCGCACAGGAAAAACCGGCCATCCTTCTCGCGTATGCCGCAATTGGGTTCGCAGGAGTGGTTGATGAGATCATCCAGGCCACCAGAGGATCCGATATATTCGTCCGCAGCGATCTGGAAGTAGTGATCCACGGCGTAGTACGGAGAGACGACGAGCTCTGCGAAATTGAGACGCGGGCCCTGCATCTCGAGGAGGATGTCGTCTTTGGCGAGAGCGTGACGGGTGAAGAGTCCTGTTCCTTTGTGAGTCGTAGACCCGGAGAAGAGTTCGATCATTTGCGCACAGCTTATGGAGATGAAATCTGTTTGCAATTGAAGGAAATTGACTATAATAGCATAATAATCTATAATATGCTTATGATTACAGTGAAAGCACACGTAGGACCAAGTGAAATACCGGGTGCAGGACAAGGATTGATTGCAGATGAAGATATTTATCCAGGCACGATTGTGTGGAGATTCCGAGAGGGAATTGACAGGCTCATTCCCCTCGATGCAGTTGCCAATTTATCCAAACAAGAGAAGGAAGATCTCGATGTGCACGCGTACAGATCCCAGCGTGGATATGTTTTCTGCGATGCGGCTGCGCAAATGATGAATCATGCACAGGATTCCAATACGATTCAAAAAAATGATGCTGCTCACCCAGAGGGTATTACTGTTGCAAGGAAATTTATTCCAAAGGGTCGCGAAATCAATTGTAATTATTTTGAGTTCGATGGTGATGCTACAACAAAAATTCCTAAAGAAGTCAGAGGCGCGATGGCTAAAACTTTAGCAGATATCCACCCGGATGAAGTGCGCATTCTCACTCAGGGTTTTCGCAAATTTATTCTTCCGGAGGAAAAATAGTAAAACAATTCATGTGGTAGATCATTTTTGATCCACTTTTCTCATATATTCGCCCGTTTCCGTATTCACACGGACGATGTCGCCTTCTTCGATGAAGAGCGGAACGGAGACCACCACGCCACTCTCCATGGTGGCAGGCTTGCCTCCGCCGCTTGCGGTGTCACCCTTCACTCCCGGGATCGTCTCCTTCACCTTCAGATCCACAGTTGATGGGAGCTTGATGCCGATGGGATTGTCCTCGAAGAGGAGTGCATCCACTTCGCCGCCTTCCACGAGAAAGTCCGCTACCGGTCCCAGCGTCTCTTTGTTGAGAAAAAATTGATCGTAGGAATTGAGGTCCATGAAGGTGAATTGCTCTCCATCGGTAAAGAGGAACTGGCATTTGCGGTACCCCACATCTGCAGGCTCTATCATGTCTGCTCCCTGGAAGTTGCGGGGGATCACCGCTCCGGTGCGCATGTTCTTGATCTTGCACTGCATGTTGGCCTTGCTCTGGCTCTTGCGGCCGAATATCGAGGAGATGATGAGGTAAGGGATGCCGTCGATCTGGATGGCGCGGCCGGGTTTCAGTTCGGTAATTCCGTACATAAATGAGGAGGAAGATGGACCACAGTGTGCTGAGGAGGGGTGGGGAGTGTCAAGGATACGGGAGGGTTTCGCGGGACTTCGTCAGCTTTTGGGGTGGATGAACTCAAACTCGTGACCTGTAAACACTACCGTCGTGCCAGAAGGACGACCATCGGCATAGTTATGGCAGAGCTCCTCATTGGGTTTGATGTCACGTAGCGCAGTGAGGATGTAGCGATTGTTCGCAAAATCTTCACGGACAGTGACATTAGGATGTTCACTGTGGTTGTAAAGCATGCCGTAACCGAAGACGATGCAGCATTGATCTTTCCCCCACAGATAAAGGTAATTATCCAGAATAGTATTTTCGAGTGTTTTCGTATCTTCGGGAGAAAGGATGAGCACAGGGCATTCTTCGATAGTTTCACCTTTGCTGATTGCAGCAGTAGTAAAAACGCCGTTTCCTTTTTCACCGGTTGATCGTATGTGAAGCATAAAGTGTGCGAACTCTAATCGTCAGTCTTCGCGAGAGTCAAGCGACCAGTACCGGCAATTGTATGCATTCTTTCAGTGCTTACCGGATCGTGGTGACGTTTCTACAAATATCCCCAAGAATTCAGGCGGTCGCTATCGTCGATCCAGCGGTCACCGATATCCGTGCGGTAGTACATATTGCTGATGAGGATATTCTGGATGCGCGCGTACATTTGCCTTTGTGCATCACGCATGGTTGTGCCGGATCCGGAGACGACGAGTGCTACCCCCTCCGCTCCGGTGATGAGCCATTCCTCATTCTTCTTACGGAGGTCACCGATGTGGATGCCGTCCGGGATTTTCTTCTTGAAGACCACCACGGCGTCCTTCGAGAAGGATTCGAACGTCTTGGGATCTTCGAAGGGGAACGGGGGCACCACGATCAGTGCGCAGACCTGGTACCCGCGCTTTACCTTGATACCGCCATTACTTTCACCGGCAGCCAGCCGGAGGAGAAGCGTGCCCATCGGTTCGCTGATCCCTTCCTGCTGCAGGCTGATCTGCGGATAGCCGAAGCGGCAGGTGAATTCCAGCGGGTAGATGCCGTACCCGTTGACGATGCTATTCACATCGATGAATCCGATGTAGTTCTCCTCGGCGAGCTTCTGCTCGAAGGGGCGGAGCACGGTTTCGAAGATTGGATTCTTGGGAGCCCAGAAGCCGCTCGTGCCCATTTCTCCGGTGGAGACGCCCAGCTCTCCCGGGAAGAGCTTCTTGTGCTCGAAGCTCACGTAGATGGGATGCACAAATTTCTTTCCATCGAAGAACGCACAGACCGCCACTTCCACGCCCGTCACTTTCTTCTGCAGCTGGAAAATATCGATGGTGTCGCTCCACGTGTCGCGGTAGGCCCCGAGCACGCGGACGACATCGCTTCCGTCATCTTCATTCCCGACGAAGAGCAGCTGCTTGAGATCCTGCGCTCTTCCGGAAGGTTTGATGACATACCGTCCGGGATTCGTCTGCACGTAGGCGATGCCTTCGTCGAAGGAATGGAATTCCTGGTAGGGAATAATGCGAATTTTGTTGCGCTTGAGCTCTTCCTGACCGAACGTGCGGTCATTCTCGAGTCGGTCGGTGTACGGCGTTCCTCCGATGCAGAGCTTGCCGCTCTTGCGGATTTCTTGCGCTTCTTCTCCCGCGCCGATGTAATCGAAAAGGACGATATCGGCCCAATCCACGCTTTTCTTCCAGTCAGAAACCACATTGACGAATCCTTTCCCCACGTCCTCGAAACCCGGCGCCACCAGACAGAGGCGAACCTCATGTCCTTCCTGCGCGACGGTCCAGGCGAGATCGGTTGTCGAGCCATCGTAGGAGACGAAGAGAAATCTTTTCGGGGTGTCGGTCATTGTGCAAGGAGGGTATGCACTTCATTGAACAAAAACAAGTTCATCGCGAATAATGAAAAACGAATCAGGTCATCGGAAAATTTCTTCGTGAAAGTTCAACAATTATTTCGTCGGGAGATCTATCACCGGAGGAATGTCGCGGATGAATGTGGCGGCAGTCGTGAAGGTGTACGCACCCTGGTAGGGGAGCCAGACGACGTCTCCTTCCTTTATAGATGAGCAGTGCACGGAGTAGCCCCACACATCGTCCGGGGTGCAGAGTGAACCGTACAGAAGGAACGGAATCTCCGTATTGAGGGAGAAGTGCGTGAGGTTGAAGATCGGCACGTAGTAGTAGCATTCATATTTCTCCCAGCCGACCATGTTTACGCCACCGTCGGCGATACCCATGGTCTTCGACTTCTTTTCGACGAGGGTGAGGAGCATGTGCATCGCGCTGTGACAGAGATAACGACCGGGTTCTGTGAATATGTGGATGTTCGGTTGGAGCGAAAAGATACTCCGTCGCAACGCCGATCCAATTTGCGCAACAAATTCCTCAATTGGCACGATGGTATCCGTGATGTAACGATCAGTGATGTTCTCTCTGAGAAGATTCTCCACATCCAGTCCTTCGGAAATCAGGAGTGTCTCCTGCTCCGGATTCCAGGAGTGCTTTCCCTCAAATTCATGTGGGGCAAATCCGCCTCCGATATCCAGATATTCCAAATGTTGCAGTTCTTCGGGGGAAAGATCCTGCTTCAGGATCTCTCCGAGTTCATCAATGGTCTGCACGGAACGTTCCGGTGTGCCGTCGTGGCTCACGTGGTAGTGGATCCCGCAGCAGCGGATACCCGGGAGGGTTCGTGCTTCCTGCAGAAATGCACTAAGGGTTTCGAGTGCGATGCCGAACTTCTTCCAGTGTTGCTGATGTCTGCAGCAGACGCGTACGCCACAGCGGATCGTCTGTCCCGCTTCACTCGCAATCCTGGACAAGAGACGCAGTTCACGCAGGCTTTCGAGATTGACCATGATGCGGTCGGCGAGCGGGAGGATCGCCCGGAAGTCCGCTTCGGATTTGGCAGGTCCCGTGAAAATGATGCGTTTCGCCTTTGCCTCCAGCGCCAGGGCGAGTTCGCGGGGGCTCGAGATATCGAGACCGCCGCCCTCCTCCACGACGGTCCGGAGCACACCGATGTAGGGATTGCTCTTCGTAGCGTAGTAGACGTCCATAGGGATGTGCTGTGCCTGGAAGGCCGCAACGAAGGCACGATAGTTCTTCCGGACTTCGTCGGAATCGTAAACGTACAGCGGGGTCGGATGGTCTTGGGCGATTGCACGCATGATCGGTCGGAGTCGTTCGATGTCCGGGAAACGTTGAGCGATGGAATCGTGCATCATGATTGGCGGCGGAAGAGAGCGGAGAGCGCATCGATGAACGACTGCCCCTGCGGATGCACGGAGCATCGTAGCCCGGAGAGTGTGGTGAGCGGAAGATTGGCAAAGGCGAATCCGCGGTAGTGCGATTCTTCATCAGGTGGCTGTGTCCAGAGAAACAGATTCTGAGAATTGGAAGGAATACTCTGATTTTCAGTTCTTCGAAGTCCGTCAGATTGCAGTTGATAGAAGCCGCTCTGAGGGACAGCTGAGAGGTCTGCTCCTTTTCCGATCGGAAGGGAATCGAGATCGATCGAGGTTCCTTCGAAGATCGTCTCTGGAATTGTCGGCGCATCGATTGCGGGATCGTCGTGCGAAAAGACGCGGATGCACTGCTCGGCATAATCCAGTCCATGCAGGAGCTCTGGGTGGGCGCTGAGCTGCAGGGTCGCGCCGGAGTGGCGGGGATTGCACTCGATGAGGAGTGTCTGCGACGCTGTCATGAGGCAGTCGAAACTCAGGAGGCCCTGGAAGCCTTCGGACCGGAGGGCCGTGACAGTGCGATGCAGCATCTGTTCCAGTGCGACAACCGCGCCAGATGGAAGGAGGGAGCGGGGAAGCCACTGCACGCCGTAGTGCACATTGCCCTCTGAGCTGTCGATCCAGTTGAGCTGAACGCGCAGAGCGGAGAAGAGGCTTCTGTTCGGCCCGACCAGAACCGTGATGCCAATCGGGAGACCTTTCTCGAATTTCCGGAGGAGGAGGGGAGTGCCGTCAAAGACGTTTTCGAGAGCATCCAGCGCTTTTGGATTCCCTACGAAATACGTTCCCATCGCTCCGAAGCTCTCGGGCTTCTGGAGGACACCGGGGAAGAGTCCGGAGTTCCTGGCTTCTTCGATCGTCTTCACCGTACAGCCATCGGGAACTGGAAGAGCATGCTTGCGGGCGAGCGCATCGAAGGAGAGCTTATTCTCCAGTCGCTCCTGATCGCGGAAGGCATTGCACAGCAGCGTGAAGTGATTGGTCTTAGCCCATTCCTCCAGTGTCGGGGACGACCAGTCGTTGAGCCAGATGGCCTGAATATCCTTCTGATGGAGGAGCTCTGTGGTCTTGGGATGGAGCAGGACTTCCTCTTCCACCATGACGAGCCTCGTATGGAAAATCCACTCAAGAACGCTCACTGTGCTCGCGAGTGATTGGAGGAGAGAGCGGAACGGACTTGCGGGGGACGTGAGAAACAGCGTGGACTTCTGAGCAGGCGAGAAGAGCAATTCACTGCTTTCGACAGCGGCGATACGGAGCATGCGAGAAGGTCAGGAAGAGGTGTATAGGGAATATACAGGAATTCCTGATGTCGGCTCACGAGCGTGGAGAAAGGATGGGAGGAACTATTTCTCTCCAGATCCTTCATTTTTTCTCATTCGGAAGCCATACGGTCATTCCGTAGTAACCATGCTTCTTTTTACCGGTCGCTCTGACGTGTTCACGCAATTCGTTGTACGTTTCATTTGCTGCGGGATATTGATCTCCATCAACTTTATGGATATTGAAGTTCCAATGGATGCCATAGCGTCCGTAGTCTACATCGTTTACGGTTGTGTCAGTTTGATCGGATTCTTCGATATAGAATGAACCGCCTGGTGAGAGCATTTTTGTAAATTGCGCTTTAACTTCTGCCAATGTGGCAACGTCCTCCTGACTGACGGGAATGTCCTTATCGCCATTTGCCCGTCCGCGGAAGAAGAATCGGTGACTGGGGTCTTCTCTGTTGGCGATATTGAGTGCAGACACCAAGGCTGGGTGCTCATGGGTACCCGCGAAGACGACCGTATCTTTGTAGTTTTTACTCAAGGTACGATTGACCATGTCTTCTGCAATTTTTGCTTTGCTTTTTCCGCGTGCGGCAGAGACGAGCAGTAGTGCGGTTTTCTGTCCGCTTGGGAGCGGTTCTCCCTTCTTCATCATCACAAGGGACCTTACTTTGTCATTTTTTGCAGCAACAGTGATCTCGTCTGCGGAACCAATGTCTGTACTACCGAAGTCCTCTTCTTCGTGATCTTCCCATGCATCGAACTTCGGAACGTGAGTCACTTCAGGATAATATGTTCGATAGAGCATTGGCCCGAAGAGAGTGAACATACGTTCATGGTTCTCTCTGGAATTGAATTTCTCCGGATCAGTGACGTTGATGGTAAAGACTTCCAATGTAGGATCTTCGGGGCTTTCGACAGGAGTAATCGTTGCCATGCCTGCGAGCTCTTGAGCGAGTCTGTTACTCATCGGACGCTCCAGCATACCTTGTGTATCACTGCGTCTTTCAGTTGCGATGGTCGATAAAGTCTCAGCACGACGTTCCAATCCGCGGTTGTGATCTACTTGAGGTGCTGCATCTGCAGATGTCGGAACTACATTTTCCAAATTAGATGGTTTTGTCATGTACATACTATATTACTTATGCTGCAACTTGTAAAGTAGTCGTTTCACGATTTTCCTTCATCATAGGAACCGAGCTTCGGCTTCAGCTTTTGACAATTGAATTGTTGGTTCATCACAATAGCTATGCCTTCTTTCCCTTCCATCGAAAGCAACATCGATTACTGCAGAGCACTCTGGGACGAGTTCTCCCCGAGGCGGAGCCTCTATGAATTGTGGGAATTTCGCATGCCGTTTTACGAAGTTTACGGATTCGCGCCCGCGTTCGTCGTGCTTCCGGACAAGGGAATGGTGCCGCTGTGGTTTCATCCGGAGCAGAAGCGGTACCTGTGGTTCGGCGATACCGGCGATGAGTTCAACTGGCAGGAGGACAATGCGTTCTGGGTTCGGGAAAGCTGTGACATTGAAGAGCTTCTATCGCATCTTCCACGTCCGTGTCTTCTGAATTCCTGTGCTGAGCTCCTGCGTCATCAGATCGGCGAGCGCGCAGTTCTTACGTCTCAGAATTCGAAGTCCGTGCTTTCGCTCTCTGCCATTGGGAGTGTTGATGACTATCTGATGACGCTCCCGAAGAAACTGCGAAGCAACGTTCGTCACGATCAGCGCGTCATCACTGCGCAGTCACCCATTATCTCCGAGAATCACCTGGAAGATCTGGATGCGATGATCGGATGGAACAGGGCGAAGTTCACGGATTCCCCGTGGCACGATGAGAAGATGCTCGCGTGTCTGAGGAAGCTCGTGGATCCGACGAGGCCAAAGCCGTACAAGGTGCATGTGCTTTCTGTGCGGATTGGCGGTGTACTTGCCGCTGTCGACTGTGCCTTCTCTTGGAATTCGATTTTTTATCCTTTATTTTGCGGCTCCGACGTGCAGCGTTTCCCGGGGATTGGGCACTTCATGAATCTCCTCGATATCCAATTCGCGCTCGATCATCAGACGACATCACTCGACTTCTCCGAGGTGGAACCAGAGACGGTGAAGGCGAAGCTCTTCCCGACAGTGCCGCAGTACACGCTGAGACTGGAGTAATGGATTCCGTACAAAAAAACGTAGGACAGGAATATTCCTGTCCTACGTTTTTTAACTTCGGATTAGAAATCCCCCATCCCTCCGCCTCCCGGCATCTGCGGAGCAGCTGCAGGCTCGGGCTTGGGGATCTCGGTGACGGCGACTTCCAATGTGAGGAACATCGCGGCGACCGAGGCAGCGTTCTCGAGCGCGGAGCGTGAGACCTTCTTCGGGTCGATCACTCTGGCCTTCACGAGGTCCTCGTACTTGCCCGTGAGGACGTTGTAGCCTTCGTGTCCCTTCATGGCTTTCACCTTCTCGAAGACGACTTCTCCAGTGATCCCGGCGTTATCGGCGATCTGGCGGCAGGGAGCGGAGAGGGCATTGCGGACGATGTCGATACCGGCCTGCTCATCTTCGTTGTCTCCCTTGAGCTTCTCGAGCCCTGCCATGGCGCGGATGTAGGCCGTTCCTCCACCGGGGACGATGCCTTCCTCGGCGGCTGCACGGGTTGCGGAGAGGGCGTCCTCCACGCGGTGCTGTTTCTCTTTCTGTTCCACTTCCGTCGCGGCGCCGACCTTGATGACGACGACGCCACCGGAGAGCTTGGCGAGACGTTCCTGGAGCTTCTCCTTATCGAAGTCGGAGGTGGACTTGTCGAGGGCGACCTTGATCTCATTCACGCGCATTTCGATGTCCTCCTTCTTTCCGCGGCCGTCGATGATGAGCGTCTTGTCTTTATCGGAGACAATTCGGCGTGCACGGCCGAGGTCTTCGATGGTGGCATTTTCGAGCTTGAGGCCGACTTCCTCGGAGATGACTCGTGCTCCGGTGAGGGCGGCGATGTCGCGGAGGATTTCCTTGCGGCGGTCACCGAAGGCCGGGGCCTTCACGGCGAGCGTGGAGAATGTTCCGCGGAGTTTGTTCACCACGAGGGTGGCAAGCGCTTCGCCTTCCACGGACTCGGCGATGATCACGAGCTCCTTCTTGCCGCGCTGTGCGAGGGCCTCGAGGAGCGGGAGGATGTCCTGGATGGAGGAGATCTTCTTGTCGGTGATGAGCAGGTACGGGTTCTCGTACACAGCCTCCATGCGGGCGGCGTCCGTGATGAAGTACGGCGAAATGTAGCCATTCTCGAACTGCATGCCCTCTACGAATTCCTTCTCGATCCCCAGCGTCTGTCCGGCTTCCACCGTCACCACGCTGTCTTTGCCGAGGCGGTCCATGATGTCGGCGATCACGTCTCCGATCTCACTGTCTTGCGCGGAGATATTGGCGACAGCGGCGTAGTCCTCCTTCTTGCTGATGACCTTCTTCATCTTGTCGAGCTCTTGCGTCACGGCCACGACGGCCTTCTCGATACCGTGCTTGATGGCGATGGCGTTACTGCCAGAGTTCAGATGCTTGAGACCTTCCTCCATGATGGCGTAGGCGAGGACGGTTGCGGTCGTGGTTCCGTCACCGGCAGCGTCATTGGTCTTGGTGGCGGCTTCGCGGACGAGCTGCGCACCCATGTTTTCGAAGGGGTCTTCGAGGTCGATTTCCTTGGCGACAGATACACCGTCCTTGGTGACGGTCGGTCCACCGTATTTTTTCTCGATCACGACGTTGCGGCCTTTGGGGCCCATCGTGGCGCGGACGGCCTGGGTGAGCTTGAGGACACCGGAGAGGATGCGCTTGCGTGCGTCATTTCCGAAGAGAAGTTGCTTAGCTGCCATGATAGATGGGGTGAAGAATTAAGAATTAGGAATGAAGAATTAAGAAAATGTCATAGTGAGCGGAGCCTGTGCTGAGCCGAGTCGAAGCATCGAACTATTCGACTTTACCTAAGATGGAATCGAGGTGGAGGACTTTCACTTCCACGTCTTTGCCGTCCTTATCCTTCAGCTTCACATCGTCACCGGCGTACTTGCCGAAGAGGACGCGATCGCCGACCTTCAGGAATTCCGACGGATTGGCCGTGTCTTTGCTGATGCCGCCCTTGCCCATGGCGAGGACTACTCCTTCCTGTGGTTTCTCACCGGAAGCGGTATCGGGGATGATGAGGCCGGAAGCCGTCACTTGTTCCTGTGCAAGAGGATGCACGACCACGCGGTCACCGAGCGGAGCGATCTTCACCGCGAGCTGCGGAATTTTGGGGGTGGACATAGAAAGGATGGGGAAAATGAAAAATAATTTCTACAGTGCGCGATGCTTCGCGCGGGCTTTTTCGCGCCAATGCCCGAGAATCATCCTATTCTTTTGTTAGGACAATGACGGAATTAGCAGTCGGTATTGTAGAGTGCTAATTCGGAGAGTCAAGTAGGGAGGGCAAATACAAGGGAACCTCTGAAATATTTTCGAGCATGTCATGGTGAGCCGTGTCGAACCATGACATTTGCCAATTTGTCGCAGTTCGACACGGCTCACTGTGACAAATTGGCAATTATTCAGAGGTTCCATAGGACAGAAATAATCATGTCCTACGGATTTTGCCGCTGTCACTTGCTTTATTCCTTTCATCGTTCCCATACTCTCTCCGGTTTCCTCTTTGTCCTTCCCCCCTTTTTCTATGCGTCTCCCCTCACGATTGTTCACGATCGCCGTTCCATCACTGCTCGCCGGTGTTCTCCTCGGCGGACTCTCGATGGGTGCTCTCGCTACCATGCGAGGCTCAGCCGTTTTCACTGATATGTCGGAAGGAACTTTTTACGATGAGGCCGTGGGAGAGATGTACAACCTCAATATTATCAAAGGGTACAGCAACGGCACGTTCGGACCGGATAATCCTGTCACACGCGGAGAACTTGCAGTCTTGCTCAAGCGTCTTCGTGACGATATCCGTGGATCGAGCTATACTCCGACGCAAACGACTCCTTCTTCCACTGCATCGACAGTCGTGAGTTCCAGTAGTGCGGGAGCCGTTGCAGCCAATCCTATCGGAGCCTTTACCTTTGCCATGTCTTCCTTCACCGTTCCGCAGTCTATCCCCACGATGGTCTTCAGTGTGACACGTGCGGGTGGGTCTCGCGGTGTGGTCTCCGTCGCCTACTCTGTGAAAGCCGGCACGGCGGTCGTCGGTACAGACTTCATCGAGGTCACCAATTCCGTCTTGAACTTCCGCGATGGCGAAGCCACGAAGACCTTTTCGATACAGCTCAAAAACAAGAGTGGGCTCTCTGCGCGTACGGTGCTTCTCTCCCTCGCCAATCCCACTGGCGGCGCGACACTTGGGTCTATCAACACAGCGACACTCACCATTCTTGGTAGTCAGCCTGTGGGCACAGCGTCTTCCAGTGCCGCTTCTCAGACGTCGGCAGGTGCCGTGAGCGGAGCAGGGACGATCGGTTTCAGTGCGGCAGCCTACGAAGTATCCGAGAGTATCGGACTTGCGACGATCACTCTCAATCGCACGAATGGAACGAATGGTCAGGTTGGCGTTTCCTATACGACATCAGACAATACCGCCCGGAGTGGTATCAATTACCAGCCCTCTGCAGGAGTGATCACCTTCGCAGCAGGCGAGACGACGAAGACCTTTACTGTGGCGGTCATCTACAATGCGACGCCCGATGGGAAGAAGCTTCTTCGGCTCAACATCACCACTCCCACAGGAGGCGCGACGATTGCCGCTCCTTCCCTTATCAATCTTGCGATCACCGATGATGAGGTGGAGAAGCCCGGCAGTGGTTCGTTCCTCTTCGACAATACGTCGGTGAGTGCGCCCGAAGGAGCCAATGCCATTCTCACGGTCAATCGTATCGGTGGGACGATCGGTCAGGCTTCAGTGGTGTACACGACCATTGCCGGTACAGCGTTGCCGAGCAAAGAGTTCACCCAGTTCTCCGGTACGCTCACATTCTTCCCCGGTGAGTACAGCAAGACGATTGCCATCCCGATTTTGAAGCCGGGTGGGTCTATCGGCAAAAACTTCACCGTGGGTCTCTCCAGCCCGACTCGTGCTTCGCTGGGAGTGACTTCCACTGCTGCGACCGTGACGATATCGGGGTCGTAGACGTTTTCTTTGACGAGAATTAATGAAGAAATGTCATCCTGAGCGGAGCCTGTGCTGAGCACAGACGAAGCATCGAAGGATGACATTTTTTCATTCCTGATTTTCTTCGATGGTGCACCGTGTTTGAGGAATTTCGAACCGCTTTCGCATCCCAAACGAGGAATGCGGATTATGCTCGGGTGTGACCGGAAAAAATCCCTTGCATTCATCCAAACCTATATGTACCATTGTACCGGTGTATAAGTACAGCACTTCCCGTCGGCTTGGTTGGTGGCAGAGCCTTACACATTTCGCTTCGCGGTAAGGGTGCTCTGAACTTTGAATCCAAAGCCCTTCCCTGAGCGGAGGGGCTTTTTTTGTTTCTCAATTCCCTCACCCCGACCCTCTCCCATGGACTTCCCTCTCACCTTCACCACCCTCCGGCCTCAGCACTGCGATCCACTCTTCCTCCTGCGGAAACTGGGGATCAAGCGCGATTACTGCGCACTCCTGGAATCTGCGGATCGCAAGGGCAATAACGATCTCTCGTTCGTCTGCTTGGGGGCGCGTGACGTGCTCACCGTGCAGAATGGCGAAGTCCGTGGATCCCGGTACATTCCGGATGGGAAAGTTCACGATGTTCTTTCGGTCTTTCAGGGATTGATCGGATCTGGAACGAACGATACACGGCTACGAATGGGCTACGTCGGATTTCTAAGTTACGAAGCAGCGCGCCAGTTTGAATTCATTGAATTGACTCCTGACCCAACCATTCCCGATGCATTATTCATTCTTCCGGAGGTCATCTTGAAGATCGACCATGCCGCTCAAGAGATTACCATGATCACACACGAAGACTCGAAAGAAGATCTTTACGAGATCGAACGCATCATTCTCTCATCACCTTTCTTCGATGATCGGAAGTGGAAAGACGGCGTTGCCGAGCCTTCTGTACTCATGCCGACTCTCGAAGAGATCGAACCGTATCGTCAGACATCGCGAGAGGATTTCTGTGCATCCGTACAGAACATCCAGGAAGAGATTCTTTCCGGCGAGGCATTCCAAGTCGTCCTGAGCCAGGAATTGCGTATGCCCAGCACTGTTCCCCCTGATCGCGTCTACGAAGAGCTTCGAAGGATCAATCCTTCGCCGTACATGTATTACTTCCAGACACCCGCATTCATTATCGTCGGAGCTTCACCGGAAACGCTCGTACGCGTCGAAGGGCGGCAGATTCTCTACCGACCCATCGCCGGAACACGGAAGAGGACGGGAGACGCAGTGAAAGACGAAGCATCACAGGAAGATCTTCTCCATGATGAGAAGGAGCTCTGCGAGCACCAGATGCTTGTCGATCTCGGGAGGAATGATGTGGGGAGGGTCGCGGAGATCGGCTCGGTGAAGGTGCGGGATCCCGTGCACATCGAGCAGTACGCGCACGTCTACCACCTCGTCTCGGAGATTGTCGGACAGGTACGATCGGACAAAACATCGCTCGATGTCGTGCGGTCGGTCTTTCCGGCCGGGACTCTCACGGGTGCGCCGAAAGTCCGGGCGATGGAGATCATTCGTCGTCTGGAGCGTTCTCCGAGAGGGGTCTACGGCGGGGCGTTCGGGTACATCGATCTCTCGGGCAACCTCGATTTCGCGATCACGATTAGGACAATGCTCTTTCAGAACGATTCCATCAGCCTTCGGGTAGGGGCGGGGATCGTCAAAGATAGCGTTCCGGAACATGAGGATGATGAATGTCTGCACAAAGCGAGGAGCTGCCTTGCGGCTTTGCAATTAGCAAATACTTCCCACAGCGCATCATGAAAACTCTCATCCTCGATAACTACGATTCTTTCACTTTCAATCTCTATCAGGAGATCGGAGAACTTGGCGGTAACCCGATCGTCGAATGCAACGATGCCGTGAGTATCGACGATATTCGTCGTCTGCATTTCACGCACATCATCATCAGTCCGGGTCCTGGGAATCCCTCGACGAAGCGGGATATCGGGATTT
The DNA here is from genome assembly GCA_037143575.1 of Candidatus Peregrinibacteria bacterium. Classification (GTDB taxonomy): domain Bacteria; phylum Patescibacteriota; class Gracilibacteria; order Peribacterales; family Peribacteraceae; genus JBAWYM01. Next base: position 46,564 of record JBAWYM010000001.1, on the reverse strand, counting down.
CGGAGGAGCTCATCGATTACGCCGCCGCAGAGAAGATCCCTCTCCTCGGCGTGTGCCTGGGTCATCAAGTGCTCGGCAAGCACTTCGGGGCGACCGTCTCCAGAGCACCCTCCGTATTTCACGGCAAGGCATCGAGTATTCAGCTCCGTCATAGCAGTCCGCTCTTCGCCGGAATTGTCGATGGATTCGAGGCTATGCGCTACCACTCGCTCTGTGTCGAACCGGAAACCCTACCGCCAGAGTTTCATGTCACTGCAGAGACAGAGGACGGGGTCGTGATGGCGATGGAGCACGAGTCCCTGCCGCTCTTCGGTGTACAGTTCCATCCGGAGTCGATTGGCACACCGTCAGGGAAGAGCATACTCAAAAACTTTCTTTCGCTGGCCTCATCTACAAGGGAGGAAACGGATCATCAATCCATCGAATCATTGCTCTATCTACTTCTTTCTGAGGCAACTTCTGAAGATCAGAGAAATCAGGCTTTTCAGAAATTGGTCCAACTTCCTATGACCCCTGACGTTCTCGCTGACGGAGTACTGGCTCTGAGGAAACGTATGGTTCCTGTTTCTCTTGGTACAGAGGCCATCGATACCTGTGGCACCGGAGGCAGCGGCAAGAGGACAATCAACACTTCTACTCTGACAGCTTTCCTCGTCGCCGCGGCAGGAGGGAAGGTTGCCAAGCACGGGAACAGATCGGCGAGCGGGAACTGCGGTTGCTTCGATCTCCTGAAACATCTGGGGGTGAATATCATGCTTTCGCCCGAAGCGGAACGACGGTTATTCGATGAGCTTGGAATCGTTTTCCTCTTTGCCCCTCTCCATCATCCGGCACTGCGCTTCGTCGCACTGCTCCGCAAGCGCTACGGCAAGAAGACAATTTTCAACTTCCTCGGACCCCTCTGCAATCCCGCCGGTGCCACGCATCAGCTCCTCGGCACGGGGAAAGCAGAGGATGCGACAATGTTGGCGGAGAGCTTGAAGATTCTCGGCATTGGCAGGGGCATTGTCGTTTCGGGACTCGATGGACTGGATGAGGTGTCGGTTTGCGCTCCGACGGTCATCCGGAATACCGAGACCGGCAAAGAAGAGTTCTTCCTTCCCTCCGATTTGGGTCTGCCGATTGCTCAGCCTTCCGCTATCGAAGGTGGATCGGCCGAGGAGAATGCGAAGATCTTCGCTGCTGTTGCGAAGGGCGAGGGAACAGAAGCACAACGGAACCTTGTTCTCGTGAACGCTTCTCATGCGCTGCTTCTAGCGGGTGCGGCATTGTCTCTCCGCTCCGCTTTCTTTCTGGCCCGCAAAACCCTCGATTCCGGCGCGGTACATGCGCTCTTCCTTCGATACCGAGACCTTTCCCAACAATACCGATGACCCTCCTCGATGCCATCGTCGCGCACAAGAGAGAGGAGATTGCCCTCCTTCCCGAGGTTATGGCAACACGAAGAGATCATCCCTCTCTCGTTTCTGCAGTGATGAACCAGCGTCCTTCATTGATAGCGGAGATCAAGCCGATCTCGCCTTCGGGTGGCAGGCTCCTGGAGCTCAAGGATGTTCCTTCCCAGGTGGCGCTTTTCAACCGCCATGCCCAGGCAATCTCCATCCTTTGCGATCACCAGTTCTTCGGCGGAGGCTTCGATCTCCTCGCCGAAGTCCGCTCCCTCACGTCTCTACCACTCCTCGCCAAAGAGTTCATTCTCTCGGAGCGTCAGATTCACCTTGCAGCACTGCATGGAGCGGATGCCATTCTGCTCATCGCCGCGATCCTTTCCGGTGATGATCTTCGCCATCTCATGGATTGTGCGTTCAATCTTGGCCTCGATGTGCTTCTGGAATCTCACTCACAGGAAGACGTTACGAAGATTGCGGAGGTTCTGCGGACGTTTAATGACGCCCGGAGAGAACACCTTCTGCTGGGGATCAATAACCGTGATCTCCACACCGGAAAGATGAATCTCCTCACGACCAAATTGCTTGCGGGAATGCTCAGAGATGAGCTCCCCACGATGCGTGCCGTCATTGCCGAGAGCGGCATTTCTGCTCCACGCGACGTTCGCCGTCTTGCTCCGTTCGTGCAGGGATTCCTCATCGGCACATCCCTTCTGAAGGCCAGTGACCACAAGCCCCTTTTTTCTTGCTTCTCCCCAGAATCATGAAACCGAAGATCAAATTTTGCGGCATGACCCGAGGATGCGACATTACGTCAGCGGAAGCGCTGAACGTGGATTTCCTCGGACTGATTTTTGTCCCTTCCTCCGCGCGTTCAGTTTCCCTGAGCGAAGCAAAGCTTCTCCGTCGCGACATTCGCAAAGCAAAATTCGTGGGCGTGTTCGCAGATCACTCTGTTGAGGTCATCGAAGACTACGCACGCACACTCCACCTCGATTACGTTCAGCTGCACGGAAGACCGGATCTGGAAAAGGTGAAAGCCATCAGTAAACCGGTCATTCAGGCGTTCCGTGGTATTCCCAATCTTGCGACTTTGGAGTCGTTTCTTTCCGTTTGCCCCTATTTCCTTCTGGATAAGGCGGAAGGTGCAGATGAGGCGGATTTTTCTTCGGTTGCGGCATTGCCTTCTGCCATTCGATCGAAACTCTTCCTCGCCGGAGGACTCACTCCTGCGAATGTCAGAGAAGTTGCGGATGCGGTTCAGCCTTTTGCCGTGGACACGGCTCGCGGTATCGAATTTCACCCGGGAATCAAAGATTATCAAAGGATGTTCTCCTTCTCCCAATCTTTCTCATGAAAACACTCGGAAACTTCGGGCCTTCAAATAACTCTGGACAGGCATACGGCGGCTGTTATGTTTCAGAGCTGCTGGTCCCCGTTCTGACTGAAGTAGAAGCTGCCTTCTTGAAATTCAAGGATGATCCAGCGTTCCAAGAGGAGCTGAGCAATATGCTCCGGGATTTCGCCGGACGACCGACCCCGATCACGGAGATGAAGAATTTGAGCAAACTGTTTGGTTGCACCGTCGTTCTCAAGCGCGAAGATTTGCTCCATGGCGGAGCGCACAAGACGAACAATGTCCTCGGGCAGGCTCTGCTTGCTTTGCGCATGGGGAAGAAGGAGCTGATCGCCGAGACTGGAGCGGGACAGCACGGAGTGGCAACCGCTATGGCGGGTGCGCTCTTCGGGCTGCCCACAAAAATCTTTATGGGAGCGAAGGATATTCAGCGGCAGTATCCCAATGTCCAACGCATGAAGCTCTTCGGAGCGGAAGTGATCGCGGTCGAATCCGGTTCGCAGAGTCTCAAGGACGCGATCAACGAAGCGCTGCGGTACTGGACAGCCAGGAGCAGGGAGACGTACTACGTCTTCGGGACGGTCGCGGGTCCTCACCCATTTCCGACTCTCGTGGCACACTTCCAGCGCGTGATTGGCGACGAAGCGAGAGCGCAGTGCTTGGAAAGATATGGAAAGTTGCCGCATACCGTGTGCGCCTGCGTTGGCGGCGGGAGCAACGCCATTGGCATCTTCAAGGCGTTCCTCGATGACCCTGACGTGCGACTCGTCGGCGTGGAACCTGCGGGAGAAGGGCTGGAGACCGGCAAGCATGGCGCTGCTCTCGGCATGGGACGGCCGGGGTCACTCCACGGCTCCTACAGCTACTGTCTGCAGAATAAGGACGGGCAGATTCTGGAAGCGCACAGTATCTCCGCAGGGCTCGATTACCCGGGCGTGGGTCCGGAGCATAGTCACCTCAAGGACATCGATCGTGCGCGGTACGTGTCCGTCACCGATCAGGATGCCGTCGCGGCGTTCCTTCTCCTCACGAAGACGGAAGGCATCATCCCGGCGCTGGAGCCGTCCCATGCGATCGCCGCCGCGCAGAAGATCGGGTCTTCTCTGAAGCGAGAAGACATCCTTCTGATCAATCTCTCAGGCAGAGGAGACAAAGACATCGATCATGTCCTTCATTACCTCAAAAACCATGAACTCTAATCCCTATCAATTAGCACTCCTGCGGAAAGGGAAACCTCTGTTCGTTCCGTTCGTCGTCCTCGGTGATCCCGATCGGAAGCTGTCTGTTCAGATGATTCGCACGCTCGTCGAGAGCGGCGCCGATGCACTGGAACTCGGGTTTCCCTTCAGTGATCCGCCCGCCGACGGTCCCGTGATTCAGGTCGCGGATACCCGTGCACTCAAAGCAGGGATCACCGTCGATGATTGTTTCGGAATCCTCCGGGAAGTCCGCGCTTTCACCACGATTCCGATCGGTCTCCTGATTTACTTCAACCTTATCCTCCAGAGGGGAATCGAAAAGTTTTATCAGGATTGCCGAGAGTGTGGAGTCAATTCCGTTCTCGTTGCGGATCTGCCGCTTGAACATGCGCAGGAAGTCGTGCCGATTGCGAAGTCCCATAGGATTGCTCCGGTTTTTCTGGTAAGCGAAGTCACCACCGACGAGCGGATGGAGAAGATCGCCGAAATCGCCGAAGGATACCTCTACATCGTTTCATATCTCGGTGTGACAGGCATCACCGATGTGGTGTTTGGAGAAAAGATCCGTGAGACGATCAGACGGGCACGTAAATACAGCTCACTGCCGCTGATCGTCGGATTCGGTATCAATACTCCCGAGCAGGTGCGTGCCGTGACTCAAGCCGGAGCCGATGGCGTGATCGTGGCGAGCAGAATTGTGAAAGAGATTCCAAACGTTCAGAAAATCGCGGAGATATGCCGTGCAATGCGGGCATCCATCATCCTTCCGGCTGTTGAAATACCAGAATTTCTCTTTTCCTCTTCAAGCCATGATCACCTTTGAAGATTTCAAGAAACTCGACATTCGCATCGGCAAAGTGACATCCGTCGAGAAGGTTCCCGATGCCGACAAGCTGCTGAAGTTTGTCTTCGATGTGGGGAGTGAAGAGAGGCAGATCATAGCGGGGATGGCGGAGTTCTTCATCGATCCTTCCATGCTCGTCGGCAAAGAGATGCCGATCCTCATGAATATCGAACCTCGCATGTTCAGGGGCTACCAGAGCCATGGAATGATTATCGCTGCGGACGTCGACGGTCATCCGATACTTCTCCATCCAGAGAAGGACATTCCGGCGGGGAGCAAGGTGAGGTAGTGCTGTAGGATGCTAATGGCTGTGCTACGATTTTTGTTTGTTAGATCCGCTGAAGCCACGTATAACCGCTGCGCGGCACGTGGCACGTAAAACGCTTATATACAAAGAAGCACAGCCGTTGAGTTAGTGGCTGTGCCACGCGGAGCGCAGCTTGAGTTATAAATGCCCCACTTCGCCCCACTCCACTTCGTTCCGTAGGGCTTCGCGGGGCACACATCGCTGCGCGAAGTGTGGTGCCGACGGAGAGCCCAGCTTCGCTTGCGAGCTACGCCGTGGCTTTGGTGATGACTATGTTCAATCTCGGCGCAGTCCCGCGCACGGGACGAAGCCGGATGGTGCCGACGGAGAGAATCGAACTCTCAAGAGATTGCTCTCACACGCTCCTGAAGCGTGCGCGTCTACCAATTCCGCCACGTCGGCACATGGCCTATTCTGAAGTATCAACAGCGATGAACTATAATGAGCTAGCGCAGTTTATCCTGAGCGAACCGAAGGGCGTCTACCAATTCCATGTCATCCCGAGCACTTCGACTACGCTCAGTGCAGGCGGGGTCGAGGGACACGTCGGCACATTGACACTGTAGCAAGACCTGACACGCGAGAGAAGCGGCAAAGAAGGAACATGTCGATTTTCTTTCTACCCCCGAAGCTCCCTGTTATAGATCTCCCGTTCCCACACGGGGAATTCGGTATCAGGTAAATACGTGGTGAGCATGGGCTTCTTCGTCTTATCGCACGTTCGCTCATGGAGCGTGATCCCTCCGAGCATCGCGATGCGGTCCTCCATGCGTTCGTCGTAGGTCCATCGTGGTAAAGGTACCTGCATTTGACGATAACGCTTGATCTCCTGCGTGGTGATGCGAAAGGGGCGGCCACTTTTGAGGCTCTTCACAACGATGGCATCATCAGATGTCGGAACTCCGTCGGGTAGCGAGGATGATTCAATTGCTTGTTTTACATTCTCCGTGTTCTGCTCATACCAAACACAACCTTGTTGGCGGGTGGTATCCGGTGTCTGCGGGAAATAGCGCTGTGCGACAGAGTGGTTGTAGGGAATAGGCGAGAGCGTCATCGGGAAGAATTCGCCGAACTCCTTCGTCTGCCGCATGTGCTCAATAATCTTCGGGACGAGGGCGTGATACTCATCTTTGGAATACTGCTTGTTGAGGACACAGAACTGTTTCTTCTGGAGCCCCACGCAGCCGAAGCAGTCGTGGCATCCCTCGCACATCCAGCAGTAGAGGAGGTTACTATTATTGCCCCAGCAGTCGAAGGAGAGGACGACGGCGCTATCACCGATGCCGCACTGAGCGGCTTCGTAGAGGAGTTCGCTGTCTTTGCCGAAAAAGGAGAAGTCCTGACTGGTCTTCACGGGTCCGTAGAGGCTGAAGCAGTTTTTCACGTCTTCACAGTCTTCGATGAAGAAGCTCCCCGAGACGTTCTTGGAATTGAGGATGTGGTTCCCTTCGGCGGCTTCCGTATTGTGGATGATGCTGGAGGGACGCGGATGGGTTTTCCAGAGTTCTGTGCATCGGCTTATCATCGCTTCTCGTGCTTGCCAGGATGAGGCATCGAATGATAGCAGAAATGTCCGGTACTCCTCTTCGGTCTTCTGTTCGTTGAAGACGCAGAATTGTCTGTGCGAAAGGTTGATGCACCCGAAGCAGTCTTTGCAGGAATAGCAAAACGTCAGGAAAGCACTGTCACTGCAGTCCTCACAGAAGGAGCTGCTGTGGAGTCTGTAGCACCGCTCCGATCGGACACAGTCATAGCAGAGCTCCGAAGCGGGACAGTACGTGCAGTCGATGCAGTCCTTCGCCTTGGTACAGTTCTCGCAGTAGAGGCAATCTTCCGCGGCGTTGGTATTGAAGGTGAGGTAGCAGTTCTTGATCCCTGTCGCATTGTTGCAGTAGTCGCAGTTCTCGGCCTGATGGAGGGAGAGGGTACGGTGCGGGACGACGTTTCGCAGCGTGAGGAATTGTTCGAAGAAAGAATAATGGTCGTCGAAGTCTCGTCCCAGCGACGTCGCATCCCAAGCATTGCCGTACCACCAGTCATTCTCCACCACAGGGAAGGGGACATCAGGAGTGAAGCGGGAGAAGACGGTTTTGCCGGTGATGGACGATGGTCGCTGGTAGACGAAGATCTGATTGCGGAAAGCGAGTCTGCGCTGGAGGCGGCAGCGTGGGCAGAGGGTGGGCGGCGGGATCAGTTCTTTCTTCCCTAGAAACACCGGTGAGACAAGAGTGTAGAAGTCGAGATCATCCTTGGATATGTCGAAAGCCGATCCACACTGGAGACAAACAGAAGACATCTCCTATAGAATATCAGCGGTGACCAGATTCCTCTATCTCTTTCTCAAGCCATCTGCCATGCGTTATCACCTTTTCCTTCCGATTTGCCTTCTCCTCCTGACATCCTGCGCTGCGCAGAACTTCGTGAACGGGAATTTTAACGCTTCATCGAGTTTTCCGGCAGTCCCGATCGTCACTTCATCCGTTCCATCCTTCGAGCCAGTGAGTGGAGCAAGTTCATCTACGTTTGCCGTACTTCCTTTGCTGCAGGCATTAGATACGAGCTACACCACGCAGAAACTGGGCATCGCATTCCGCTATCCATCATCGTTCATCAATGCTTGCAACAACACGATCTCGGTGAAGGTTCGCGAAAACGCATACTCCATCGAATTCCTGCAAGATCCGTATTTCAGCGATCTTTGCAGAACCATTTCCGATGATCATACTTCGAAGTCTGCCGTTGCAACCATTTATGCAGCGCGTGTTCATAATCAGACAGAACTCAAGACGTTTATTGATCATGTCTTTCCGTACGATTGTGTGATTACAGAGCAAAGCAGTGAGCCCGGGATCACGCATGTGTTTCTCCAATCGAAGCATCCTCCCACCGATGCGCCTGATTTCCAGTGCGGTGAGTCCATTTCCTGGGATCGCATATCGAATGTCGCTCTGTTCAGTCCTCTTGGGAGCAAAACGGGTGGCGGGTACAAGTGGTCTGGTTCCACTCCGATCTTGATGCCCGATGGGAGCACGGAGGGTGGGTATGATGGACCGATCATGGCGAGTATCCGTTTCCTGCCGGAGTGATACTGCCTGATTCCCCTTTGGATGTATCACTTGCGAGTATTTTTCTGTCATACTGTTCCGGATGAATTCTTCTTCACGTCCTACTTCCCGCACCGGAAAGTTTTTCCAGTGGCTTGCGCCCTTTTCACTCCTCATGCTCGTCTTCCTCTCTGTCCTCTGGAAGGGCGGCAAGACGTTGGAGAGTACGTGGGCGCTCGTCTTCGTCATGTGGCTCGTGGTCTTCATTGCGTTCCTCTATCCCCGGGAAGGGGAGCGGCGGGTGAGTGTGCTGCTCTGGGGAACGATCATGCTGTATGTCACATGGACGGGGCTCAGTTGGTACTTTTCTTCGGTTCGCAACTACGGACTCGATGAGCTGCTTCGCACTGCATCACTTTCCCTGCTGCTGCTCTGGGCTGCGCGTCTTCCTCTGGAGGCGCGGGTCCGGACGATGATTTTGCGCGTGTTCTCCGTGGCTGTATTGATTGCTTCTCTGGCAGGCATCGCGGTCTATGCCCTGCAGCCCGCCAATCGCTTCGTCGGGACGTTCTTCGATTTCCGCTTCCAGGGAGATTACTGGCCCAATGCCTGGGCGGAGCTCGTGCTCCTCAGTTGGCCGGTTCTGCTGTATTTGCTTCTGAAGAATCCGGGCAATGGAGGCAAGTTTCGGCAATTCTTACGTCTGATATTTCGCTCTGCTCCTCTCGGCGTCGTCTTCGGCACCCTTCTTTTGAGCTACTCCCGTGCTTCCATCATTGCGTTCGTTGGGCAGTGTGCTGTGCTTCTGGTGTGGGGATTCGTGTATAACCGAGGACTTCGGCGCGGGATCGTCGTGATCGTGACGAGTATGGCCATAGCGGTCTCGGTGTATGGCGCGGCGAATGTGTGGAGGGCGACGCAGTATCCCGTGCAGTCGCTCGCCGAGAAGGCGCTCTTTTTGGCAGACGAAGGGACGACATCGATCACCGAGCGGATGCAATTCTGGAAGCAGGCTTTTGCTTTCGCCAATGAGAAGCCGATCCTTGGGTGGGGGCTGGGGAGCTTTCGCTTCGTCCAACCTCGGGCTGCGCAGGGTGTGCTTGCGACTTCGGATCATGCACATAATGTGTTCCTCAAAGCGGCGATGGACAGCGGCTGGCCAGCGGCGGGGTTGCTGTTTATTGTCCTATGTCTGATTCTCGTTCCCCATATTCATGTTCGAGAGATTCTTTCTCAGACGAGGAATCGGTTGTCAGATCTGTGGTCTTCTACTGACAAGACACGGTGGTTGCGGTTGGAACGGAGATTCATGGGCTCGGAAGCCCATGGTCCGAATTTCACCGGAGAAGCTCGTGGTACCGAGGCTGCTCTGCCCCTTGCTTTATTCCTCTTCACCGCGGTGACGGGCGTCCTCGCCCACAATCTCGTGGACTATAATCTCCAGTTCGTCGGTATTATTCTGCCGTTCATGCTCTTCCTAGGGTTCCTCGTTCCAGCGAAAGCCCAGGGGAATTCTTCTATGACGATCAACAAATGTGTTCGGATATCAGAGCTTCTTCTTGCGACATTATTACTATTCATCGCTTTACGGGAAGTTCCGTATATTGTTACTTCCTCCCTCGGACGCCGTGCATTAGCGCGCAATGACATTCCCACTGCCATCCGCTGGTTTGAGAAGTCTCGGGGTGAGTGGTATCCGCGGGATCTGTATCTCACTGAGGCGCAGCTGCTCTATCAACAGAAGCGCTACACCGAAGCCTTGAAGGTTGCGACTGTTGCCGCGCACATGAATCAGAGTGATGCCCGGGCATTCGCTCTCCTGACAGATATCGATCTGATTCAAAATGATCAAAAAGCGGCTTACACCCATGCCGTACTTGCGTACCGCAATGGACGGATGACGGACTTGGGAACGATGCGCCGATTGGTTCAAGTACTTGCCAATTCTGCTGGTAAAACGGAGATGGATACACGAAAGGCAGATTTCGATGGTGTTCTGCGTCTTTTCTTCGCTGCCATCGGTCGTAATGCCCATTACGTGGCAGTTTCTCCTAGTACCGATGAATTCCTGAAGATCACAACCATCCTCAGCGAGTGGTATCCGGCAGATGAGCCGAAGTACCAGGTGATGGCTGCTGCGGTTGCGAGGATTGCCAAGACGGAGCGGGAGAAGATGGGCGCGAGGGTGCCGGGGCTGTTTTGGTAAAGGTTAAGGTTTTTTTTGAAACTTGACCGTGTTTACGAAGGCAATAGGGCAAGATGGCAATAGGGCAAGAAGTACGAACCCTATTGCCTTTTTGCCATTTTGCCTTTTTGCCATTAGACTTCCGCCACTTTCTCCCAACTCCATGAAAAAGCTCCACATCATTCTTCCGCTCCTCTTCTCATTCGCCCTCCTCACTGCCTGCGGTGGCAAGAATAATGCCGGCAAGCCTCCTGCCATTGGCCTGCAGGGTCCCAATGGCGCAATTGTGGATGAGCGCTTCGGGAAAGAGGTGTGGTTCTCGTACGGCGCCATCACCGGAACCAAGGAAACTCCTGCCAATGGGCTCGCCAAGTCTCATCGATTCGAGAAAGGACAGTTCATGCATACTCTTCAGATGAATATCATCATGGAGAAGGAAGGGACGTTCTACGAGGGTTGGCTCAAGAATCCTGCGACAGGCGAAAAGGTCTCTGTGGGCCACGTGAAGAGCATTGGCGGCGATGTCCGTCATTCCCTCACCTTCGAATCCACCAAGGATTTGACGGCGTATACTGATGTGATCATCACACTGAAGAAAGATTCTGACAACTCTGCAGAGGGTTTGACGGTAGCGACCGCTCAGCTGAAGGAACTGAAGCGCAGCAAGTGATCTCTATTCCCAAAAAAGGATTCAAGAATCCTGCTGTCCTCTGCTGGCTGGTAAGCCTGAGAGGCGGTGAAACCCGTTTGAATGTGCGTTTGTATGTTTGGCACCCAATCGGGGCTGCAGTCTTCCACCCTGACCCGCCTCGTTAGCCGAGGACCGGGAGACTCATCACCATCACGAGAGAAAGGAAGGTGATGAGCAGCGCGTGCGTGAGCACGAGCGGGGTGGAAGCAAGATGAAGATGTTGCTTCACGCCTATCATGGTATGAATACTCATAGAAGCGCGGGAGTGTACTCACCGTGATATTGTTGTCCAGATGAAGAGTGTCAACTTTTGTGTTCGATGGCGTTATTGATGGTCATGAATTATGACATTTAGGCTTATCATAAACAAAAATAGCTGCTTCTAAGCGCAAGGAAATGGATACGGTTTATCGTACAAATAATTTGTACAATCAGTTTCGAAATCCGTTGATATTAGAAGCTAAATTTTACATACTATAAATAATATGTTTTAAGTATTCACGATTTCGCGAAGAATTCCTGCTGATACATCGCTGTATCTGACGTGGCTGCTGCTGTAGTAGCAGTCGTCTGGTCAACGCGCTGCGCGATCATTCTTATGGCATGTTTGATGAATTCACCTGTCGATTCCTCGTCGAATTCCTGGTCATTTCTCCCGACAACCTCGTAATCTCTACCGGCTTCGGCCCTCTGAAAATTGTATCCATTTGGACCGAATTTCACGGTCATCATTCTATAGTCGGGATTGCTTGGTGTTTGATGGTGATAGGGCATCGTGATAACGATGGATGGCGCGGAAGATGCATGATTTCTGCGTGAGTCATGTATAAGCTGGTGTATGAGCCCGCATTCATCACTGATGATTTCATCAATTGCTCTTCGAATGGCGGAAAATTCAGCCACATTGCCTGCGCTGATAATGAGTGTCATACATCCTCTCCAGTCGGTATCTCCAATTTGTCGGATTCTGTCAAAGGATGATTTGCCATTATGGCGACCGTTCGTTTCGGCGTGCTCTTCTGGGACGAGCTCGAGTTGCGGATCAGTATTGTCTGATGCTGTGGTAGCTGAAGAGAAGGGTTGTTCTGAAGAAAGGGTTGGAGAGTGGCTCATACAAAAAACCCGCTTGGCGCGGGAGAGAAAGGGAAGGAATTGTTCAACAGTTATCTCCTCACGCCGTGGTGGGGGTGGTAATGATAATGCTGATGATCGTGGACCGGGTGGTCATGGACTGCATTAAATCTAGCACTGGTTTGCGTGTAGTCAAGAATGAGATTCGTGAGATGGAAAGGGAGCCGGATATTTGCTTCCCCTCGGGCCGGGCTCTGCTAGGATGTCGCGGCTATCGGAGTGTTGCTCCCGTCTTCGCACCGATGAATCCTAGATCCAGTTATGAACACCATCGGGGCGTAGCTCAGTTGGCTAGAGCGTACGGTTCGGGACCGTAAGGTCGAAGGTTCGAGTCCTTTCGCCCCGACCACGTAAAACGGCTGCGCCGCACGTGGCACAGCCAGATCATTTTGCAGATTTTCTCTCTGAAAAAAGGACGAGAAGTTTATCCTGAGCGAGCGGAGCGAGCCGAAGGAAGTCCTTTCGCCCCGACCACGTATAACGCCTGCGGCGCACGTGGCACGGCCACATCATCCTGAGGGCGCACGTGGACGTATAGTCCCCGTGGGGACACGTCCCCTATACGGGGCACCGCCAGGCTATTCATTCCGTGATACCTCGCTCTTCGAGAGCGGGGTAAACCTACGTCTGCTCATAGCTATCTGATGCAAGTGATTGATCATGATCCTCGTCGGTAGAATGGTTCCTCTGCTGGGGGTGGACGGTTTTTGAATTACTTTGAAAACATCACAAACTTAGTTCTGCAGACTGGGCGGGGATACCTCGCACTTAGAGTGCGGGGTTATTCATTGAGCGCTGCCCCCGTTTCTCCTCATAGAAAGCCATTTATCCAGATTCGACATTCATGCACTAACTATGTTATAATGTTAATATGAATAACATTATTCAGGATAAAACTTTTGAGTTACTCCGAGAAGCTCGTGACGCAGCGAATGTGATGGATACTGAAAAGGCACTACAGCTGATGAAAGAGGCAGAGCACCTTCGCGTTTTTGCCGATTTTCAGTATCTGAATGAAGGGGGATACGGTGCCGACTTAACTCTGCAAAGGCCCTACAATGAAACAAGAAAGCAAGTTCTTTCCTGTCTCTCAGTACCTGCAGAAAGCATCAATGATCTATTGAGGGGACTGCAAAAAGATATCGATTGTGCTTTGGAAACTGGAAATGTCGCAGACCCACAGAGATATGTCGCGATGTTACCTGATTTAAGGTTGGCACAGGCACAGCATGAAATACAATCAACGGAATGGAGACGTTACATGAAGGCGGAACATGCAATTATGTTTCTGGACGCCCTGTACTCCGCAGTGGATATTGATTCTGTGAATGCACAACCGTATTTGTTCATTTCTCCAGAGGAACAGGAAGAGGATATCGATCATACAGAGGAAGGTCAAAACCTGGAGGACAACCATGAGCTTATCGAAGCTAATGCCAAGATCCGACGGATTGAAAAAATGATCGCGGCATTATATTTCCTGCAACAGAAAGACTATTTCCAATCAATGGATGCAGCAGCTCGATCTGGCACGGTGCGATTGATGTGCAACTGGATATCGAATCAGATATTTGCCATCGATAGGATCTTTAATACTGGTACTGCTATTGAAGGAAAATACAGAGAAAAGCTGGAAAAGATTCGCACATCTTTCGGAGTGTAGATCTCAGCCGCAGAATCTGAGATCAGAGAAAATGCGCAATAGCCATTGAGGCTCATATTCGATACCGTATGTATTTATGAGGGCCATTCTGCAAATGCTGGTCATCGGTTGCGTGGGTCTGGTGATGGCCATTGTGTATCTCACGATTGCGTGTACGGGTCCCGGCTGCGTGTTCTTCTCTCTCAATTCCCTGTCGAAGGCGACGGATTTTGTTTCGTGTGAGACTGCCGGCTTTCCCATCATCCCCACTTTTCCGCGCCAATGTCGTGCCGGAGTGCGGATGTTCTGGGAGGACGTCTCTTCACCCATTCGGATCTTCGCCCCGTCTCAGGGAGCATCCATCGATCTTCCTCTGCACATTGTGGGTGATGCGATCATCGGGAGCGGGAATATTCTCCAGCTTGCTCTCCTGGATCGTGACGGCTCCTCGCTCACGGAGGTTATCCGGCATTACCCTTCTGCGGGTTCAGGGAAGTTTGTGCATTTCGATGAATATCTGAGTTACGATGTTCCGCAAGGAACCGGCGGAATTCTCGATGTTTCCCTGTATTCCCGAAGAATGAAGTTCATGACTTCCGTTCTCATCCCCATCCGATTTGCCTCCATCCCGTCGCAGGATGTGAAGGTCTACTTCAGCAATGCTGAGCGCAATCCTGCAGATGCATTCTGCGATGTGTCGTATCCAGTGGTCCGCCGGCTTCCGTTGACGGATGATCCGCTGCGAGGAGCCATTGCGGAATTGCTCAAGGGACCGACGGAGCTGGACCTTCGACAGGCATTTTTCACACAGATTCCCGAAGGAGCAGGGCTGCAATCTCTGGATTTGCGAAAGGGGAATTTGTCTGTGAATATCGTTGGTATCGCAGCATCCGGCAGCGGAACAACCTGTCGCGAGAGGGGAATGCTGGATCAGATTGTGCGTACCGCGAAGCAGTTTCGTGTGGTGACGGATGTCACGGTGAGCGTTGATGGTAGGTTATACTTGCCATGATGGACCTCACCTCTCCTCTCAGCACCGTTCTGCACACGACGACGGCGCACGTGCTGGCATTGGAGGAGATGGGAATCAGGACGGTGGAGCAGATGATTCTCTTTTTGCCACGCAGCCACGAAGACCTCAGTCAGATTCACACCATCGAGCAGGCTGTTCTCAATGAGAAGACAACGGTGCGCGGAACGATCAGCCGCATTGAGCTCGTGCGGTTGCGGGCAGGCAAGAGGCTCGTGAAAGCGCTCCTCACCGACAGTGACGGAGCGTCGCTGGAAGTGACGTGGTTCAACCAGCCGCACATCATGCGGATGCTCAAGGAAGATGACGAGGTCGTCCTGACGGGCAAGATCGTGGAAGACGGGTACGCGCTGAAGATGAAGAGCCCGACATTCGAGAAGGCCGGTTCCAAGCCGCTCGTCCATGCCGGACGTCTGGTTCCTCTTTATCCGCAGCACGCCATCATCAATACCAAGTGGCTCCGCGAGAAGATGGCACTTGTGCGACCGTTGATGAAGAATCTTCCGGAGACATTGCCGAAGGAGATTCTGGCCGAGGAGAAGCTGATGACCCGAACCGAGGCCATCGAAACGCTACACTTCCCCGACAAACCCGAAGATGTCGAAAAAGCCCTCGAGCGCATCGCCTTCGAGGAGCTCTACAACATGCAGATGGATGCGCTCCATCGTCGTCAGGAATGGCAGCGTGTACGGCAGGAACGCCTGAAGATCCCGATGAATGTGGAGCTGATCAAAGTGTTCTTTGCCTCGCTGAAGTTCACGCCCACGGCTAGTCAGAAGATCGCGATTTACGAAATTCTCAAAGACATGGAGAAGGACGTCGCGATGTCGCGGTTACTGGAAGGGGATGTCGGCTCTGGAAAAACTCTTGTGGCGACGGCAGTCATGGCGAATGTGCTTTCGACCGGAGGCCAGTGTGCCTTCATGGTTCCCACCGAAGTGCTTGCGAGGCAGCACTGCGAAACGGTCGGGCGTACATTGATCGGACTGCATAATTTTCTCCAGGAGCGCAAGAGGGCAGGGGAGCCTGTTCCAGCCTACCGGATGCCGCGTGTTGCTTTGCTGACCGGATCGCTCACGCAAGGGGAAGCAGACGCCGTCCGCCATGATATCGCTCTCGGGACGGTTGACGTTCTGATCGGAACACACGCACTGATCCAGGATTCCGTGTCCTTCCACGATCTCAAGCTTGTAATCGTTGACGAGCAGCATCGCTTCGGCGTGGAGCAGCGCACCAAGCTCACGGAGAAGGGCAATCCGCATTTCCTCGCCATGACTGCTACTCCCATTCCGCGCACTCTGGCGCTGACCGCGTACGGCCATCACGATCTTTCGGTTCTCCTGGAGAAGCCGGGGAATCGCAAAGTCATTCACACCAAAGTCACCTCTCCGCTCGATCGCATCACCGTCGAGCACTTCGTGGATCACGAGATAGGGGAGGGGAGGCAGGTCTTCGTCATCTGCCCGCTCATCGGAGAATCCAAGGACCCGGAGATGCTAGAGATCAAGAGTGTGGAGAGTGAGGAGAAGCGCCTAAAACAGAGCTTTCCGCGACGTCGGATCATCGCACTCCACGGGCAGATGGTTCCCAAGGACAAGGAGCGGATCATGCGGGAATTCAAGGACAGGAAGTTCGATATTCTCGTATCGACCTCGGTGATCGAAGTGGGAATCGATATCCCCAATGCGACGATTATTCTCATCGAAGGAGCGGAGCGCTTCGGCCTCGCTCAGCTGCATCAGTTTCGCGGGAGAGTGGGGCGCAGTGATTTCCAAAGTCATTGTTTCCTCTTCACCACCACTCCCGAGCAATCCCATTCGCAGCGACTCAAAGCGATGGAGAAGCACAATAATGGATTCATCCTTGCAGAAATCGATTTGAAAATCCGCGGCCCCGGAGAGCTCTTCGGACTGCGGCAGAGCGGATTCTCCGGTCCGATGCTCAGCAAATTCTTCCAGCCGGAATTTGTGATCCGGGTGAGGAAGGCTGCGGAGAAAGTGATGGGGGAGGGTTAGTTTCGGAGGTCACTATTTCGATGGTGATCCTCCTCCATTTAAAAGATTGGGTGTGTTTTGTGGTATAATTCATTCAGCATCCACCTGTCATCCTTCGACTACGCTCAGGATGACAGTATGGTCTTTCAGTGGATGTCCGATCCTTGTTTCGCATCATGTGCCCCCGTAGCTCAGTTGGATAGAGCAGCAGGTTTCTAACCTGTTGGCCGCAGGTTCGAGTCCTGCCGGGGGTACCACGTATAACGCCTGCGCCGCACGTGGCGCCGCCATGAGCTGAAGCCTGACCATGCCGTAATCGGTGCGCATGTTCCTGTCCTCTGGGATCAGGGTGTATAATGGACAGTCGATGTCCTCCCTCTGGATCGCCATCGGCAGTTGGATCGTCTTCATTCTCCTGATCGAGGGAACGATGTGGATGCTTTTCAATAGAAGATTCCATCAGATCTGCCTCCCCAATCAGGGCGAGCGTACGTTCTTCAGTTACTACACGATCTGGAGAAATCGCCTCGCCATGATCCTGCATATTTCTTTCCTCATCGCGGTCATCGTCATTGCTTACATCTTCTTGTGGCCATGACTTTCCACTTTCACTTCTTCACTGCATCTTCCCTGAAATCATGATGATCTCCGATCGCACCGCCGGCTACCGCTTCCAGGGGAAGGATGAAGAGGAGCACTTCCAGTTTTACTTCCATCAGCACTGGATCAGGATGCTGTGGCCCACGTTTCGTTTGATCCTCTGGAATGTGCTGATTGTTGCCGCGGGATTCGCCATCCTGGGAACTGGATCCTTGAATGAGCCGTACATACGCCAGACAATTCTTCTCATTCTTACCGCCTTTTTCCTGCTTTCGCATTTCGAATACCTCGATCGCTGGTTTCATTACCTTCTCTACGTGATCGTGGTGACGGACAAGAAGCTCCACCGGATCAAGAAGACGCTCATCACCACCGATGATCACGAATCCACCGATCTCTGGGTGATTCAGGATATTCACAAACGGCAGCATGGCATCATCCAAAATCTCCTGGGGTACGGAAGTCTGATCCTGGAGGCGCAGGAGACGGAAGTTCGCGTCCACTTCACACCACTCATTTCGCAGCGCTACGAGCAGCTGATGCATTTGCGGGAGCTTGCCCGTACCCGTATTGCGTCGATCGAGGAGTTCTTCCGTCAGGGGAAAACGCCGTAACTCATCGAATACTACGCAATCATCCTATCGAAAGAACAATAGTCTTTGGCTTTCGATGGGAGAGTCTTCATGTTAGGAATACTTTCCTTGCGTTTGCGCCTCACCATCATGGGCATGTTGATCGGATCACTGATGATCGCCGGAAGCGCTCAGGCAGCGCAGAGCTGTGACGCCATCCAGCAGAAACAGGGATCTGCAGCCGGACTGAAGTGCAGGCAGGCAGAACAGGAGACGGAGATCACTGCTCAGATTGCGTCGTACAAGTTGACGATCGATAAACGTCGTGCAGAGATCAAAGCCTGCGATGATGCTCTGGTGAATGATGAGAATTATCGCTGGAAGGATGCGGATCTCCGGATGGAGCGCGAAATCTCCATGGTACAGCTCATAATCAGCCAGCTCTCCGGTGACAAGAATCAGGCGGAGGAATATCAGAGGCTGCAGGGGAATCTGAAGATACTCACGAGAATTCGTCAGCTGACCAGTACCGCTCATACGCAGAGACTGAAGCGCATTTCTCTGCGACGGGATTCGGAGAATAATGAGCTCGATATCGCCATGACGGAATACGAGCTGCAGCTGCGCCAGCAGATCATGCCGCAGAAGGTGCAGTGGTAAACTGTGAAGGGAGTCTCGGTTCTGATGTTCATTTCAATCCTTTCCTTCCTTTTCTCTTCCTTCATTCCAAAATAATAACAAAGAACTAATACCTGCAAAGTGTCTACCAGTCATTCTTGACCAAAGATGATCAGAGCATAATGATGATTTCCTTCTTCAGTCTTCATTTTACTCTTCCCTCCCATCGTATGAACAAGCCTTTGATTGCCATCGGCACGCTCCTCTCACTTTTTGCTCTTTCTCCGATTGCTCTTGCAGGGAATTACACGCGTGGCTCTGCAGGCCGATCACAGAATTACACATATGATTGTGTTTGTCTCTTCTCAGATCCCAATGGATCCTGCCAGCAATATACCTGTGATGCTTATCAGACAAGCAGCCGCTCCAATCAGCGCAATTCTTACAACACGGGATATCAGAATGGATCCACATACTATAATTCCAATAACTGCAATTCGTACTACAACGGCTGTGATACCAACCAGCCCGTCTACAGGAGCCCGTATATCACCTCTGGTGTCGTAAGCCCGTACTACAACACCTCGTACAATGGGTCGAATAATTGTGGGATCTCCGGTGCGTACTACGGATCCACTCCCTGCGATTACCAGTGGTCCGATGCGCGGTACACGTCCCCCGGTACCCCCATGCGTCGCTATTACCAGCAGACCTACGACGCACCGATGTATTACTATTGATCTGAATTTCGGAACGGCGAACATTGCGGAGAATGCATACTTACGATGACCTGAATTATCACGGCAGGAAATCAGGAAGCCGTATCAGGAGGAGACGATAGCCCCCCTTGGGGGGCTTTTCGTTTACGAGGAAGTGACGAAATTGCAAATAGTTACAATGTATGTCATAATATACATACATGCATATTCTCAAAAGCCATTCATTCATCCTTGCCGGCATTGTTGTCTTCAGTTTCGTAGATATCATGAGTGCACTATTTGCATTCTTATTGCTCATGCGACTCTCCTGATTTGTTAACGTTCTATTTCTACTCCTGTTATCATCTTCTCATGAATACCACTTCTTCCAAAACTTCCCGCCTCACCAAGATCATTTGTACTCTTGGCCCGGCATCCGATACGTATGAGCAGATCCGCGCTCTGGCAGAGGCAGGCATGAATATCGCCCGCATCAACCTTTCGCATGGCAAGCGTGAGGAGCACGCCGCCGTCATTGCGCATATTCGTCGTTTGAACGAAGAGGGCTATTGCATCGGGCACTTCATGGATACCCGCGGGGCGGAGATTCGCAGCGGCGTTGTCATTCAGCCGATTCCCATCGCTCTGGGACAGGAAGTGGTCTTCTCCAGTAATCCCAAATATCAGGATCCGAAAAATCGTGCCGTCATCGAAGTGAACTACGATAGTTTCGCGCAGGATGTTCGTGAGACCAAGAGCATCCTCCTCGATAATGGCAGTATTTCCTTTGATATTGTCTCCATCGAGAAGGATGGCGCCGTCATCGCCAAGGCTCTCGACGCTGGATCCATCGGTTCCCGCCGCCACATTAATCTTCCCGGCGCCGATATTGATCTTCCATCACTTACGCAGAAGGACTGGGACGACATCGCCTACGGTGCCGACGAGGGCGTGGATGCCGTTGCACTGTCCTTCATCCGTACTGCGGAAGAAATCGAAGAAGTTCGTGCACTTCTCATGAAAAAGAAGAGTGCGATGCAGATCATTACGAAGATCGAGACGAAGGTTGCCGTCGGGAAGAATCTCCGGGAGATCATCGATGCGTCCGATGCCATTATGGTTGCGCGCGGTGATCTCGGAACGGATATTCCGATTGAGGAGCTTCCTGCGTATCAGGATGAGATTGTGTCGCTCTGTATCGATGCCGGCAAGCCCGTGATCGTCGCGACGCACATGCTTGAAAGTATGAGTGCGTTTCCGTTGCCGACCCGTGCGGAGGTTACCGATGTGGCACATGCGACAGCGACCCGGACGGATACCACCATGCTCTCTGGTGAAACGGCGGCCGGCAAGCATCCGGTGAAGTGCGTGGAGATGATGGACCGCATTATCCGCGCCACGGAGACACGGGAATTTCGTTTCCATCATTTCGATGATATCGCTATCCGTAATGATCGCGATGCACGAGCTGAAGCGGCTGTGCGTCTCGCCAAGACCACCGAAGCCGATGCGATGATCGTTATCACCCGTTCCGGCCAAACGGCCCGCGAAGTAGCTCGATTCCGCCCAGATTTGCCCGTCATCGCCTGTACGCCCACAGCGGCAGTTCAGCACTCTCTCACGATCGTGTACGGTATCTTCCCGCTCGTTGTTCCCTTCGCTTTGCCCGAGAAAACTATCGAGGATTCTCTGGATGGTGCCAAGAAGGCGGGATTGATCAAGGGTGGTATGCGTGTTGTTCTTCTCACGGATGTCCTCGCGAAAGGCGATGCACACGTGACGACGGTGCAGCTGAGGGAGATCGAATGATGGGGTAAGGGGCAAGTATACAGCGATAAGGGTTCGTTTGTGATCCCATAATACTGAATACTGTTCCCTTCATACTATCCTATGGATATTACTTCCCCGGCTTTCCTCCGAACTTCTGCCACGGCATTTCGATGGTATCGAGTGGCACATCATCGATGGAGGGAACAATAGTGTGCCCATTCATTTCTGATCCCAGTGTAGACAGGATGTTTCTGCGGAAGAGGAAGCTCAGAATGAGTGAGAGGAAGATCGCGGCGATCCCGCCTGATGCAATGGTCCCTGCATGGGCTGCGAAGAAGCCGATTGTGCGACATTGCGAGGTGCAATCTTTGCCCCCATCGCATTCCTCTCCTCTGTCGATGACGAAATCTCCGCAGTGAGGAAGTGAGCAGTCGAGTCGGCAGGTATTGGGTGCGACATCAGAATTCGCAGCTCCCTGATCGCAGGATTCACTTTTGTCGAGAATGTCGTCTCCACACCGGGGGAGAGTGCAGGTCGTTCTGCAGGCATTGGACATCACGTCCGAATTTCTTGGACCATCGTCACACTGTTCTGAGGATTGAAGTATGCCGTCTCCGCAGCGCGGTCCGCTGAGGGTAACGGTCGAACATTCTAGTGAACAGAAATCGCAGCTTTGTCCATCGGAAACTGTACACCGCTGTCCGTTGCGAACTCCATTATCGCACTGCTCTCCTTTGTCGATGATTTCATCACCACAGTGTGGCAGAGTGCAATTGGTACGACAGCTATTCTGGATGACGTCAGAATTTCTTGGGCCATCATCACATTGTTCCCCGAGGTTGATCGTTGCATCACCGCAATGAGGGCCATGAATGGTTGTTAAGGCGCATTCATTCGTGCAGTAGTCACACGTCTGATTATAGGACGCGCTGCAGATCTGTCCGTTGCGAGCCCCGTCATCGCACTGTTCGCTTTTATCCACCGCTCCATCACCGCAGCGCGGACCTTGGAATGTGAGCTCACGGCAATCATTTGCACAGTATGAGCAATTCTGGCCGTATGAAGCAGTACAGACCTGTCCATTGCGTGCACCGTCATCACACTGCTCGCTCTGATCGACTGTTCCGTCTCCGCAGCGTGGACCTTGGACTGTCTTTGTGCGGCAATCACTGATGCAATACGTGCAGCTCTGACCGTAGGTCGGCGTACAGATCTGTCCATTGCGTGCAGCATCATCACATTGCTCGCTTTCATCGACTGTTCCATCACCACAGCGTGGACCCTGGATTGCTAGCATGCGACAATCACTTGCACAATACGTGCAGCTTTGCCCGTAGGATGATATGCAAAGTTGTCCGTTCCGTGCCCCAGTATCACACTGTTCCCCGTGGTCAGTCGTCGCATCTCCACAGTAGGATTTCCGACAGTTCGTCCGGCATGCGTTGGGGAGAAGGTCAGAATTCCTCATTCCATCATCACACTCTTCGCTATCCTGAAGAACTCCATCGCCACAGCGCACTGTGGGCGCAACTGTGTGCATCAACTCGGAAGCCTGAGATGAGAAAAGAGAGGATTGCGCAATCGATACGACCTCCAGTGGCGAATTTTGGGAAGTGCTGCTTCCTGATCCCGCACAGGTTGCGAGAAATATCCATTCACACCCCCCAGAGCAATTACCTGTCACATCACACAATGGAGGACTACAGGATTTTCCACAGGTGGGGATTGTAAATGTGCGCTGTGTTCCAATCTGTCCGGTCTTCGGATCAATGGCATACACTTCATTGAAGGTCGGCTCACATTCCTCGCCGAGGAAAGGTGTCACCACCGTATCGCCACAGTAGAGAAGAGTGCAGGCATCTGAGCACGTGCTGATACCATTAAATCGACCAAGATCGCATTCCTCCCCTTCGTTCGATTGTACAATGGCGTCTCCGCAATGAACTGGTCGCCCCAACGAGTTGATGATATCGGTGCCGATGCCTTTGAGAGGACAACCGGGCGATGGGTACGTTTTGCCAATGCATTCAGTGAATGTTGGAGTCGTGACAGCGGCTCGAAGAAATGTATTCGGGAGGATGAATCCAAATGCGCTGCCCAAGAGGCAGAAGAGGAATGCCAGCGAGAGAGGTCGAAAGGAATGCATGTTTGTTTTCCTGTTATTTTAGCAGAGAATCGCACTTTTATCTTCCTCTGAAACTTGCATGGTACACGAGATATGTTCTATTAATAATAATCCCACCCGGGAAAACTGGAAGAATTGTTGAATACTAAAGGAATATTCATTCAAATGGCTATTTCGTAATATTTCCATTTCCAATGTCTTTTTCTCGTTCCGCAACAGTTACATCCTGCTGCACGTAGTGGACATTCTTCATCGGAATCATTACTTGAACCAAGGAATCTTCCGTCAATCGGTGCAGGGCTTGCGCTTCTGCCACCTGCATATTGAGAATTTCTTCTTCGAGGAGCAGCTGAGATCGTTCCCGCTCGAGGGTGCGCAGCTGGTACCCTTTCGTCGCTGTTGCGTTTTGATGGAAGAGAATGAGCAGAGCGAGTAACAAGATGAGTGATCCTATAGATATCATAAGTAATACGGTGCTCTGATTCACCATTTGGCCCAAAGAGGAGCGATTGGGGAGAGCCGATGGCGTCGACTGTCGGGTCACGGATGAGGAGTGTAGCAGATAGAGCAATATTCACAGACGCATCTTCCGGATCGCCCGAAATTTTGCACTGCGTGCGCGGGGATTGATAGAGACTTCTTCGGATGATGGGGCAACGGGTTTTCTCGTGATGAGAGCGAAAGGTGCAGGAATACTGATGCCTCCAGTTCGGGGATCAATTTCTGGAGTTACGAGCGTACGGAAAGATTGCTTCACTCTTCGGTCTTCGAGGGAATGGTACGAGATGATTCCCATACGTCCGCCAGGAAGAAGGAGGGTAGGGCCGATGGAAAGGAGAGTATCGAGAGCAACCAATTCATCGTTCACGGCGATGCGCAGAGCTTGAAACACTTGTGGCAGTACCGAGCGCGCACGCCAGCCACAAGCCTGCTCTACCGCTTGCTGTACGCCGCTCGTTGTCTGTGGCTGCTTCGCGCACAGAGAGCGAGCAATCTGATGGGCTTGAGCAAGCTCACCGTATTCCCGTAGCACTGAACGTACAGAGGCTTCAGAGGCATCGGAGAGCCACTGTGCCGCACTCAGTCCCCGCGTGCGATCGAAGCGCAAATCGAGTGGAGCGTCTTCACGGAAAGAGAAACCGCGTGTGGCATCATCGATATGCGGCGAGCTCAATCCCAAATCAGCAAAAAGTATATCCACTGGGTCGATTGTGAACGAAGCGATATCCCGGAAATTTCCGTGGATGAGCTTCACGGCAGCCGGAGAGGAGGACAGACGATTGGTCGCGAGAAGGAGATTCTCCGCGTCTGCTTCCATTCCGACGAAAGAACCTTTCTGCCCTATCTTTTTCAAAAATGCCAATGCATGTCCCCCGAGCCCGAGTGTGACATCGAGAACGGATTCACCAGAGACCGGATCGAGAAGGGAAAGGACTTCCGCCAGCAGAACCGGATCATGAAATGGCTGCTTTTGCACTTCGCGATACTAGGCCAGAATGGCCGAGATTCAATCAGCAGGGCTTGCGACACTCAGTAGTCATAGTATTGCATACATAAATTGTTCATATTGTATGTTTGAATCATCTGATGAAGGGGATTCTGCCTCATATCACGTATGGAGTAATCATTTGCTAAATTAATAATAATATATTATAATATACATAACAACCACATTTATGAACTTCAAACACTCAAAGTATTTTCGAACAGGAATTGCGCTGACTCTGGGAGCGCTGTGTCTTAGTCTTTCTGTGGGATTCATGCTTTCGTCGAAGCAATCTCCATTGATATTCTCGGCGTCCGTCAACCTTCCGTTATTGCCATCGTGGAAATCATCTGAGGTTCCGGTCTCTCTTTCCGATAGTGATGCCGCGCTCCTGCGTATTGCCGCGCGACTCAGTAGGAGACTTGCGAAGCGCTCTCTTCCGACTCCTTCGATATCCGCTCTTGTCACGGCGATTCGTGAACAGCACGCTCTCATGAATCGCTCTGTCACAGTTGATCTCCGATTTCCTGATGGTACGACGCACCCTTGGATTGTCGGCGTACAGACCTATCCGCAGTGGATGCGCCCGGAAATTTCGACAACACAAGCCCATTTCATTCTTGACACCGCAAGTATTGCAGAGACGCTCACGTATGCATCTATCGAAGGCATCATTCGTCCCGTCGGATCGACACTCCAAGAAACGGTGGATGATGGCGACGTTCTTCGTGTGATTTCTGATGGAGTGGCCAAGTTCGGTTACACGTTCGATGTGACGAAAACAACCAATGATATCGCCAATGTCCTGGTCACCGGTGGTGATCGTGTGTCCTTGCCACTGACATGGTCCGGTGGGCCGATTATCAATGCAACCGGCAGGGAACTCGGGAGTCTTACGATTCTCGGCAGTGGTCGCTCGGATTTCAGTGGTTCTCCGGCTGCTCGTATCAGGAATGTCCAAAAAGCTGCGAATGATCATCTCAGTAATGTTCTCGTAGGCCCGGGTGAAACCTTCTCGTTCAACGCGACGATTGGCAAGCCGGTCACGACGGGCAACGGCTGGTACATGGCGAAAATCATCATCGATGGGGGGACACTTGTGATGGCTCCCGGTGGCGGAATCTGCCAGGTTTCTACGACAGCTCTCCGAGCAGCTCTGAGTGCGGGATTTCCGATCGAAAAGCGCGCGAATCACAGCCTATATGTGTCCTATTATGAAAAATTTGGCGTCGGAATTGATGCAACGGTTCTTCCGGGGGTGCAGGATCTTACGTTTATGAATGATTCTTCAAGTTGGATTCTTATTCAGTCGTACGATGAAGGAACGGAAGTAGTGGTGAATATTTACGGCACACCCGACGGGAGGATGACTGACATCCGTGGCCCATATTTCGCCGATACGGACCAGTCTGAGCAGTCGTTGGAATCGAAGACGATTCGTTCCAATGAAATCGCTTGGGTTCAGGAAGTTTCCTACAGCGATGGTCGCATCGAAGATCGTCCGCTGATTTCACGTTATAAGGGAATGCCCTTGTCTATTCCCCGAAAGTACGCATTGTTACATGCGAGTGCAGAGTCCGGTTCGACGGTATCCGGTAGCGGCATTTGAGGGGAGACATTCCTGAACAGCAGCGCAGAATGTCGATCGGAATTTCGTCAATCATTGCTGAAAGATTTCCTGACTTTACAACCTCATAAACCTCCCGCACACTGGGCGGGCATTTTTCCCCCTACTCCTATGGCTGATTCTTCTCAGCAATCCGATACCAAGATGTGGTTTGGCATTGCGATGGTCCTCATTGGCATCATCGTCGGTTTCACCGCAGCGAAAATGACTAGTATACCCATCAAGGCTCCTACTGCTATAGCTCCCACGGCTCAGCAGCCTACTCCTCCTGCGGCTCCTCCCGCAGACACAGCTCCCGCTTATGCGGATATTCTGCCCGTAGATTCCCAGACGGATCACATCCGTGGTGACGTGAATGCTCCGATTACGATCATCGAGTACTCGGATCTGGAATGTCCGTTCTGTGCTCGTGTGCATCCTACGATTGAGCAGATCATCAAAGACAATAGCGGAAAGGTGAACTGGGTCTTCCGTCACTTCCCGCTTCCGCCCCAAATGCACCCGAACGCTCAGAAGGCCGCTGAGGCCACCGAGTGTGCTACCGAATTGGGAGGGAACACGAAGTTCTGGGAGATGACAGACATGATTTATGCAAAGGGTGCCGACATCGCTCAGCTTGCGACGTATGCCAAGGCCATCGGCCTCAAAGAGGCAGCCTTCAAGACCTGTCTCGATAGTGGCAAGTTTGCATCCAAGATCAGCGATATGGAGCAATCCGGCAGCAAGGTCGGTATCAGCGGAACTCCGGGAAATATTATCGTGAACCATGAGACCAAGCAGGTGAAGGAGGTATCCGGTGCGCAGCCGGTTGCCAACTTCCAGACGGCCATCGATGCTCTTCTCGCGAAGTAGCTTCGTATTTTGTCATTGAAAAGAGAGCGGCTTCGGCCGCTCTTTTTGGAGAACAACTATCCTCATCTCCTTAAGTCGCCTACAATACAGATCTATTTTCTCGTGGAATGCTCAAAGCTTCAAAGACGTCATTTTCCACTTTCCACTTTCCAATTTCCTCTCCAAATTATGCGTTCACGCACCGTCCTTCTCTCCGTAGCAATCCTTCTCCCCACGTTGCTCGTCGCCTGTAGCAGCACGACCACTCCATCTTCTGCAGGGGAATCTTCCTCGTCGGCTCCTGCTTCGAGCGAAGCACTGGTCGTCGAAACGCATAATGTGGTCTATCAGGGAATCGTCCAGACCAATACCGTGAGCGTGTACATGGAAGGGACACACCGACTGCAGCTCAGTACCGGAGGTTTCATTCTGCTGTCGAGCGAGACTGTGGATCTCAATGGCTATGTCGGTGAAGAGGCGGAAGTGACAGGATCCACGCGTCCGACGACAGAACAGGGAGGGACCATTATGCGCGTCGAGAAAATTCAGCTCCTTGTCGAACCTTTATCGTCCTCATCTGAGGCATCGCTGATTTCATCCGAGAGCTTCGCGCCGACATCATCCGTTCAGTCCCAAGCCCCGCTAGTGGTTTCTTCGGTCCCAACCGTAGCATCCAGCAAAGCTCCTGCCGTACCTTCTGTCACTCCTCCGGTCATCAAGCCGAATCCGGTTTCGAGCAGTTCAGTCGCTGCAGTTTCTCCTGTTGCTGGAGTGCCGACCGAATCTTTCCTCGCACTCGTCAAGAAAATGGCCAAAGAGGATTTCTCCGATGCCAACTGGACGCAGAAGTATTGCACCGATCACATCGGTTTCTGCGTTCCCATGCACAAATACTGGTACTACGTTTCCTTCTCCGCCAACACAACTGCGCTCTGGCGCGTGGAGGCGAGTGCAGCGGAAATTAATGCCGTGGGTGACGGACCGATCGTCGTCAATCTCCTCAGCGGAGACATTTCGACCACCGGCGCTACGGATGGGCAGGTTTTGTCTTCCGGAGACAAGGTCGTTGGATTCAAGGCTTGGACCGGTAATCAGCATTTCGAGATCTCCGCTCCAGCAAGCCTGAAGGGCGCTGTGGATTATATGACGGCGCACCTGACGGCGACGGAGAAGAAGTAGAGGACGATTTGCGATTTCTTGATTTGCGAATTGCGATTTATCCACGATCAATTCGCAATTCGTAAATCGCAAATCGCAAATATCAGCACTTCATTCTTCACAGGTACAATTGTCGCAGCTCAATATGCTATGATCCTCCCATGCCCCAATTCTCCTATACCGCCCAGGACAGTGATGGAAAGATGAAGGAAGGGACGGTAACTGCCGAAAGCCTCGAGAATGCCCGCGATGCTCTCAAGGAATTATCCCTTACGGTTCAGGAAATTCACGAAACAACCATGGCGGAGAATGCGATTCCCTGGGAAGTGACCGGAGAGCAGCTGACACCCGAGAAAGCAGAGAAGCTTTTTTCGGCTGTTGCAGAACCGCCAGATGCATTTGCGCCCAATTCTTCTTCACCAGCACCTGCAGAAACCGCGTCATCCACCTATTTTCCGCTGATCGATACGCTTCGGCTCTATGCGGGCTGGCTCCTCGCGTGGTACTTCCTGGTCTACGCCATCGGGTCGTACACATCGTTTCGGCTTCTCCCTTTTGATATTCCCTTCCTGGAGGGACTCTTCCTCTCTCCCCTCGTCCTCAGTTTCACGTTCGCTGCGTGGCTTTTTCTGCTCCTCAGCGGCATGTGGAAGAAGATTGAGGGGAGTTGGAAGAGCGGCCTACTTTTCACTCTCATTGGAATTGGAGTGTTTGTGGTGTATCGGATGAACGTTATCTAAAAGATTTGCGATTTCTTGATTGGCGAATTGCGATTTGTAGTCCCATTCAGTAATCAATCGCAATTCGCAAATTTCAAATCGCCAATGCTCAACATACTCATAACAGCACTATGCTCAAAAAATCCAATTATAGCCCCAGTTGTTTCCTGATCTCCTCTGCCTTCGCTGCTTCGTCGCTCTTGGCGGCCGTCTGCACGGTGACAGCCTGCAGATCGGTCCAGTCGGCGGCGTGCTTCTGTTCCAACTTCTGAAGCTGAAGGAGGTGCTTGGGCGAGAGCTCGGAGAACTTCTTCTTCTCCTCCTCCAGGATCTTCTGGAGCTCATCGATCTGGAACTGACTGAGCTTGGGAATGGCCTGGATGATGCGCCACTTCTCGTCGCGTGTGAGGGAGATGGAACCGCGGAGCAAGGTCAAGAAAAGCTGCTCGTCCATCTTCGTCTCGGTATGAGCGGGGACGATGATATTGTCATTGGTCAGTGAAACCGTAATGCTCCCGAAGCGGTAATTGCCGATTTCGCCGAGAATACGGATGTCCTCATCATCGAATCCCATTTCCTTGGTCGCGATCGTCCCCACCGGAGGCGGTGGCGGACCCATGTCCTGTGGAATCGCACCATCATCCTGCGCACCAGCAGCACCGGCTACAGGCTTGGCTCCGGCAGCACCAGCGGCACCGGCCTGTGGAGGCGGTGGCGGTGGCGTACCGAAAACCTGCGTGGGATCGAGCCCTCCTGCGGGGACGGGATCACCGGGACGGGGAGGCGTGGGGGGTGTCGGATCGGCCATGGGAAAAGAGAGGAGGAAGTGCTGAATGCCATTGTAGCAGCGAATCTGGGCTAAGCAATGGGGGTTTTCGGGATTTGGGAAGGGTCATCCAATGAGTGGGGCGAAGGGGGATTCGCCCCACGATTGAATCTGGCTATTCCTCTGATGGAAGAGCTGTAGGTAATTTCTCGGGTAATTCAATACCCAACTGTCTCTTCACCCTATCCCGGAAATTACCATAGAGAACAACAGCTGCCTCATCAGAGAGACGTTCATCGGGCATGCTCTCAAGCAATCTTACGATTTCTTCATAATCAGCACGAGTGTCACCATCATTCTCAGCGATATCATCGAGTGAAAATGTAGATATTTGCTGATCGTGGTCAACTAGGTTTTCGTGATTGGGAGTGGAGGCGAGTCTTTTAGCAACTCTGCGGCGGATTTCATCAATTCGTGCTTGATCCATTGGTGCATCATCCTCATGGTCATCTAAATTCTGATCAGCTCTTGCCAGTAATCTATCGGTACAGATTTCTACTTTACGAACGAATTCAGGAAAGGTAAGCAATCTTTTTGGCCGTTGATGTTCTGAAGGTTTCTCGGACATGGGAGTGGGGGGGAATGAATGAGAAATGAGAAATTTGAACATCTCATACAGATGGAGGAGACGCAGATTGCTCGATGGCTGATTGTTGTTGCCCAAAACGCAATTCCAATTTCTTTGGTTCCGAAACAGCTGAATCTTTGATCCGGAATCCAAAGTGGCCGCATACTTCTGTGGTACCTTCACCAATCACTTTCTTCGTTGAAGCATCTATGATCTGCCATGGAATTCCTATAACAGCTGCGCTAGCGGGAAATGAATCATGTATAAAACCTGCGTAATAATGAAACACCTTTCCTTCGACGGTTTCTGATCGTACGCACCGCAAAAACACAGTACTTTCGTCACTAGCTTGATGAAGACCACCTTTGAGATCAAAAGGCAAACTCATGCTAGACAGTAACTCTGTGAAAGCCCGTCTCAATTCTTCATCAATTTCCTCATACATTCTTTTGAATACCGATTGATAATTGTGGGGTCGGATAGAATGGTTTTGCTGATGTCTATCAGCGCTTGGCGGCTTTGACGGCACTGTGTCATCACTTGTATGTGGGCGGTCATTTTCTGGAGATTCATTAGTCATGAGAATTGGGGGGAAGAAGAAATACAATGCTTTGGCGCTTAGCTATCCCGCATAAGCATGCAGGTGGTACGGAGGTAGAGGATGTAGAAGCGCATGGGATGAGGGGAATGAAATCAGGAAATATTAACGGGGAGACCTTCGATGTGCGGGTTGGCGCCGAATTTTCCGTAGGGAGAATGCGTCAGCAATTTCTCCTTCGGAGTGGATCGATCTGCCCACGGCCAATAAAGCGTTGGAGCACCGAAGAGATTTCCTTCTGCATCTTTCTGAGGTCGCGTGTGGTCCAGGTAGAGCACGAGTCGTGTCGGATCACCTTTGATGCGTTGATGGAGATCTGTAAGGGCAGCAGCATCGAGTACCGAAGCCACTTCCTGACGAACGCCACCTATCTCCAGGCCAATCGTTTTCAGGCCATCTTTTCCACGGCTTTCCTCTTTGCGAACGCTCTCCACGAATTTCCAAGTATCTGCGACGGAGAGTTTGAATCCTCCGAAATTGTCCACCGCTCCCACCGTCCATTCAGGGATCTTTGGAACCACTTCAGCTCCAACGGCTCTGCCCTGACCCCTGAGCCGATCTCTTCCTTGTGACAACCTCAGCAAATGAGAAGAACGATCCTGACATTTTTCGGGCCAGATCACTCCTTCACCATCCACTTCGGATAATTGCACTCGTCCATCCTCAATAAGATGTCGTACACGTGCAAAGCAATGCGCCGGACCGACGACTTCCAAATTGGGGTGCAGTCTGCCGAAGTAAAAGGTATTGCCGTTTCCGGATCCCGCTTTGGTGGTCAGTCTTGGTGCTCCATTGAGGGCGAAAAACGTTTTGTCTTGCGGTCCGACGATGGCGGGCTCTCTATGCAGTCTGCGCGCCTCATCAACGAGATGTGCGAAGGAGCCTTCTCTTCCGAAGGTATGGGCTCGTTCCGGATTGCCTCCGAAGGTTGGAGAGCGAACGACTTGCGTGAGAATTTCCTCGAGGCATGGCCTGTTGAATGGATGCTCGAGTTCACCGTTCGGTTGCAGTGTTTGTCCGCCGACGGTATCGGAGTAGAACAGTGTGCGCGTGGGTTTACGGAGCTTAAATTCCGTATCTTCTGCCGGTGTTGATTCAAAGGTTGTCATGGTCATTGGGGAGAAATGAAGAAATAGAGTTTGGGATAAAGACAGGTCGCATGAGCATGCAGTCGGTACGTAGATAGAGGATGTAGAGGCGCATTGGGGAAGGGCGGAAATGAACGATATAAAAATCAACCCCCGCATTTCTGCGAGGGTTGGGGTTGAAGTGAGATATTTTTCCTTACGTCTCACACCCGCCTCGCAGAGGGGTCATCATCATCGCCATCATCATTATGATGGAGGTGGGGACGGTGGAGGCGGAAGAGATGATCATGGAGAGAAGTGGGAGTAGAGATGTACCGCGGGTACGTTTCAAAAAAACCTCGCTTCGGTGCGAGGGGGTACTTCAGGTGCTGATCTATTTCTACGCAGCAACCTGCCCTCGCATTGAGCGCATCATCATTTGCATTGCGGCGAGGGAGGAGAGGTGGATCACGGTCGGAATATATACTTGGATGGATGGAAGTCAAGGAAATGACACGGCCTTCGATCGTCCATGGCTACAGATCGCATCATGTCGCAGTTCGACTACGCTCACTGTGACATGATGCTCTGTGACAGGATACTTTGCTCTTTTGCCCTTTGAAGTATTCCCGCTATACTCTCCGACGATGAAGTACAAACGCATTATGTTGAAAATCTCCGGCGAAGCGATGGCCGGTAAGCAGCCTTTTGGGCTGGATCACAAAGTTCTCCTGGGCATGGCCAAGCGCATCAAGGAAGTGCTGGAGGAGGGGATTCAGGTTGTCATCGTGATCGGTGGCGGCAATATCTGGAGATTTCGCGACAATCAGGAGAGCGGCATCGAGCGCACGGCCAGTGATGCCATCGGGATGCTCGCGACGATCATGAACAGTGTGGCGCTGCAATCCGCACTGGAATCGATCGGGTGTCAGTCGCGTGTCTGCTCCGCCATCGATATTCCCCAGCTCGCCGAGGCCTTCATTCGTCGCAGAGCGGTAAGGCATCTGGAGAAGGGGAGGATTGTGATCTGCGCCGGCGGTACCGGTAATCCCTACTTCACCACAGATTCCGCCGCCGCTTTGCGAGCTTTGGAGCTCAATTGCGATGTCCTCCTGAAGGCCACGAATGTTGCAGGGATTTACGACAAGGATCCTCGGACCTCGAAGACCGCCAAGATGTACGATGAGCTGACCTACCAACAGGCTCTCGAGCAGCACCTCAATGTGATGGATCAGGCGGCGTTCAGCTTGTGTGCGGATCAGAATCTCCCCATCCGCGTCTTCGACTTCGGCAAAGAAGGCACATTGCTCAAAGCTGCCAAAGGTGAGAAGATCGGCACGCTCGTGCATCGGTGAGATTTGCGATTTCCGGATTTGCGAATTGCGATTGGTCACTTTCCTTGGTTTGTACCGGCTCACCTCACGCTTTCCTCTTTCCTTCTTCCTTCCACTTTCCACTCCGCATTATGCCGCATCTCCGCCTCGCTCCCTTCCAGACCGAATCCGAAAACGTCATCAAGTACCTCCTCGCGGAATTCAGTAAGCTCCAGACGGGACGTGCCAATGCTTCGCTGGTCGATCATGTGGAGGTGGAGGCTTACGGTCACCGTCAGGCACTCAAGACGCTTGCCGGCATTTCCATCCAGGATGCGCGGACCATCGTGATCCAGCCGTGGGA
The DNA here is from genome assembly GCA_037143575.1 of Candidatus Peregrinibacteria bacterium. Classification (GTDB taxonomy): domain Bacteria; phylum Patescibacteriota; class Gracilibacteria; order Peribacterales; family Peribacteraceae; genus JBAWYM01. Next base: position 12,812 of record JBAWYM010000001.1, on the reverse strand, counting down.
TCGCACCATCATGTCCAACGTGGAGAAGGCTCTGCAGCAGGCCGACCTCGGTGCTTCACCGGTGAATGACGGAACGGTGATACGCCTCAATCTGCCCCAGATGACGGAGGAGCGGCGCAAGGATCTCGTCAAAATCATCCAGAAGCTCGCTGAGGAAGCCAAGATTTCCATTCGCCAGCATCGCCAGACGGTTCTGGACAAGATCAAGGCGGAGGAGAAGGACGAAGACGCCCGCTACACGCAGCAGGATGATCTCCAGAAGATGGTGGACAAGGCGAATGCGGATATTGAGAATGTGCGGAAGAAGAAAGAGGAGGAAATTATGAAAGTTTAGTTGGTAGTGGGTAGTGGGTAGTGGGTAGAATGGTCGGGCAATGTCTGTTCAAAGTTATCGTGAATTAATCGTTTGGCAGAAATCGATGAAGCTTGCTAAAGCCGTATATAAGTTGATATCTTTTCTACCGAAAGATGAGGTTTTTGGTTTATCATCCCAAATGAAGCGTTGTGCTATCTCTATACCATCAAACATCGCAGAAGGCAGTAGAAGAGGAACTCCTAAAGATTTTAGACATTTTCTTTTCATTGCCTTTGGGTCTGGTGCTGAATTGGAAACACAACTAGAACTCTGCAAAGAATTGTTTCCGATTGATGTGAATGAATATACTGAAGCCGTTGAACTTCTCGATGAAGTTATGAAAATGCTCAATAAGTTGTCAAAATCTATAGTGTGACCTACTCACTACTCACTACGCACTACTCACTATGCAAAAACCCCCAAAACAGCCGCTTATTGCTATAGTTTCCTTCCCCGGCAACAACTGCGAAGTGGAATCCATCCGGGCGGTGAAGAATGCGGGAATGGATGCACTCTTCTTCAAATGGAATGATCCGGTTTCCAAGCTCGAGAATGTTGACGGGTACTTCCTCGTCGGTGGATTCGCGTATGAAGATCGTGGGCGAGCCGGAATGGTGGCCGCTCGGGATCCGCTCTTTGCTCTGCTTCATGAGGAATCCGCGAAGGGGAAAGTGATCATCGGGAACTGCAATGGGGCGCAGGTGCTCGTCGAAAGCGGGCTTGTTCCGTTGGATCATGGTTTGAAGATGAGCCTTGCCAGAAATGCTTTAGGGAACGAGTCGCCCGGATTCATCAGCGAGTGGGTGTGGATCACGCCGACGTGCAAGCGTGACCGGTGTGCGACGTCGGATTGGGAAGGTACTCAACATTTGCCGATTGCTCACGGAGAAGGAAGATTCATTACCAAAGACCCGGATGTGTGGAAGACGCTCAAGGCTAATGATCAGCTGGCATTTTCTTACTGCGACGAACACGGAAATGTGTCCGATGATCCGGTGATTACGCCCAACGGTTCGACGTTTGCTATCGCGGGAATCTGCAATCCTGCGGGGAATGTGGTAGCGCTGATGCCGCATCCGGAGCGGACGGAGAATGGGGTGGAGTATTTTGGCTCGATGAGGAGGTGGATAGAACGCCCCACTTCGCTCCTGCGGGAGCTTCGCGGGGCAAGAGAAGGCAAAATGGCATCCAACTTCGCTCCTGCGGGAGCTTCGCTGGACAAGATAGGGCAAAAAGTTTCGGTGACAGCCCGAAGGCCTCGCAGCACGGAGATTTTCATTGGGACGATTATTACCAATAACGAGGAGCGTACAGTGGAACAGGCGGCGCATCGGATTGTTCCGGATCTGAGGCTCACGCAGTACAAGTATCTTTCGCCGGAGAAGAGAACGCCGGAGTCGATTTTGTCTACTTTGTCCCTCTTCAATCCGAATAAAGAAACGGCGGTTGTTCGGAAGGATGGGAAGTTCTTTCGTTGGGATAGCGCAGCGAAGAAGCTTGAACTGATGAGGAAATCACCGTTGGAAGGTTCTGTAGCGTTTCTGCGACGTGATATTCCTGATACCGGTGCAGGGGCAATAGGGGAGGGAAGCCCCACTACGCTCCCTACGGGTTCGGAGCTTCGCGGGGCTAGTCAGACCGGAGTTTGTTATGTCTGTCGTGGAGTGAAGGAGGATCAATTACTTCAGTCTGCGGTTTTGGAAATCTTTGGGAATCCGCATGCGAGTGTGATGGAAAGGTTGTCATGGTGAGCCGCGTCGAACCATGACATGAGCCAATTTGTCGCAGTTCGATGCTTCGTCCCGGCTCAGCACAGGCTCGGCTCACTGTGACAAATTGGATGACAGTTAAATTAAATTCTCATAGATCCATCTCATATTCGATCTGTCCGGCATGCCAGTCTTCATCAATGAACCTTCGCGTTTCCTTGAACCCCACGGACTGATAGTTCTTCTGCGCGGAGAGGAAGAACGGATGATCACCGGTGCTCACGCGAACGTGATGACATCCCTTTGCTTTGAGCTGGCGAAGGATTTCTAGGAGTTGCAGCTTTCCATAGCCTTTGCCCTGTGCAGCGGGAAGAATCACATTGTCTCCGATGATGCCCATGTCGGACAGGCGGGGATCGTAAGAACCGACGCCGATGGGGCTTCCATCGACGATGCTGATGAACGTGCAGCGGGCGACTTCGGGGTGGAGAGCGACCTCCTGTTCGAATTCGCTGAATTTCCCTGTGAGCTTGGTCCATTCTGCTTCTGTCAGTTGAGTTTTGATCGGTGTGTAGCTCTCCAGGAGGAGGCGCTCAATAGTGCCGGGTGGGAAGGCGGATGGAGGCGAAAAGGTGAGCATGGAAGTGATGGTATCGTGATACACTCAGCGTGTCATCCTCGTAGTAATTGTCATTCTGAGAGTAGCAATTATCATCCTGAGCGTAGTCATTGTCATCCTGAGCGTAGTCGAAGGATGCAATTCAATGTCATAGTTCGACTACGCTCACTATGACATTGTTATGCTTCGTCCTCACATAGTCCTCTTGGCTCACAACATCCGTTCCCTCTGGAATATCGGTTCGTTCTTTCGGACGGCGGATGCCTTCGGCGTGGAGAAGATCTTCCTTACCGGCTACACCGCCACTCCGCCGCGTCGGGAGATCAGCAAAACCGCTCTGGGAGCGGAGGAGTGGATTGCCTGGGAGCAGCAGGACGATCCGGTGAAGGTGATCAGGAAGTTACGGAAGGAAGGCTACAGCATCGTTGCGTTGGAACTGACCAAAGGTGCGATCGATATTACGAAGTTTGCATCACCCGAGAAGGTTTGTTTGATTCTGGGGCAGGAAGTACTGGGTGTGCCGGAGGAATTACTGAAGCTCTGTGATTCCGTGGTCTTCATCCCGATGCACGGGAAGAAGGAATCGCTGAATGTGTCGGTGGCGGCGGGAGTGGCGCTGGATCGATTGAGAGCGGGGAGCGATGAGCGGATAGCGCGGCTTTGTTCCCATGTATGTAATGGTTGAACAGGTTCTAAGGGTTCAAAAGGTTTCACATTTACAACCCTTACAACCCTTACAATCTCTCAAACTTCCTCATCGTACCTTCTTCCACCGCTCCCACTTGATCGTCAGCATCGCTCCGTACGAGAGGAACATTACAGCAATGGAGATGATCCAGCCGATGAGCGGGACAGCGCCGACAATCTTCAGGAGGATGTAGGCGACGATGCTCATGAGCAACATCATGAAGGTGCCCCAGCGGACTTTGCGACGGAGGTTGACCATTTCGGCTATGACGACGGCAGCCACCGCTTTCGCGAAGAAGAGGGAGATCATGTAGACTACGAAAATGGTGGCAGCGAGCGGGATGCCTATGACCGTGAGTATGAGAAGGAAGGAGGCGACGGGAACGGCTGCGAAGTAGAGGAAGCCCAGGAGAAGACACTTCCAAGGATTTACGGAGAGTTCGCGTGCTGCATCGGGGACGAATGTTTTGGATGCGAGGACGAGGAGGAGAATGATGATCGCCATGGCGCAGAGCATGTAGAGCTCGAAGCCCAGGAAGAGCGCAAGGAACGCGCCTGCCATCTCATTTTTGGAAGGTCCTGATTTCCCCGATTTCTCAAGTGTTGGGTCGAAGGTGACAGAGCCTTTGAGTTGCGGGCTTGCCTCGAACGCTGCTTTCTCCGCTTCAGGAAGCCAATAGCGGATTTTTCCTTTGAGCACTGCAGTGGAAGTCAGAGTGATCGACTTTCCTGCGAGGGCTGTATCTCCGTCGAAGGTGCCGGAAATGACAATCTGATCAGCGCTGATATCCGTTTTTCCTTTGAGCTCCCCTGAGATATTTGCCGTACCGGATCGGATGGTCGAAGCACCATTCACTGTTCCGGCAATGGTCACCTGACCACCGCCGATCAGGAGATCACCTCGAACAATGCTATTGCTGCTGACCGAGATCGTTCCTCCAGCTGCCACGAGATCGCCATTCACATTCCCACTGGTCACCAGTGTTCCTCCCGCAATGCGGACATCACCTCCTGCAGGAGCATTGATGAAAATATTGCCTCCGGCTGCCAGGATATCTTGATCCACGGCTCCATTGATGGTGATGTTCCCTCCGGCGGTCACGAGGTCACCGGTGACTTTGTCGGTGAGAGAAACCTCAGAGCCTGCAATGTAGGCGTTGCCGTGGGTTGTGAGGAAATTGAGGAATATCGGATTGTCCTTCGCTTCATTCTTCACATTTTGTGCAAGCGCCGGGACGGTGATGAGCGTCAGGGCGGAAACGATGAGGAGAGATTTGGTGATGCGGTTCATGATGGGGAGGGGAAGTTCGCCGGGAGTATAGCAGATGATTCATCGAAAAAATCAGATCAGAGCAGGGATACTTCCCTGCGGATCGAAGCGGAGTGTTCATTTTCAGAAGAGGCCTTCTTATGCAGTCAGCAGGCAGGTATCCATTCGACCAGCTCAGGACAGGTGCCTGCGCTTCAAGGAAATATCACACACACTCCACCGGATCCACGTCTACCGCTACACCATCCAGATCGAGCTTCGGGAGCATTTCCCGTGGTTTGTTTCCCCGGACGAGAATCTGCCATTCCCGCCCTCCTCCGAAGAGCGTTGGGGCGCAGTGGATGGAAAGTTTGAGCTGGAGCTCTTCATTGCGAATCTGACATTGAATCGTCAGGAGATCGGCTCTGCGCTTGGCATCCGGACCGCGCAGAAGAAAGCGGATCATGCGGGTGGCCGGAGGATAGCCGGCGTGGAGGCGAAGCTTGAGCTCCGTATCCAGGAATTCTTCGGTCTTGTGCTGGGCTGCGAAGCGGATTTCCGGTGCGTCGGGCCGGTAGGTTTGAATGATGACATCGCCCGGCGCGGCGCGTCCGCTTCTGCCGGTGAGCTGCGTGAGGAGCTGAAAGACGCGTTCGCCGGCACGGAAGTGGGGGAGCGACAGGCCGACGTCGGCGATGAGGACTGCGGCGAGCGTGACTTGCGGCAGGTCCAGGCCTTTCACGATGCTCTGTGTTCCGAGGAGAATATCTGCTTTGCGTTCCCGCATGGTCGTGAGGAGGGTACGCATCTGCTCCGGATGAACGAGGGTGTCGCTGTCGGCACGGAGGATACGGGCGGTGGGGAAGAGCTCCTTCACGCTATCTTCCAGACGCTCTGTGCCTGCTCCGACAATCCTGAGATCCACGGATCCGCAGGAGGGACATGCCGATGGCATTCCTGAGCGCTGACCGGAGGTGTGATCGAGGAGGAAGGGTGAACCTCTGCTGTCGCGATGGACCGTGAAGGGGAGATCGGAAGCCGGGGAAATGATCCGACGGCGGCATTGGGAACAAAGGAGAGCACTGCCGACTCCGCGTCGGTTGAGAAAGAGGATCGACTGTTCACCTTTCTTCAATCTCTCCCCGATCGCTTCGATAAGTGGAGGGGAAAAGGGGTAGTGCTTGCCAAAAGCGGCACCTTCCAGATCGATGACGCGGACGGTCGGGAGCTTGGCATTTCCATAGCGCTCCGGAAGACGAACGAGAGTGTATGCACCGTTCTTAGCCTTTGCCCAGGATTCCACGGAAGGGGTTGCGCTGCCGAGGAGCAGCTTTCCTCCGGCAAACCGGCAGAGCGCTTCCGCGGTTTCGCGTGCGTGATAGCGGGGCGTCTGTTCGTTCTTGTACGTCCACTCATGCTCTTCGTCAAGGATCACGAGCGTGAGGCGGGGCAGGGGAGCGAAGAGTGCGCTTCTGGAGCCAATCACGAGATCGATATCACCGCGACGAATCTTGCGCCAGAGCTTCCTCCTCTCGCCATCCGTGATTCTGCTATGGAGGATCGCTATGCGCTCCGGCGGCAGGAGTTTCTGAAATCTCTGGATGGAGTGTTCGGTCAGCAGAATTTCCGGCACGAGCAAAATCGCCTGATTTCCCTTTTCCACTTGCTCGGCGATCAGTGAGGCATAGACTTCGGTCTTGCCGCTGCCGGTGATGCCGAAGAGGAGGGAAGGTTTGGATGACTGACGAATGCAATCTACGGCTTCCTGCTGCGCTTTCGTTAATACGGGTTGATTGAGAATCTGCGCGGGACTGCGCTCGTCATGCATTTCCATCCTCGATTCCATCTCCAGGATTTGTGTATCGACGAAGGCTTTCAGTGAAGATTTGGGAGCGCCCGACTCTGCGATAACCGTGGATTCCTTCATCCAGTCTAAGCCTCTCAGCACTTCCAGAATTCTCTGCTGCCGTTTTCCTTTGAGTTCAATCTCCGGTTTGATCAGCCGGTAATACGTCTCTCTTATAGGAGCAAGATTTTTCCAGGAAGGCGCTGGAAGCCACACACTGAGGGCATGTCGAAGCGTGCAGGCATATTCCTCCGCCATCCAGGCAAGTGTTTGTATCTGGGGTTCCGTGAGCAGAGGTTGATGGCCAATCACATCGGCAATCGCTTTGATGGCAAAGGACTCGGCCGTCTTCTGCTGATCGATCTTCACGACGATGCCTTCTATCGTGCCTCTCTGCAGGGGGATGATCACGTGCGAACCTTCGCAGACTTTCAGATCTGAGGAATCGTAGGTCAATCCAGAGCCGATGCTGCGGGAGCGCGAGGCGGTGATGACGGTGCAGAGCATGGGAGCCGATACTAGCGTGTTGTAGATGGTTTGGGCATGAAATTCTGAAGGGGAAGGTTCTGCGATACATACAGAAAGCGTTATGTACGGGACACTCCTGTTCTGTAGAAAATGCACTATTCTGCCTGTTCCATGTGCGTTTCTGTCTGTGTCGTCATCCCCATTTCTTTTGAATGGAGAATAACGGCTTTCTGTTTCGTGATGAATTCGGTATACTGAATACAGTCCGGGGCGTAGCTCAGTTGGCTAGAGCGCCTGCTTTGGGAGCAGGAGGCCGCGAGTTCGAGTCCCGCCGCCCCGACCATCCGGCTTCGTCTGCGGACTTCGCCGCGATTGATCCACAGTAACTTCACAATTGTGTTTAAATGGCAGTATTTGAAAAGAATCCATGCGAGACACTGCCCCCCTTCGTTATAGGACAGCGCAATTCTCTTGCGCGCTCCAGCCGATGCGCGACACTCCGGGGGCAACTATTTCCTATGAAAATGTCGTCGTAACATTGTTCAGACAACTTTTCTCGTACCCCATCCCTCAGTGCTACACTCTCATCCATTCCCCCCCCCATGAAGAAGCTCCTCCTCACTTCTCCATTTCTTCTCCTCGCTCTGGCCACCGTCGCCTACGCCGGATCGCTTTCGCCTACAGCACCGCCGTCTACCCCCGCCGCCACGAGCTACACGCTCACCAACATTTACAATCGCCTGACGACGAATGCGACGGCGACTGCGGGAGATCACGCTTTCGCTCCGTCCGGAGCTCCGGCTGCGTCATTCAAAACACTCACGCAGATCTATGATGCGATCCCGACGATCACCGCAAATTTGGTGAAGCTCGGAACCACCTACCTTGGCATCAACGGAACACTGACGCCCAATGGTGGAACTGCGGCAGTGGGTGATGTACTTGCCGGAAAAACAGCACACCTCACCGGTGATTGGAATTTGGATACGGGAACCATGACCGACCGTGATGGCGATAACGTCTCCACTGCGCAAGCCGCTGCTCTGGGGGTCAACTACCTCACCGCTCCTGCGGGATATTACGACGGCGATGATCGTGTTTCCGCAACTGATGCACAGATTGCGGCGCTGGACAGCGATATTGCTGTTGGCAACATCAAGAGCGGCACAGACATCTTCGGGGTGTCTGGCACGCTTTCCTCCGGCGGCGGTTACCCCGGCACCGGCTGGGTGGCCAACGGCTCCGGCAACGGCTCGACGGCTCTCAATTCCACGAACTGCGCGGCCGCCTCCGGCTGGTACTGGTTCGCGGACGGGAACGGCGACGGCGACACCACCGATCCCGAGGACGGCATCTGCGTACAGGGAACGGAGCAGGTTGGCACATCTGCAGGAAGCTGGAACGGGGATGACAATATCTCAGTGCGTGACAATACGTACATCCCCGCCTACACCTGCTCCGGCAATTTCCCGAGCGGTACGGTGGCCACTTACAGTGGCACAAATGCCGCAGGCACCGCGGATGCCATATGGGATGCAGGTGACTGTGCCTTCTGCCAAGCGGACTGTTACGACGGCAAGAAAGATCTGCCCGGTCAGGGAACGTACACCAGCCCCAACGTTGCCGCTTCCGGAGGTGTACAGGGACCCATCACGCCGGAGGTCCTCAAGAACTGGAAGGGGACAAGGCTCCCCACAAGCATGGATTTCTTCGGCTACTGCGGCTACAAGAACGGGTACAGCGCCGGGGCGGACAATTATGAAACATCCTGCTCATCGGATACCACGCACGGAGACTGGGGACAGATGGTCGGACGGACGGACAAATGTATTGATCTTAGCAATAACGGCAATAATGAGTGGCTTTCCGAGCAGTACAACAACACTTCCGCGCGGGTTGCCATGAACTACGCCTGCTCGCTCTTCCATAGCTACAACGTCAACAACGACTACAGATTTCGTGCCGTGTTCCGCCCCTGATCGTCTCCTGATCATTTGATGATCTGAATCATCTGCTTATCTCAGCGTCTCGGGTGCGGCCGCCGCAAAAATTTGGGAAATTTTGGCCTTGTGCCGACTGGTGAGGAGTCATATAATAGAATCAATCACGCCCGGTAAGGCTTCGGTCTCGCCGGGATATTTTTTGTAGTGAGCACGCGCAAGGTAAGCTATATCAAACCACTTGAACCGATCAATGGACGCAAGCGTTCGAGAGAGCAAAGGAAGATTGCCCGCTTTCGCTGATCGTTCTCGATGTATTCGCGGCCAAGGCCGCCCTTCGGGAAAATAAGGATGGCCTGCTTATGACGTTCTCGGAGCACATCAAAGATCGGAGCATAGTCGCCGTCCCCGCTTACGAGAATGAATCCCCGTTCATCATCGAGATTCAAAAGGATCTCTTTGGCGATTTCGACATCGAAGTCACACTTGCGCCGCATGATCGGTTTCGTGAGGGGATTGCCTTCATGATCCGTGGTTACCGGCACTTTCTTCACTGCTTTCGTTACGATGCGATAGCCGATGGCGGCTTGCGTATCGAGGAAAAATTGCGATTTCGCGTGTTGGTCGGTTCCGTAAAACAGAACAATCTCATGAATGTTCTGATGGTTTCTGAAGAAGGAGAACAGTTTCTGCGTGTCGACCGTCCATCCGTTCTTGCGCTGCGCATGGAACACGTTTGCCCAGTCGATGAGAACCAGCGTTCTGCCATTGAGATTGAAAAACGGTGCTGTCATGCCGCATGTATCCTACATTACGCGAATGCCGTCACGGAACACAAACTGTGGCACAGTTGAGAAAGCGGCGTATCGTCCCTGATGCCACCTTGATCTATTGATGGTCGTCGATCACGAAAACGGTGAGTGTATCATCTTCTCTTTTTGCAAACGCACGGTACTTCTGCGTGATGCGAAACTGCCGGAGTATTCATCAAGGGATCATTCCAAGAACCATGCCCATCCCGTAATCATGTGAATTATCGTCCAGACAACTTTTTCTCGCCCGCCGTTCCTCAGTGCTACACTCACAACCATCTCCCTCCCCCATGAAGAAGCTCCTCCTCATTTCTCCTTTTCTTCTCCTCGCTTTCAGCATCCTCTGCGCAACATCCATTGCAGTCGCTTCCACCACCGACGGCACCATCAATGCCGTGAATCGTTATGCGTGGAGCGAGAATATCGGCTGGATTGATTTCGGTGCGTCGCAGGGCGCCGTCCACGTCACGGACTCCGCGCTCACCGGCTACGCATGGAACGAGACGACAGGATGGATTTCGCTCAACTGTTCCAATGATACGTCATGCGCTACGGTGGATTATACAGTGACGAATACGAGTGCGGGAGTCCTTGGTGGAAATGCATGGGGCGAGAACGTCGGGTGGATTCAGTTTGCCCCGACGAATGGCGGCGTGACGATCGATGCCTCGGGTAATTTCTCCGGCTATGCATGGGGCGAGAACGTCGGATGGATTGTCTTCAACTGCAGCAATCAAACCTCGTGCGCAGCGGTGGATTACAAGGTCGCAACGGACTGGATTCCGCTGTCCGCGCGACCGGTAGCGGCCTCATCGTCTTCGGCTTCCGTCGGACCGACTCCCACTGGTGGCGGAAAGAGGGAAGGCTGGAAGCCACCGCAACTCGTTCCTGACACGCGCCTTCTCACACAGCATGCCCCGACAATTCCCTCTGTCTCGAATCCTGTGTCTTTGCATCTCGCACCTACCAACCTTCCACCAATCTTCAATGCCTTGCGTGAGAGATTGGTGAAACGCATCGAGAGAATTATGGTAACGCAGCCGCAGCGAAAAGCATCGCTCGAGAAGTCCCTTCTCAGGCTCGACGCACGTCTAGCGAAGAGGAAGTGATGGAGCTGTGGAGTTTTGGCTCCAGCAAATTCCTATGATAATTTGTCGAGACTCGATCATCAATATTCGTGATATTTGCTCTTCGCAAAGAGCATTTTTGTATACAGGTCATGTTCATGGCGCATTCAGGTTTCCTTTGTGATCTGGAGGATGAAAATGCAGGTATCTACTTCATTTCCCCAATTCATTTATGTCACATGGCACTCGCAGTTCCTGGGAAGCGGAAACTCAGTTGGTCATGGATGAGCGCAAAAATGTCATTCCACAGTCTGATGGAGAAAACTTTTTTCGGCAGCAGGGAACGATGCACGAGATTAAGGATGTTTTGGAAGGAGTTTCTGAGTAAAGGCAGTGGCTTGGATGAAGAGGGGCGTATGCCCCGTTTTTTTTGTTCTGAAAAGCAATAGGCGATTGGTGATGACAGCCGCATGTACTGGAAATGGATCTTTCCCTTGATGTCTTTGCTATACTGCAGTCACTCTTTCTCCCACTTTCTCATGGCAGCTCCCTTTGAGGCCGTCGGCAAAACCGCTCTAAAGTCCTTTCGTGGTTCACCGTGGCTTGTCTTGCTCGGTATTGTTATCCTTATCGGCCTTTGGGTCGGTATGAGCTACAATGGTCTTGTTGGTCAGCAGGAAGCGTTGAAGACCGCCTGGGGCCAGGTGCAGACGACGTATCAGCGCAGAGTAGACCTCATCCCCAATCTCGTGGCTGCCGTGAAGGGCGCCTCGAACTTTGAGCAATCCACTCTCACTGCTGTCATCCAGGCACGCACGCAGTGGCTATCTGCTCCGTCCCGACAGGAACAAGTTCTCGCAGGAAACAATATGGAATCCGCCATTGCCCGTCTTCTCGTCACTGTAGAGGCCTATCCGCAGCTGCAAGCGACTGCGGCTTTCCGCGATCTCATGACACAGTTGGAGGGTACGGAGAACCGCATTCAGGTGGCACGCCGCGATTACAACGATGCTGTTCGCACTTATAACGTTGCGGTACGCCGCTTCCCGACGGTGATCATTGCCGGGATGCTCGGCTTTCCGCAGGAGAAGAACTTCGAGGCGGCACAGGGCAGTGAGATCGCTCCGAAAGTCGACTTCGGTACCGAGACGAAGTGATGAGTGCCCTCTCAGCACTATTGGCTCGATGCGAAGCACATAGCGTGCAGCGTGCAGCGCACAGTTTTCTCCTCATTTCTTCAGTCATTGTTTCATTCCTATACATCATACCGAGGACCAGCGCCGCTTTTGCCGTTCCGCCCAATGATGGATACGTGACGGACATGGCCAGCATTCTTTCTCCTGAGGACAAGACATCGATCGCCGATAGCCTGAAGACCTATAAAGATCAGACGAGTAATGAACTGGCCGTGCTGATCATGCCGACTCTCGGTGACGAACCCATTGCCGATGCTTCTGTGCAGGTCTTTCGTCAGTGGAAGATCGGTCAGCAGTCGAAGAACAACGGTCTCCTCATGCTCATTGCGTACACGGACCGAAAAATCTTCATTTCCACCGGTCTTGGGCTCGAAGGGGTGCTGCCGGATATTGTGGTCAAGGGCGTGATCGAGCGTGATATCACTCCACTCTTTCGGACCGGCGATTACGCAGGCGGCATTCGTGCTGGTATCGCGTCACTGCAGAAGCACATCGGCGGAGAATATACCGCCGATCGTTACACTACACCTGATTCCAGCGGCGGAGGATTCGTTGCATTCGCCTTCTTTTTCGCAGCGATTATTTTGCAATGGATGATTGCCTTCCTCGGAAAGACCAAGTCTTGGTGGCTGGGAGGGGCGATCGGTTCCGGTGTGGGATTCTTCCTCGCATTGCTCTACACCTGGTGGTGGAGTATTCCTGTCCTTGGTCTCTTTGGTCTCCTGCTCGATTTCGTCGCTTCCAAGCTCTATAAGCCCGGAGGTCGTGGCCCGCGTGGCAGAGGAGGCATGTGGTTTGGCGGGGGCTTCGGAGGCGGATCAACCCGTGGCGGCGGAGGATTCGGTGGATTTAGTGGAGGAACGA